>NZ_MDZA01000082.1 GCF_001816125.1 Hymenobacter coccineus | reverse complement strand
GGCGCGCCGCAGTTGGTACTACGGCCGGCTGCTGCTGGGGCCCCTGGTGGTGCTGGCAGTGTTCCATGGGCTGTTTGCGGTGGCCAACCCGCGCTACGCCGACCTGAGCGGGCGGGCGCTGGCGGCGGTGGGCGCGTGGCTGGGGCGCCTCTGGCCCGATTTGTCGCTGGGCCACCTGCTGTTCCTGGGGCTGGGCTACGTGCTGGCGGCGGGGGCCCTGGTGGCCGTGCCGGTGCACTACTTCGCCGACCAGGAATCGCGGCTGGGCGAATTTGTGCGGCGGCAGCGCGACCGGGTGGCGTCGCTGGGCGTGCGGCGGCCCGATTTCCGGGCGCGCTCGTTTGGGGCCCTGGGCCTGCGCAAGGAGTGGCTGATGGCCGCAGCCGTGCTCGGGCTGGTGAACGCGCTGCTGCTGGCGGTAAACCTCATCGACATCAACTGGCTGTGGTTTGGCTTCGTGCCCGCGCCGGGCTTCGACCTAGCGCAGTTCGTGCACGAGGGCACGTACGTGCTCATTTTCAGCATTTTGCTGGCCATGGCGCTGGTGCTGTGGTTTTTCCGCCGCAACCTGAACTTCTACGGCCCCGGGCTGCCGTGGCTGCGCGCCGGGGCCACGGCCTGGGTGCTGCAAAACGCGGTGCTGGCCGTGTCAGTGGGCCTGCGCAACTACTACTACATCCAAAACCGGGGCCTGGCCTACAAGCGCTTGGGCGTATGTTTTTTCCTGCTGCTCACGCTGTTCGGGCTGGGTACTATGCTGCTCAAAATCTGGCAGCGCCGCTCCGTGTATTCCCTGGTGCGCCGCAACGCGCTGGCCGCCTACGCGGTGCTGCTGCTGCTGGCCGCCGGCAACTGGGAGGTGTGGATGGCCCGCTACAACCTCCAGCTGCGCTTCCAAACGGTCGACGTAGGCTTCCTGCTCGACTTGCCCGGCCGCGCCCTGCCCGAACTGCTGGCCGACCGCGCCCGGCTGGGCAAAGTCCCGCGGCTCACGAGCGAGAGCTACAGCGGGGCCGTGGTCGTCAGCCCCACCGATGCCCAGCGCCGCCTCGACGCCGCGGTGGCCACCTGGCGCCAGCGCCAGCGCACCTACGCCGGCTGGCAGGGCTGGAACTACGCCGACTGGCAAGCTGCAAAAAACCTGCGCTAAGTGGCCCGGGGGCCCTAATTACCTGTTTTAAAACACTGTCAATTAACTCATTATTTACATGACAATCAAACAATTCGCCTGCCTGGCGCTGTGCCTAGTGACCTGCCTGGGTGACCTGACCACTTTTGGCTTTTTGCTCTCGTGGCGCGACCGGGCGGCTACGCCCGGCCTGCGGCGGGCGCGGCTGCTGCGCGGGGTGGTACCGGGCGCGGTGGCGCTGGGGGCCCTGCTGCTCGCGGCCCTGGTACGCACCATGCTGCTGTGGTCGGAGCAATAAGGAATTATCCACTCAACGCCTTCGTCATCATGCCGTTCGTTCGCGCAACCAAGCTGAACGCCTACCAGGTGCTGGCTCGCAAGATTATCGTGCACGCCCGTACCTCGTTTCTGATCCCTATTTTTCAGCGGCTGTACGGGTGGGCGCCGGCGGGCATCCGGCTGGCCGAATTGCAGGGCCTGCCGCCCGGCACCTTGGGCCGCGGCGTGGACGACCTGCTGGCCCGCTACGGCCTGCAACTGATTCCGCGCTACGAAGACCACGACCTGAAACACGTGCTGCTGGGCTACGACATGATGCCGGAGGACGAGCTGAAGCTCAAGGCCTTCACGCTGGGCAACGGCGACTGGTCGCTCACCTGCGTGGGGTTTCTGCTCTTCGCCGTGCTCACGCCCGAGGGCTGGCCTGGACTACTGCGCCACTACCGCCGCGGCCGCCGAGTGCCCCCTGTGTTCCACTGGCGGCTGGCCAACTACGCCGCCCACGACCTGGCCCGCCTGCGCCAATCCATCGGCCTGCGCGTGAGCGCCGCCAAAAGCTAGGCCGCTGTGGAAAACAACCAAACCCCCTGGGGCCCCACGAAACCACCCGCTGCTCCTCACCCGCCGCGCTGGCTGCCGCCGTGGCCGGTGGTGCCGCCGCTGCTGTGGGCCACGGCTGCCGTAGCAGCGCTGGCGGTGCTTAGCCTGGTTCTCGGTCGCGAGTTGTGGTCAGATCCTAGCCGCGCCGAATCTGTGAACACGGCGCTGCTGCTGGGGGCCCTGGTGGTGGCCGGGCCGCAGGTTACGCAGGTGCTGTGGGCTTGGTCGGCGGCTTACGCGGGGCCCCGGTGGCTGTGGGTTGTTTGAGGTGGGGGCCCGGGCCGCGGCTGTGGGGCTGCTGATGCTGGAAGTGCTGGGCTGCCTGGCGCTGGCCGGCCTGGTGCTAATGCACGCATAAAGCGCTAGGTTATGCGGCCTAACGCGCAAAGGTTCTGTTTTTTGGCGTAATCTGGTTATTTTCGTCGCGCCGGCTGGTTTGTGCTCTACCGCGGAGCAGGGGCCCCAGTTGCCCCTCTTTAACCGTTGCCCGCTCATGGCCCGCTTTTTTCTGTTGCTGCTGCTGTTGGTGGCCATTGTGCTGGAGCTGGCGCTCACGGGCGGGGCCTTCTTTGCGCCGGCCTTCACGCTGGGCAAGTTTGGGGTGAAATACGGGCCCGACACGGCTTTTTTAGGCTACCTCACGGGTTGGTTCTTGCTGTTTGTGTCGGCGGTGGCGGTGCTGGCCTTTGCCTGGGTGTGGCAGCGGCGGCCGCACTTCGCGGCCCTGTGCTACCTTTTAGGGGCCTGGTGGATTGGGATTGGCGTGGGCATCTACGTCGTGTTCGGCAAGCCCGATAACCTGGTGCTCGACTCGCTCAAGGGGGCCCTGCTGATGCTGCTGGCCTGGCGCTGCCAGAGCGGCCGCATGCCCCTGCGGCGCAATTAAGCCAGCGGGGGGCCTATCTTGGGGCCGGGGCCGGTTGCGCCCCGCCGCTGCTTATGCCCCCTCCGCTCGCGCTGCCCGCCCCGCCCAAACTCTCGCGCCTGGGCCGGGCGCTGGCCACCGCCCAGGCCGCCAAAGAAACCCTGAGCTTCCTGCTGCTGGTGCTGCCGCTGGCCCTGGAGGCCCCGCTGGTGCTGGTATCGGCCCTGCCCGGGCTGGGGCTGTACCTGCTGCACCTGTACCTGGCCGGCGGGCGCGCCAGCCGGGGGCTGGCCCTGGCCACCTGGGTGCTCACGCTGGCCGACGAGCTGTGGACGGTGCTGCTCTACCACGACCTGGGGGCCCCGCTGCCGGCCCGCCGCCTGCACCTGAGCCACTGCCTGGGCATCGCCCTTAGCCTGCTGGCCCTGGCCGAGCTGGCCTGGCGCTGGTCGCGCCGCCGCCGGCCGGCAGCCCCCGCGGGCCCGGCCCAGCGCCTTGCCTAGGGCCCCCGCCCCGCCAGCGGTATATTTGTACTTCCGCGTGGCGGGGCCGTAGCCCCGCCTTCCACCTGCGTTCCTGCATGGCCGTTCCTTCCCCGCCCATCCCACCCGCGTCGCCGGCGCGCCTGCCCACCCCTTCCGGCCGCTGGCCGCGCCGCCTGGTGCGGTGGGCCTGGGTGCTGTTCGGGCTGAGCCTGGTGCTCTTCCTGGCCTACCCCATCCTGGTCAGCACCAACTTCTTATTTCTGTTTGGAAAGTCGCCGAGCCTGGCCGAGCTGGAAAGCCCTAAGGTGGAGCAGGCCTCCGAGTTGTACACCTCCGACGGGGTACTGATGGGCAAATACTTCCGCGAAAACCGCTCGCCGGTGCCGCTGAGCAAGATTTCCCCGTTGCTCATCAAAGCCCTGGTGGCAACGGAGGATGTGCGCTTCTACGAGCACGCCGGCATCGACGGGCCAGCCCTGCTGGGGGCCCTGGCGGCGGCGGCGCGCGGCGAAAAGCGCGGCGGCTCGACCCTCACCCAGCAGCTGGCCAAAAACTTGTACAAAACCCGGCGCGGCGAAACCCGCGGCGGTCTCGGCCACATCGCCGGCGTGAGCACGCTCATCAGCAAAACCAAGGAGTGGCTGACGGCCGTGGAGCTGGAGCGCCGCTACACGAAGCAGGAAATCCTGCGCATGTACCTGAACACGGTGGAGTACGGCTCGAACGCCTACGGCATCAAGGTGGCGGCCAAAACGTACTTCAATACCTCGCCCGACAGCCTCTCGGCGGTGCAGGTAGCCATGCTGGTGGGCGTGCTCAACAACCCCACGGCCTACAACCCGCGCTTCCACCCCGAAGCCGCCCGCCGCCGCCGCAACGTGGTGCTGGAGCGCATGGGCCAGGCAGGTCTCCTGAAAGCCAGCGAAGTAGGGGCCCTGCAAGCCCAGCCCGTGGCCCTGGATTACCACGTGGAGCGCCACATCGACGGGCCCGACAACTACTTCCGCGGGGCCATCGGCCAGCTCGTTACCAAGTGGTGCGACGACCACGACCTGGACCTGTACCGCGACGGCCTGCGCATCTACACCACCCTCGACTCGCGGATGCAGGACCACGCCGAAGTGGCCCTGCACGAGCGCATGAAAGCCTTGCAGCGCAACTTCGATAACTTCTGGCGCAACCGCGACCAAAACCCCTGGGTGGACGAGAAAGGCGAGGAAATCCCCGACTTTATCAACACCCAAATCAAGCGCACTGAGGTTTATAAAACCCTCAATAACCGCTACCACGGCAACCAGGCCCAGATTGAGGCGGCCCTGAACCTAAAGCGCCCGATGAAGGTGTTCACCTGGAAGCACGACGACGGCGACACCACGCTGGTGATGTCGTCGCTCGATTCGCTGGCCTACTACAAGCACTTTTTGCAGGCCGGCATGATGACCATGGACCCCTACACGGGCTCCATTAAGGCCTGGGTGGGGGGCCTGGATTACCGCTTCTTCCAGTACGACCACGTGAAGCAGGGCCGCCGCCAGGCCGGTTCCACCTTCAAGCCCTTCGTGTACCTCACGGCCCTCGACAACGGCTACTCGCCCTGCGACCGGATCCGGGACCAGCGCGTGACCATCAAGTACATCGAAAACGGCAAGCCCATGGAGTGGCAGCCCGACAACGTGACCCGCGAGTACACGGGCATCAACATGACCCTGCGCCACGCCATGGCCCGCTCCGTCAACTCCGTCACGGCCCAGCTTACCGAGCTGGTGGGCTGGGACAAAGTGGCCGTGTACGCCCGCAAGGTAGGTATTACCAGCCCGTTGCTGCCCGTGCCGAGCATAGGGTTGGGCTCGGCCGGCGACGTGAGCGTGTACGAAATGGTGGACGCCTACAGCACGTTTATGAACACGGGCTTCCGCTCGCAGCCCCGCCTCATCACCCGCATCGAGGACCGCCACGGCAACGTCATCCAGCAGTTCGACCCGGTGCAGCGCCGCGCCATCTCGCCCGAAACGGCCTGGCTGATGACCTACATGCTGCGCGGCGGCATGGAGGAACCGGGCGGCACCTCGCAGGCCCTGTGGGACTACGACCTCTGGCACAAAGACAACCAAATCGGCGGCAAAACCGGCACCACCTCCAACTATTCCGACGGCTGGTACATGGGCCTCACCAAAGACCTCGTAACCGGCGTGTGGGTGGGCGGCGAAGACCGGAGCATCCACTTCGTGGGCTCGCAGCAGGGCGAGGGTGGCCGCACGGCGCTGCCCATCTACGGCAAGTACATGGAGAAGATTTACCAGGATAAGTCGCTGGGCTACGACTACGGCCACTTCCCCGAACCCACGGTCAAAATCAACAAAAAGTACACCTGCACCTCGCCCAGCGAGCCCCGCCGCCGCGAAGCCGCCGTGGACACCATCGCCACCGATAACCTGCTGGAGCGCATGAACGGCGGGAGCAGCGTACCGGATAGCGTGCGGTAGTAATCAGCAGTTTGCCAATTGAGCAATGCTGTTGCAAACAGATTCGCCGGATTTGGTACCGAGAATAATAAATTCTCGTTTACTGCCGTCTTTATGCGTTACGAGGACTCGTCCATCATGAGGATATGGACCCATACCCCATTTCTTGTTCGGGTTGAAATGAACGCCCGCAATGTCTTTATAGGCTATTGCGAAGTTTGAATTGTCCATTGCACGCATCGACTCAGCATTGAAATCTACATTCTCATACTTTGCTGCGTAGCTGGTTTTTATGTATGAGTACGGGTTATTTAAATCACCCTTCACTGCCATTGTGCCAGTTATTGCCCGAGTCAACGGGTCACGTCCACCCTCAACGCTAACAGGACCACCCACTTTCAAGCCAATCAAGGAGTCATTAGTTAGAAATGTTAGAAAGGTGCGATTAAGTATCACCCAATAATATTCCATCGCTACAGAATGCTTTCCTTTAACGGACAAAAATTCTGCGACAGTCATTTTCGCTGTTAGCTAAGTTTGTGTTATTTAACGCACAGTCGCAAACGGCAGCCCGATATTACCCCGCGCTATACAGCTCCTTCAGGGCCCCGCGGAGCACCGGGTAATCGAACTCGAAGCCCTGCTTCATCACCTTTTCGGCGCTCACGTACTGGCCGGCCAGCACCATTTCGCTTTGCTCGCCCAGCAGCAGCTTGAGGGCGAAGCCGGGCACTTTGGGCAATAGTAGCGGGCGGTGCAGCACCTCGGCCAGCACTTCGGTGAAGGCCTCGTTGGTGGCGGGGTAGGGGGCTACGGCGTTGTAGGGGCCCTGCCAGGCATCGTCGGCCAGCATGGCCATAAACAGGTGGCACAAGTCGTCGAGGTGCACCCAGGACAGGTACTGCTGGCCGGTACCCAGTGGGGCCCCCAGGCCCAGCTTCACGGTGGCGGCCAGCGGCACCAGGGCCCCGCCCTTGGTGCTGAGCACCACGCCGATGCGCGGCGTGACGACCCGGATGCCCAGCGCGGCGATGGGTGCGGCGGCCTGCTCCCACTGTTCTGCCAGCTCAGCCAAAAAATCGTGCGCCGGGGGGGTGTCCTCAGTCGCCAGGCGGTCGCCGGTGTTGCCGTAGAGACCAATGGCCGATGCTGAGAGCACGGCTTGCACGCGGTGGCCGGGCTTGGCCAACTCGCGGTGCAGCAGCGCCAAGCTGTCAAGGCGGCTGGCCCCCAACTCTTTTTTGCGCTCCTCGGTCCAGCGGCCTTCGCCCACGTTGGCCCCGGCCAGGTTCACCACCACGTCGGCAAAAGGCACGGCGGCCGGGTCGATGGTGCCCGTGCTGGGGGCCCACACGAACGTTTGGTAGGGCCCCGTACTGCTGGCCTCGCGGCTGAGCAGGGCTACTTCGTGGCCGGCTTCGGTGAGCAGTTGGGAGAGGCGGGTGCCCACGAGGCCCGTGCCGCCGGTGATGAGGACTTTCATAGTTGGCTGATGGTTATGTAATTGATTGTTAAATTGTTTGTCTAATCTGTTGCAACCATAAAGTCACAAATCACCTACGACAAAACATACGCTCAAGCTCTCAGCACGACCAACAATTTAACCTCAAGGCCATTCAACCATTCATTTGCCAATCTGCCGCAGAAACTCGGTGCGCAACGCCGCGTCGGTGGCAAAGCGGCCGCCGTACTCGCTGGTGAGCGTTGAGCTGCTGGTATCGTTCACGCCGCGGCTCATCACGCACAGGTGGTCGGCCTCGATGAGCACGGCCACGTCGGGCGTGCCCAGGCTTTGTTGCAGCTCCTCTGCAATCTGGCGGGTGAGGCGCTCCTGCACTTGCGGGCGGCGGGCGTAGTGCTGTACCACGCGGTTGAGCTTGCTGAGACCCACCACGTTATCGGCTGGCAGGTAAGCCACGTGGGCCTTCCCCACGATGGGCACGAAGTGGTGCTCGCAGCACGAAAACAGCGTAATGTCGCGCTCCACCAGCAGCTGGTGGTAGCCGTAGCGGTTCTCAAACAGCTTCACGTGGGGCCGGTGGGCGGGGTTGAGGCCCCGGAACCACTCCTGCACGTACATTTTAGCCACCCGGTGCGGCGTGCCGGCCAGGCTGTCGTCGGCCAGGTCGAGGCCCAGCTCTTGCATGATGGCCGCGAAATGGCCCGCGATGGCCGCAATCTTGGTATCGTCCGCCGCGTCGAAAGCGTCGGGCCGCAAAGGGGTGCGCAGGCCGGGGGGCAGGTGCGCGTCGGGGGCGGGGCGGGCCCCGGAGTCGTTATCCATGGTATTCGGCAAAGTTACGCTCCGTCTCGTGGAGCGTGACGGACAACGCCAGCTTGGCCGCCAGGTGCGGGCGCAGGCGCTGCCAGATGGCCACGGCGATGTGCTCGACCGTGGGGTTCAGGGTGCGGAATTCCTCCACGTCCAAGTTGAGGTTGCGGTGGTCGTAGCGGTCAAGTACCTCGCGCTTGATGAGGTTGCTGAGCCGCTTCATGTCGTACACGTAGCCCGTGTCGGGGTCCACGGCGCCGGTGAGGCGCACCACCAAGTTGTAGTTGTGGCCGTGGTAGTTGGGGTTGTTGCAGGGCCCAAACACGCGCTGGTTCTGGGCCTCGTCCCAGGCGGGGTTGTGGAGGCGGTGGGCGGCATTGAAGTGCTCGGCGCGGCAGACGGTTACGGACATAGTTACACTTAACCGGGCCTTCACAAGCTTTGTTCGACCACTGGGCGGGCCACAGGTGCCGCCCAGTGGGCTCATTTTCGAACGCTCAATTTTATGATGGAAAGGCGAGTAAATTTGAATTATCTAATAAAAGTACAGTTTTAAGCCAAATTTTTGGTACTTTATGACGTGAACTTGCGGAATAGGTATAAATTTGAAATGCCAAACCACTCCCGTATTCTCTACGCATTTACAATCCTATATTTTTAGCTTTTTCTAATATTCACTTCCATGACCCAACGCCTACTTTTCTTCCTGTTTGCGTGCCTGGTTTCCTTCGGGGCCCTGGCGCAACGCTCGCCGGTGGACGAAACCGACAACACCATCGACGGCATTCCGCGCAAAGGCCAGCGCGTTTCCATTCAGCTTGACAACCGCCGCGTGGAAACGGCTTGGCTCAAATACCTCGGCGATAAATACCCCGGCAAGGTAAAGAACGTGAAAGGGATCATCAAGCTCGACGGCGTAGTGATTGACGATGTCTCGCCCACGCCGGTGCGCGTTATCTCTAAGGTCGACGGCATCCCGACGGGTACCACCGTGTGGTGGAGCATCGACTTGGGCAACGCCTACCTGGGCCGCGAAGCTACCCCGATGCAGTGGAAAGCCGCCGAGAAATTTCTTAAGGATTTTGCCCGCGGCATGTACCGCGAAGACGTAGTGGCCCAGATTTCGGAGGCCGAGAAGGCCTTGGTGCAGTCGCAGAACAACCACGCGGCCATCATCGCCAAAGTGGAGGTCATCAAGAAAGACGTGGACAAGAACAAGGCCCGCAAGCAAGAAATCCAGCAGCAGTTGGTCCAGAACGCGGCCGAACTATTGCAGTACAACAACCTGATTGATGCTAACCTGAAAGAGCAGGAGTCGGCCCGGACCGACATTGTGAACATGCGCGTATCGCTGGAATCGGTGAAGGACCGCATGAACAAGATAGAGTAAGGCCCCCATTAGCCCCGCCCGCAGGGGCCCCGCCAGTTGCTGGCGGGGCCCCTTTTTGGGCCCCGGCCAACCCTAGGCAGCATTTCTGCGTTGGAGAAAGACGTTTTACATACGATTTAGTACCCATGGAAAAGACCGAAGTTCAGCACCAGAACCACCTCGACGGCGCCGTCAACATTTTGTCGCAGGATTTGGTAGAAGAAGCCAGCCGCGCCGGCCTCGACAATCACCTGCAGCGCTGGATTGAAGATCTCAAGGCTGTTAACAATCCCCAGCTGCACCAACTGATTGTGGATATGCAGGAGCTGAAGGCTCACTTCGGTAGCGGTACCTACGACAAGGACACCATCGGCCGCTTGCTCACGCGCCTCGGCAAGAGCACGAGCCAGGCTGCTGTGTTTGCTGAAGGCAACACCCAGCCCCGTGTAGAGAAGCTGGGCGAAGCCCTGCTGGCTGCTGCCAAGCAAGTGCAGGGTGGCGACGAGAGCACCCCCGCCAGCGACCTGGCAGCCGACTCGAGCAAGTAGGCTCAGGGATAAAATACAGAGACGCAGCCCAGCCACCGGGGCCTGGGGGCCT
>NZ_MDZA01000081.1 GCF_001816125.1 Hymenobacter coccineus | reverse complement strand
GGGCACCTCGGCCGGCGCTGGGGGCGCGGCCGGGCGCGGGGCTTCCACGGGGGCCACCACGGCGGCGGGGGCCACCGAGGCGGCGTTGGGCACGGTGGCCTGGGCCCGGGCCCCCAGGGCCCCCACGGCTAGGAACAGGGCCCCCAGTAGGCGCGTGGCGCGCCGGCTACTGTTGCTCAAAGTACCGCAAAACCAGGTCGTTGCCATCGTAGTCGGCGTAGGAGCAATAATTGACCCATTCGCCGAGGTTGACGTAGCGGCTGCCGGGGCCCACGGCCAAATCGAGGGGCAGGTGGCGGTGGCCGAAGATGTAATAGTCGTGGTGCTGGCGGGCCTCCAGCTCGCGGCAGTACACCAGCAGCCACTCGTCCTCACCGAAATACTTAGCGTCGGCGGCCGTGTTTTGGATGCGGCTGCGCTTGCTCCAGCCGCTGGCCAGGCCGATGCCCAGGTTGGGGTGCAGCCGGGCAAAAAGCCACTGCGCCAAGTCAGAAGTAAACACCTTTTTCAGGGCCTTGTAGCTGTGGTCTTTGGGCCCCAAGCCATCGCCGTGGCCGATGTGAAACAGCTGGTTACCAATCTGCTGCGTGACAGGTGCGCGCAGGATGGGAATCCCCAGCTCTTCGGTGAAGTAGTCGAACATCCACAAGTCGTGGTTGCCGGTGAAGATGTAAATCGGCAGGCCCGCATCGGCCAGCTCGGCCAGCTTGCCTTGCAGCCGGATGAAGCCGCGCGGAATGGCGTGGCGGTACTCAAACCAAAAATCGAACAGGTCGCCGACCAGGTAAATGGCCGCCGCGTCGCGGGCCGCCATATCCAGCCAGCGCACGATGCGCTTCTCGCGCACCGCCGACATGGCTGCGTCGGGCGTACCTAAGTGAAAATCAGAAGCGAAGTACACCCGGCGACCGGGCGGTAGGGCCAGCGGGGGCAAGGCGGGGGACACTAAACTCATGCAGCAGCGTCAGGGGCCCCGGCGTCAGGCGCGTCGTCAAGGAGAAATAGTACCAGCCGGCGCGGGCCATGGGCCCCCAGCACCAGGGTCTTTTCAATGTCGGCGGTGCGGCTGGGGCCCGAGGTGAGCGAGGTCATCGAGGGCAGGTTGGCGCCGTAGCGGGCTTGCAGCCCACGCAGCGCGTCGCCGATTTCGGCCACCACCTGGCCGGTGCGGGCCAGCACTAGGTGCTGGTCGGGGTACACGCTGAGGCGGCGGCCGCTGGCCGTGGCCGGGGCCACCAGCAGGCTACCGGTGCGGGCCACCAGCGCTTCGCAGGTGGTAATGCTGGCGTCGGCGTGGGGTATAAACTCGGTTTCGTCGGCCACAAACGGCACGTGGCCGGTATAAAGCACGCGCTGTAACGCCGCTTCCCAGGCAAAGAGGCGGCCGATTTGCTGCTCCTTCAGGTAGGTGCCCAGCTGGGCGATGAAGTGCGCTTCGGACGTGCAGTAGAAGAACACGCCGCCTACGCGCACGAAGCTTTCGGCGAAGGCCACGGCCAGGTCGGCCGGCAGGGGCGGATGCACCGGGGCCTCAAAATCGGGGCGGGGGGGCTGCGGCGCGGGTTGCGCCAGCCCCTGGCGGATGCGGGCGAGCACGGCGGTGCGCGCCGCGGCGGCAGAAGAGTCAGGAACCATGCAATAGAGAAAATGGGATGGCAAAGATAAGGCCAGCACCGCAGGGGACCCCGCGCCAGCGGACCAGCCGGCTAGCGGCATGGGGGCCCCACACTTTGCTGGTTTGCACAGTGGCGCGGCATCGATTTAGCACCTATATTTACGACAACTATTAGTTCAATTCATTTCCACTTAGCTATTTGCCTATTAAATGACCATTTACTTCTTGCATTCGTTCTACCCGGCGTACCAAGTACCACCGGTGTCGCTAACCCTAGCCCCCGGTTGGATTTGTCTCACTCACTCCTTCACCGATTAATTTAGGGCCCCGCGCTAACCGCTAGTCGATTATTTTAATAAAAAAACCCGTCTTCGATAATCGAAGACGGGTTTTTTTATTAAAATAATCGACTAGCTAAACGCCGGCTACGGCACTGCCGCTGGGCGCGGCGGCTTCGCTGGGGCCACTGCCGTTTTCGAGGCCAGGCAGGTGCAGCTCGGGCAAGTCGCTGCCGATGGTGGCACCGGCGTGCTCGTTGATCAGCTCGCTGGCGGTTTCGCTGCGGTCGGTACCGGCCATGTGGGCCTGGTAGTTGGTCTGGCCGCCGTAGGGGCGCTTGCCCACGAGGCGTTCCAGGTCGTCTTGTAGCAGCACTTCCTTCTCCAGCAACTCCTTGGCGATTACCTCCAGCTCGTGGCGGCGCTCGTGGAGCAACTCCTTGGTGCGGGTGTAAGCCTGGTCGATGATGGTCCGAACTTCTTCGTCAATCATTTGCGAAGTAGCTTCTGAGTAAGGCTTCGAGAAGCCGTACTCGTTCTGGCCCTTCGAGTCGTAGTAAGACACGTTGCCGAGCTTCGAGTTCATGCCGTACATCGTCACGATGGAGTAGGCCATCTTGGTGATGCGCTCCAGGTCGCTCAGGGCCCCGGTCGAAATTTTGCCGAACACCAGCTCTTCGGCGGCGCGGCCACCCAGGGCCATGCACATCTCATCAATCAACTGCTCGGTGTTGTACAAGAACTGCTCGCGGGGCAGGTACTGCGCGTAGCCGAGCGCGGCCACGCCACGAGGCACGATGCTAACCTTTACCAACGGGTCGCAGTGCTCCAGGAACCAGCCCACGATGGCGTGGCCGGCTTCGTGGTAGGCCACGATGCGCTTTTCGCCGGGCGAAATGATTTTGTTCTTCTTCTCCAGGCCCCCAATCACGCGGTCGATGGCGTCGGTGAAGTCCTGGTTGGTTATGAACTTCTTGTCGCGGCGGGCGGCGATGAGGGCCGCCTCGTTGCAGACGTTGGCAATTTCCGCGCCCGCAAAGCCCGGCGTCTGGGCCGACAGCTTCTTGGCGTCCACGTCGGGGCCCAGCGTCAGCGGCTTCAAGTGCACTTGGAAAATCTGGGTGCGGCCGTTGATGTCAGGCTTGTCGATGCTGATTTGGCGGTCGAAGCGACCGGGACGCAGCAGGGCCGAATCCAAGGTATCGGGCCGGTTAGTGGCGGCCAGGATGATGACGCCGGAATCGGTGCCAAAGCCGTCCATTTCTACCAGCAGCGAGTTCAGGGTGTTCTCGCGCTCGTCGTTGCCGCCGGGCATGTTGCCCTTGCTGCGCGAGCGGCCCACGGCGTCAATCTCATCGATGAAGATGATGCACGGCGCCTTGGCCTTGGCTTGCTTAAAGAGGTCACGCACTCGGGCCGCGCCCACGCCCACGAACATCTCCACGAAGTCGGAGCCCGAAAGCGAGAAGAACGGCACGTCGGCCTCGCCGGCTACAGCTTTGGCCAGCAGGGTTTTGCCGGTGCCGGGAGGGCCTACCAGCAGGGCCCCCTTCGGGATTTTGCCGCCGAGCACGGTGAACTTGCTAGGGTTTTTGAGAAACTCCACAATCTCCTGCACTTCCTCTTTGGCTTCTTCCAAGCCGGCCACGTCTTTGAACGTGATTTTCACCTTGTCGCCGCCCTCAAACAAGGCCGCACGGCTCTTGCCGATGCTGAAAATCTGGCCGCCAGGGCCCCCAGCGCCGCCCATGCGCTTCATCATGAACAGGAAGCCCACCACGAGCAGGGCCAGCAGGCCCCACTTGCCAATGAAGTCGCCCAGGCCCTCTCGCGACTCGATGTTGAGGGCGAGGCGCTGGGGCAGGGGGGTTTCTTTTTGAAGCTGATCGAGGTTTTCCTGGAACAGCTTGGCATCCACGATGGGGAAGTAAAAGTGGGCGTCGCTGCTCGTCCCGAACGGCGATTTGCGCACCAGCTCGGTGGCGTACTGGCTTTTGGCCAGGGCGGCGGGCATGAGCGACACGTCGACCTCCTTCTCATTAACGAGGGTAATCTTGCCGACGTCGCCGTCGGCCAGCATCTGCTCGAATTTCTGCTGGTTAATTTTGGTGGGCTGGTTGATATTGCTCACGAACATCACCCCGAACATGAACACGAGCAAGCCAGCCAGCACCCACAGTTGCACCCCGGGCCGGGGCGTGGGGTTGGGCGCGGGTTTTTTCCGCTTGTTATTGCCGCTAGGCGTTTTATCAGACATAAGACACGAGGTTAAAAAGCACGGATTTTTACGAAAATGGGCCCAAGGCCCGCTGGGGTAGACGCGGCCAGCTACGTTTTATTTTGGGCTAACCGGCCGGCGCGTCTTTCGTTGGGGCCCCAGGGTATTTACGTAACACCGGCGGCAGCAAAATCCATCCCGAAAACACCTAAAAACAAAGCGGTGGGCCCGGGCTAGGCCGTTAGCTCTTCGACGTACGAAATTTGGGCATCGCCCCACAATTCTTCCAGCGCGTAGAACTTGCGGCGGTCGCGCAGGAACACGTGCACCACCACGTCGACGTAATCGAGCAGCACCCACTCGCGGTTGGTGCGGCCTTCGGTCTGCCAGGGGTAGTCGCCGGTTACTTTTTCTACTTCTTCTTCTATCGAGCGGGCGATGGCATCGATCTGGGTGTCGGAGTTGGCCGAGCAGATGATGAAATAATCCGCCACGGCGTTTTTCAGATCTTTTAAGTTGAGCACAACGATGTCAGAAGCTTTTTTGTCCTGCATGCCGCGTACTACTACGTCTGCCAATGTGTCCGAATCCTGCCGGACCAAGGTGCTTTTCATAAGGTATAATTAGGTTTGAGCCCCGGTTCCGCCGGGGCCCTCAATGCAAGTTACACAACAAAGGTGATGGAAATTAGTCCCCAAACCCTGTTCACGGGCCAGCAACTGCTGTGGCTGCCCGCGTGCGGATCTACCAACGCGGAGGCCCAGCGGCTGCTTGGCGAAAACCGGGCCAGCGAAGGCTGCACCGTGGCCACGGGCCACCAAACCGCCGGCCGGGGCCAGCGCGGCAACCAGTGGGAGGCCGCCGCCGGCGAAAACCTGACCCTTTCGGTGGTGTGGCTGCCCACGTTTCTGGCCGCCGGGCAGCAATTTCTGCTCAGCCAAGCAGTGGCCCTGGCGGTGCACGACTGGGCCACCGCCCTGCTGGGGCCCTCCCCCGCCCTGCGCTTGAAGTGGCCCAACGACCTGTACTACGGCGGCCAGAAGCTGGGCGGCATCCTCATCGAAAACGCACTGAGCGGGGCCCAAATTCAACACAGCGTGGTGGGCATCGGGCTGAACGTGAACCAGCTGGCCTTTGGTGTGCCCACGGCCTCGTCGCTGGCCGCCCTCACCGGCCGGGCCTACGACCTGGGGGCCCTGGCCGCCCGCCTGCTCGAGTGCCTGGAGCGGCGCTACCTCCAACTGCGGGCCGGTCAGGTGGGGGGCCTGCGTCGCGATTATTTGCAGGTGCTCTACCGCTACCAAGAGCCGCACGCCTACGAGGTGGCCGGCCAGCGGGTGCACGGCCAGATTGTGGGGGTGGACGCCGACGGCCGGCTGGCGGTGGAGATTGACGGGGCGGTGCGCCGGTTCGGGTTGCAGGAAATCCGGCACGTGTAGGCAACCTTTTGGCGGGTTTGCGCATCTACCCAGGCAACCCGGCACGGTGCTTGATTTTAGTACAGCGCCGCCGGATGCCGCAATCTTGCACGTCCGCAGCGCGCCTTTTGGCGTAATTGGCTTCCCTCCTGCTTGCTAAATTTCCTTAGAATGAAAATATTTACCCCGTTTTTTTTGGCGCTGGCTGTGGCCGGCCTGCTTGGGGCCCAGCCGGCCGTTGCCCGCACCATCAAGCCGCTCGCGCTGCTGGCGGGCCCAGTGCAGGGCCCCGGCGATGCCCTCGGCCTGAGCGTATACCCCAACCCCAGCCGCGGCTTTGTAACGGTGCAGCTGCGCCAGCCCGTGGGCCCCGCTTACTTGCTGCGCCTGAGCAACGTCATCGGCCAGGAAATCCGCTCCGTGGCCCTGCGCCCCGAAATCAGCTTCCCCGGCCTGAGCCTGAACCTGACCGACCTGCCCGGCGGCCTATACTTCTACAGCCTGGTGGTGGACGGCAAGGTGGCCAGCACCAAGCGCCTGGTGCTGCAAAACTGACGGCCTGGGGTTGCGGCGGGCTGCCGGCTTTTCGCCGGCTGCCCGCTAACCGTTGCGGCGGCTTGTCCGGTTTAGGGCCCCCAGCTACACGCAGCGGTTATCGGGCAGCCGGCGAAAAGCCGGCAGCCCGGGGCGCAATGGGCACTGCCCGCACTTCTTCGTTTCCCGAAAGCAGCCCTCGGCTGCTTTCGGTGTTTATGGGCGTACCGGGACCTCAGGGCCAAGCAGGCGGGCGGCCCGGCCGCCGTGCCTACTTTTGAGCTTTCCTAGCCGCGCCCGGCCCTTACTGATTTGTCCGCAGGCCCCCACGGAGCCGGGGCCGCACAACTTTTTTTATGCGTTTTCAACGATTAAATAACCTCGTCGGGTGGCTCGTGTTCGCCATCGCCGCCGCCACCTACCTCAGCACGCTCGAGCCCACGGCCTCGTTCTGGGACTGCGGCGAGTTCATTGCCTGCGCTTACAAGCTGCTGGTGCCGCACCCGCCCGGGGCCCCCACGTTCCTGCTGCTGGGGCGGCTGTTCTCGCTGTTCTCGTTCGGCGACCCCACCAAGGTGGCCGTGCTCGTGAACGCCCTCTCGGGGCTGAGCAGCGCCTTCACCGTGCTATTCTTGTTCTGGAGCATTACCCGCATGGCCAGCAAGCTGGTGCTGCGCCGCTCGGCCGTGAACACGCCCACCGAGGAACCCACCGGCACCGACACGCTGCTCATTCTGGGCGCGGGGGCCGTGGGGGCCCTCGCCTTTGCCTTCACCGATTCGTTCTGGTTTAACGCCGTGGAGGGCGAAGTGTACGCCATGTCGTCGCTGTGCACGGCGGCCGTGGTGTGGCTGATGCTGAAGTGGGAAGGCCACGCCGCCGAGCCCGACTCCGACAAATGGATCGTGCTGATTGCCTACGTCATCGGCCTCAGCATCGGGGTCCACTTGCTCAACTTGCTCACGCTGCCCGCCCTGGGCCTCATCTACTACTACCGCCGCAACCCCAACCCCAACGTGAAGGGTATTGTGGCGGTGATGGCCGTGTGTCTGGTGCTGCTGGCCGCTGTGCTGGTGGGCATCATTCCGGGCCTGCCCACGCTGGCCGGCTACTTCGAGGTATTCTTCGTGAACACCGTGCGCCTGCCCTTCAACTCGGGGCTGATCATCTTCGTGGTGGCCCTCATCGGCCTAACGGTGTACGGGTTCCGGGTTTCGTTCCGGCGCAAGAGCCAGCTCCTGAACACGGCCATGCTGTGCTTCACCTTCATCCTGATTGGGTATTCAAGCTACCTCATCGTGCCCATCCGCTCGTCGTACCACCCCACCATCAACGAGAACGACCCCGAGGACGTGCTCAGCTTCGTGAGCTACCTCAAGCGCGAGCAGTACGGCTCGCGGCCCCTGCTCTACGGGCCCCAGTTCAATGCCCAGCCCGACCACAACGAGCCCGGGGCCCCGCGCTACGTGCGCAACACCACCTCCAATACCTACGACGAGGCCCTGCCCCGCCCCCAGGAAGCGGGCTACCGCGACGAGGACAAGATGCTGCTCCCGCGCCTCTACAGCCCCGAGCCGAACCACATCCAGGAGTACAAGAAATGGGTTGATATTCAGGAAGGTGTGAAACCCACGATGGGCCAAAACCTCTCGTTTATGTTCCGCTACCAGATGGGCCACATGTTCTGGCGCTACTTCATGTGGAACTACGTGGGGCGCGAGTCCGATGTGCAGCAGGCCGGGGTGGTGACGCCCTTTAGCCCCAGCGTCCGCAGCTTGCCCGAGCGCATCGGCATGAGCAAGGCCCACAACAACTTCTTCGCCATCCCGCTGATTCTGGGCCTCGTCGGCCTGTTTTTCCAGAGCCGGCGCGACAGCAAGGATGCCTTGGTGGTGGGCCTGCTGTTCCTGCTCACCGGCTTGGCCATCATCGTGTACCTCAACCAGCCGCCGCTGGAGCCGCGCGAGCGGGATTATACGTTTGCGGGGGCCACGTTTGCCTTCGCCATCTGGATTGGGCTGGGCGTGCTGGGCCTGGCCGATTTGCTGCGCTCGGTCATCAAGAGCGAGGGGCCTCGGGCGGCCGTGGCCATTGCGCTGGGCCTGGTGGCGCCAGGCATTCTGGTGGCCCAGGGCTGGGACGACCACGACCGCTCGGGCCGCTACAACTCAGTCGATTCGGCCAAGAACCTGCTCAACAGCTGCGCCCCGAACGCCATTCTGTTCACCAACGGCGACAACGACACCTTCCCGCTCTGGTACGCCCAGGAGGTAGAGGGCGTGCGTACCGACGTGCGCGTGGCCGTGCTCAGCTACCTGAACACCGACTGGTACATCCAGCAGATGAAGCGCCGCTCGTACCTCTCGCAGCCGCTGCCCATCAGCATGGGCGAGAAGGGCTACGCGCAGGGCACCAACGACTACCTGCCCTTCGCCCAGAACCCGGCCGTGAAGGAAGTGGACGTGAAGCAGTTCATCCAGTTGGTGCAGCAAAACAGCCCGCTGCTGCAAGTGCAGTACCAGGAAGACGGCCCCGGCATCATGTCGTTTCCGACGCCCAACTTCTACTTGCCCGTGGATACGACGGCCTTTAAGAAGCTGGGCCTCATACCCAAGGGCCGCGAAAACCAGCTCGTGGACCGCATGGACTGGAGCATGGGCAAGCGCGGCATCGAGAAGAAAAATCTGGTGATCCTCGACATGATTGCCACCAATAACTGGAAGCGCCCGATCTACTTCAGCTCCACCGTCACGCCGAGCGACTACATGAACCTCCAGCCCTACTTCCAGCTCGAAGGCCTGGCCTACCGCCTGCTCCCGCTGAAGGACCCCAACTACACGCCCCAGGGCGAGGACGGCTACGTGGACCTCGACCTGAACTACCGCGAGCTGATGAAAACCTTCAGCTACCGCGGCCTGACGAACGACAAGATTTTCTACGACGAGAACAACCTGAAATTCCCGTCGAACTACCGCGACAAGTTCGCCCGCCTCGCCAACACGTACTTGGAGCGCGGCAACAAGGCCAAGGCTAAGGAAGTGGCCGACTACTGCTTGCAGGTGATGCCCGACAAGGCCATTCCCTACGACTACTACTCGCCGCAGCTGGTGCCGGCCCTCATCGCGGGCGGCGAGAAGCAGCGCGCCGACGAAATCCTCGACACCATGACGCGCCGCTCCATCCAGATGCTGTCGTACTACGCCGCCCGCCCCGACGGCAGCCTCTTCGACTACGACCAGCGCCTGCACCTCGTCAACCTCCAGTACGTGTACCGCTCAGCCATGCAAGCCGGCGACACCGTGCGGGCCCAAAAGGCATTTGCCGTGCTCCAGCCCTACCTGCAAGGCCAGCAGCAATAGGGTCCTGGGGCCCCACGCCACGAAAAAGGGCCGGCTCGCAGCAATGCGAGCCGGCCCTTTTTCGTGGTATTAACAACCAGCTTTCTATACCGAAGGCAGCAGCTCGATGGCAGCGGCCAGCGCCCGGGCGGGCGCGATTTGGTCGATTTGCGGGTCGCGGGCCGGGGTGCTAAAATCGCCTTGGGCAAAGCGTGCTTCTTGGCTAGGCGGGAACAGGCAACGGCACGGGGCCCCCAGCAAAGCGGCGGGGTATGGGAAGAACTTGCCGTAGTTCTCGCCCATGAGTAGCACCAGCAGCGGCACGCCGGCCTGGGCCGCTAAGTGGGCCGTCACGGTATCGTTGCTGATGAGCAGCCGGGCCCCGGCCACGAGTGCGGCCAGCGCGGGCAGGTCGGTTTGGCCGCAGCGGTTTTCCAAGGGCACGCCCGGGCCGGCGGCCTTTACGATGCGCTGGGCGTGGTCATCGTCGGCGGCGCTGCCGGCGATGATGAGCCGGTACCGGGCCCCAAAGTGCTGGTGCAGGCCCCGCGCCAGCTGCGCAAAGTGCGCGGTAGGCCAGCGCTTCTGCCGGGCGCTGGCCCCGGGGAACAGCACGAGGTAGGGCCCCCGCGCCGCCTCGGCCGCCGCGGCTTCGTGCACCGCGGCGGGCAGGCGCAGCGGCACGGCG
>NZ_MDZA01000080.1 GCF_001816125.1 Hymenobacter coccineus | reverse complement strand
GGAGGCCAGCATTTGATACCTGCGGGGGCCGCGGCCGCCCGGTGCGCGTTGGCGCGCTGGCGGCCGGCGGCCCCCGCATCTTTGCGCCATGCTTCAGCTTTCGGCTTCCCGGCGCGACCTGCGCTTCAACTTCCCGGCCCGCACCTCGCGCGGGGCCCTGGCCGTGCACACGGCCTGGTACCTGCACCTGCACGACGCCGCCGACCCCGCCCGCCAGGCTGGCCTGGGTGAGGCCGCGCCCCTGGCCGGCCTCAGCCCCGACCACGGCCCGGGCTTCGCCGCCGAGGTGGCCGCGCTGTGCGCCCGGTTCAACGCAGCGGGCTACGCCGAGTTTGACGCCGCCGGGGCCCCGGCCCTGGTGGGCCCCGGGCGGCCGTCCCTGGTGTTTGCCCTCGAAACGGCGGCCCTGGACTGGGCCGGCGGCGGCCGGCGGCAGCTGTACGCCAACGCCTTCGCCGCGGGCCAGGCCGGGCTGCCCATCAACGGGCTGGTGTGGATGGGCGACGCGGCCTTCATGCGCCAGCAGATTGAGGAGAAGCTGGCCGCCGGCTACCGCTGCCTCAAGCTGAAAATCGGGGGCCTGGACTTTGCCACCGAGCTGGAAATCCTGGCCGAAATCCGGGCCGTGGCCGGGCCCGATCAGCTCGTGCTGCGCGTGGATGCCAACGGGGCCTTTGCGCCCGCAGAGGCGCTGGCCAAGCTGGCGCAGCTGGCCCGGTTCGACTTGCATTCCATCGAGCAGCCCGTGGCTACCGGGCAGTGGGGGGCCCTGGCCGAGGTGTGCCGCCACTCGCCGGTGCCCGTGGCCCTGGATGAAGAGCTGATTGGCCTGGAAACCCCCGCCCAGCAGGCAGCGCTGCTTGCCGCCGTGCGCCCCGCCTACCTCGTGCTGAAGCCCACGCTGCTGGGGGGGCACGCCGCCACCCACCGTTGGGTGGCCCAGGCCGAAGCCCACGGCCTGGGCTGGTGGATGACCTCGGCCCTGGAATCGAACATTGGCCTGAACGCCGTGGCCCAGCTCACGGGCGAGTTTGCGGTGGGCACCTTCGCCCAGGGCCTGGGCACCGGCCAGCTCTACCACAACAACGTGGGGGCCCCGTTGCGCATCGCCACCGGCCACCTCCACTACGACCCCGCGGGCCCCTGGGAAACGCCGTAGCGGCCCTTTACCTGCGCCGACAAGCGGCGCTTGGCCCGGCCCATACTACCCCAGCGGCCCTGGGGCGAGGCCATGCACTGCCTGGCGGCACAAGCATTGTGGCAATGGTCTAAAACGGGGTGTCCGGCGAATTGCCCGAAGGGCTTCGTCGGGCCACTCTCACTAAAAAACAGCGGCTTCGGACAATCGTAAGAGTGGTCCGACGACTGAAAAAGTTGCCGGACCACCTCGTTTTAGACCACCGCCAGCATTGATGCCAAGCCAGGTACTTATTGGTCGGCGTTTAAGAATTAAAACGGCAACGTATTGCCCGGTTGCGTGGCAAAATAATTCAATTGTGGGGCCCTTTGTGCAAACGATTGCCATTGCGACCGGTGTTCACGGGGGGAAGGCCTGCCGGGGCCCTGCGAATGGTCCTATAACCCGTACCTTACGGGGGCTGATGAAAATGCTAATCTGCCTGTATGTGCTGCGCCGGGCCTGCGTCCGGCTGCTGGTGCTGGCCCTGCTGCTGGCCGGGGCCCAGCCCGGCTACGGCCAGGAGGCCGGCCTATTTCGGCTGGCGCAGGCCCGGCAGCGGCACATGACCCTGACGCTGCAAGTGCAGCGCAACCTGCCCATCGTGCAAGTGTGGCTGAACGGCGCGGGGCCCTACAACTTCCTGCTCGACACGGGCGTGGCCTCGTCGCTGCTGCTCTCGCCAACCGTGGCCGATTCGCTGCAACTGCCCCACGGGCAGGATTACCGGGTGATGGGGACCGGGGGGCGGCCCACCGGCCTGCTGGCCTACCAGGCACCCCGGGTGCGCGTGGGCCTGGGCCGCCACGGCCAGGAAGCCGTGGCCGCGGCCATGCCGCTGCTGGTGCTCAACGGCGACTCGCTCAACCTCTCGGGCTACGTGGGGCTGCCGGTGCACGGCATCCTGGGGTCGGAGCTGTTTGCCAGCTTCGTGGCGGCGTTTCAGGGGCAGGCGGGGGGGGCAGGAGCGGCTGGTGCTCACGCCGCCGGCGCTGTACCAGCCGCCCCACAGCCGCCGCTGGACTGGCCTGCCGCTGGCCATCGAGGGGCGTAAGGCCTACTTCACGGTGCCCGTGCGCCAGATGGGCGACTCGGCCGCCCGGCCCCTGAAGCTGCTGCTCGACACCGGGGCCAGCCACGCACTGTCGCTCGAAACCACCTCCGACCCGCGCTTGCACCTGCCCGCGCCCGGCCTGCCCGCCGACCTGGGCCACGGCCTGAGCGGGCTGGTGCGCGGCGTGCTGGGCCGCGTGGCCACCGTGGACCTGGGCCGCTACCGCCTGCCCACGGTGCTCACCTCATTCCCCAACGGGGCCGATGTGCACGCCCGCACCGACGTGTTCCGCAACGGCAGCGTGGGCTACGAGCTGCTGCGGCGCTTCCAGGTCGTGATTGATTACCCGCACCAGCAGCTGTGGCTGCGCCGGGGCCTGGCCTTCGGCGAGCCCTTTGAGCACGACATGGCCGGCTTCGACGTGCTGGCCGTGGGGCCCGCCCTGCGGCGCTACCAGGTGCTGGGCGTGGTGCCGGGCACGCCCGCCGCCGCCGCCGGCCTGCAAGACGGCGACGAGCTGGTGGCGGTGGGCATTTTGCCGGTCGAGCTGCTCTCCCTCACCCAGCTCACCCACCTGCTGCGCAGCACCAGCGGCACGGTGCTGCACCTCATCGTGCGCCACCCCGGCGGCGAGCTGCTCACGGCCCGCCTGCGCCTCCAGCGCCGCATTTAGGGCCCCGGCTTTGGGAAACGGGGGCGGGGAGTGGGAGGTAGAATTCCTCCTTCCCTAAACCCGCTTCCTGCTCCCCAAAACCCAAAACGTGGTACCTTCCCGGCCCCGCCCGCCCGCTGCCCATGCCCCGCCCGATTGTTGCTTCTGCGCCGCCCCCGCCCGACCTGGCGGCCAACCAGCACATCTACAGCGACTACTTTAAGGAGGAGTTTACCCAAACGCTGGACGAAAACGTGTTGCAGCTCCTCGACCGGGTGTGGTTCCGCTCCGAGCTGGTGGGCTTCGACGATTACCCGCAGCGCAACAACCCCGACCGGCCGCTGATTTTTGCCTCGAACCACTCGGGCATGGCCTTCCCCTGGGACGCCATCGTGTCGCTCTCGCACCTGTGGCGCCACTTGCAGCAGCGCCAGGGCCACCTGCGCGACCTGCCCCGGCCGCTCTCGGCCCCGCTGCTTTCGGCCACCACGCTAATGAACCCCTACCTGGTGCGCGATTTCTGGAAGAAGTGCGGCAGCGTGGACGCTACCACGCGCAACTTCGAAACCATGATGTACTACCAGGACCACAACCTGATGGTGTACCCCGAGGGCGTGCCGGGCATTGGCAAGGGCTTCAACCGTAAGTACGAGTTGCAGCGCCTGGCCACCAGCATGATCCGCCTGGCCCTGGAGCACGGCACCGACATCGTCCCCTTCTACACCGTCAACGCCGAGTACCTCAACCCCTACGCCTACACCATCGGCTGGATTGACCGGCTGGTGAAGAAAATTGGCATCCCGTTCCTGCCCCTCACGGTGCTGCTGCTGCTGGTGCTGGTGCAGCCCTGGGCGTTTTATTTGGCCCTGCCCGCCAAGCTCACCTTCGTGATGGGCTCCCGCATCCGGCCCACCGAGCTCACCGCCAAGGCCCCCGGCGAGCTGACGCGCCCCGAGTACGAGGCCCTGGGCGAGCAGGTGCGCGCCCGCATGCAGGCCGAGCTCGACGCTGCCGTGGCGGCCCACGGCCAGCACCCCTACCAGTGGCGCGAGCTGTGGCAGCGCATGAAGGAAAACCGCCGCTTCTTCCCGTTCTTCCTGCCCTTCGCCTGGCCCGCGGCCTTTGCCGAGTTCGAGCGCCGCTTCGTCACCAACGGCGAGCGGGGCTTCAAGATGCGGCTCGACGCGCCGGGCGCGTTTTGGAAAATGCTGTGGCGCAACCCGCTCGTGCTGGCGTACTTTATCCCGCTGCTGGGCTGGATTCCGCTGGCCATCAGGGGCTACCGGAACAACAAGCTTGGGCGTAAGCCATAGGGCCCCGGCCGGCCATTTGCCGGAATATTCGTAAACTGCTACGGGGCCCCGCCCGCCGCGGGCGCACCGAGTCGTTCAACTTCTCCTTTTTTCACTTCAACCTCCTTTTCGTTATGGAAGACCTGTTCAAAAAGTTCATCAACGCCGGGGTGGGCTACCTAGCCCAAGGGTTGGCCCAGGGCAACAAGAAAGTGCAGAGCACCATCGAAACCCTGGTGCAGGAGAGCAAGCTCAGCGAGCAGGAGGGCAAGAAAATTGTGGACGACCTGCTGAAAAGCGGCGAAGCCAAGCGTACCGAGCTGGAGCAGCAGTTCAAAGGCCTCGCCGAGCGCATGAAGGACTCGGTGGGCCTCAAAGGCAAAGCCAAGGCCCCCGCCAAAAAAGCGCCCACCAAGAGAGCTGGGGCCCCCAAAGCTGCCAGCAGCGTGGCCAGCAAAGTGGCCGGCGCCACCAAAAAAGCCGCCGACCAGGTAAGCGACATCGCCGGCACCGCCCAGAAATCAGCCGCCGCCAAAGCCGGTGCCGCCGCCAAGAAAGCTGGGGCCCCCAAGGCCGCCAAGCCCCGCGCCGCGCCCGCAAGCCCACCGCTGGCTCGGCTGAAGCGTAGGCGCCACGGTTATAATCATTGCGCAATGAAATGCGAAGACGGGGTAGGGTGCGGGGCTTGCCCCCGCCCGCCGTTCGCGCCAACGCAACGATTCCGTGCAACGACGGGCGGGGGCAAGCCCCGCACCCTACTGCGCGACTCAGCAAGCCAAAAAATCCGTTTGCCGGTGGGCAAACGGATTTTTTGGCTTGGGGACCCCTAGCCCGGGCTGCCGGCTCTTCGCCGGCTGCCCGGTAATCGTTGAACCGTATGGCAAACCAAGGGCCCCAACCGGGTAACGATTATCGGCCAGCGATTACCGGGCAGCCGGCGAAAAGCCGGCAGCCCGGGCCCGGGGACCCGCCGTAGCTTGCCGCCCCAACCCGGAAAACGAGCGGAACCCCAAAAAATCCGTTGAATCCGCTCCGAATCCGTTAAATCCGCGGTCCATGTTCAAGAATACGATTTCCAACCTCACGCGCCTCAAGGAAGTGGGCGAGGTGCTGCTCAAGTACGGCTTCGAGGACGTGGTGACGACCACGCCCCTGCGCCGGCTGGTGGGCGCCGGCCGCCGCGTGAGCTGGCAGCGCGCCGAGCGCACCGTGTTCGACACCACGCGCTGGGAGCGGGCCCGCCTGGTGATTGAGGAACTGGGGCCCACCTTCATCAAGCTGGCCCAGGCCCTGAGCAACCGCGCCGACCTGCTGCCCGAGGCCCTCATCGACGAGTTTGAGAAGCTGCAAAGCAACGTGCCGCCCTTCGACGTGGCCGTGGCCCGCCAAATAGTAGCCGCCGAGCTGGGCCAGCCCTTGGAAGAGGTGTTCAGCGCCTTCGACGACGTGCCGATTGGCTCGGCCAGCATCGGGCAGGTGCACCGGGCCCGCCTGCGCACGGGCGAAGACGTGGTGGTGAAAATCCAGCGCCCCGGCGTGCAGGACAAGGTGCGCGGCGACCTGGCCCTGCTCCACGAGCTGGTGCGCCTGACGGGCGGCTTCCTGCGCAACCAGGGCCTGGCCAACCCCCAGGACGTGGTGGATGCCTTCGAGCGCAGCATGAGCAAGGAGCTGGACTACACCGCCGAAGCCCGCGCCATGGAGCAGTTCCGCAAGCTCTACGCCGACTACACCAACTTCTACATTCCGCGGCCCTACCGCGAGCTGAGCACGGCCAAGGTGCTGGTGATTGAGTACGTGGACGGCTGCAAAATTACGGACCGGGCCCAGCTCGAAGCCTGGGGCCTCAGCCCGGCCCGGGTGGCCGAAACGGGCATGGACATCTACCTGACCCAGATTTTTGAGTTTGGGGTGTTCCACGCCGATCCGCACCCGGGCAACGTGCTGGTGCAGCCCGACGGCCGCTTGGTGCTCATCGACTTCGGCATGGTGGGCAAGCTCACCAAGCAGCAGAAGTACGCCTTTGCGGGCGTGTTCATCGGCATGGCCCGGCAGGATGCGCGCGGCATGGCTGCCAGCTTCCGCCGCCTGGCCCTCACGGCGGAAATCCCCGACATGCGCGCCTTCGAGAGCGACCTGAGCTTGCTCATCGAAGACTTCGCGCTGCTCGACGTGAAGGAGATGAGCATGGGCGACCTCGCCGACCGCCTCCAAACCATCATCTACGACTATAAATTGCAGGTGCCGGGGGCCATATTCCTCATCCTGAGGGCCCTGGTAATTCTCGAAGGCATCGGCAAGGTGCTGCACCCCAGCTTCAACACCTTCGAGTTTGTGCAGCCCTACGGGGCCCGCATCGTGCGCGAGCAGTACTCCCCCGAAAACATCCTCACCGAGGCCGAGTACACCGGTACGCAGCTGCTGGCCCTGCTCCAAACCCTGCCCGCCGACGTGCGCCAGATTGTGCGCAAAGTCAGCAAGGGCGAGCTGCGCGTGAAGGTGGAGCTGAGCGGCTACAGCACGCTGCTGCGCAAGGCCGACCAGCTCGTGAGCCGCACCATTCTGGGGCTGCTGTGCGTGGCGGGGCTGGTGTTTTCGGGCTTCACGCTGGTGGGCCACTACGCGCCCACCATGCACTACTACCGCGGCGTGCCCGAAATTACCTGGTGGAGCCTGGGCATCACCGCCTTTTTCCTGCTGGTACTATTGCTGCTGGGCACCCGGCGCGAGCGGAAAGTGTAGGTGCGTTTTGCGGGGTACCTTAGGACTGAAATTAATTCCTGATGGCTATGAATGTCGATGTTGAGAAGGTGCACATTATCGAACAGGTGCTGAGCATCCACGACGAGAAATTGTTGGGCCAGCTCCGGCGCATGGTTGACGAGCTAGTGCTTGGCTTCGATGAAAAAAATGCCTCTTTGCCGATGACGGAAGAAGCATTTTTAACTCGCATGGATGCTTCTGAACAGGCTTTACAACAAGGGGATACCATTTCGCACGAGGAAATTGTAGCCCATTTCCGCAGCCGGATCAAGCAGTAGTATGCGCATTGTATGGACCCGGCCAGCAATGGCTGATTTAACAGAATTGGCTGATTTTTGGGAACAGCAGGCCCCAAAAAAATGGATTGTTATCCTAAATGAGATTATAGATAAAGTCAATCGGCTGGAAACTCAACCCCGACTCGGCCAGCAAGACTTGCTGTTGGCTGAACGCCGGCCATCATTCAATTACCGGTACGTATTAGCCAGCTCATATAAGATTATTTACCGCATCGACGAGAATACGCAGACGGTCGTTATCAATCAAGTGTTCGACACTCGGAGCAGCCCGGACCGCCTGAGGTAGGAGACGGACAACATTCCTTTTTGGCTTGGTCGCCCTCCCCCACCGGCTTACCTGAACACGAAGCCCTCGACGCCCAGGTACATGGCCACCACTTTGGCGAACAGCAGCGCTTCGAACTCTTGGTCGGCGCGGAACTTGCCGGCGATGATGGCGTGGCGCGACGCGGGCACCGAGAGCAGCACCACGCGGGCCCGGGGCGGGCCGCTGCGCAGGGTGCTGGGAGCGATAACGGCGGGCTCGTCCTGGGTGAAGGGCTTGACGACGACCTTGCTCACGCGGGGCAGCGGCTGCCAGGCGCCCTGCGTGAGGCCAAAAAACGTGGTGAAGTAGCGGAACTGGCCGTGGGGCCGGTCCAGGGCCAGCTGCCGGGTTTTGGCGAGCAGCGGCAGGATGAGGCAGTAGGGCACCAGGGCCCCCGCCGCAAGCAGGGGTTGCCACGCTTCCCAGGGCGAAAAAATGGCCGCCGCGGCCAGGCCCGTGCCCAGCCCCGCCAGGTACTGAATGCGCCGCTGATAGGTGGCACCGTGCCGGTGCAGATAACAGGTGAAATACCGGGTCATCATAGGAATGTTTGGGTTATAAGTGCAAGGTGTTCAGGCAATAGTGAATAAAAATAGACGAATAATGTAATATTACCCAAGGTACGCAGCGGGCATAAAAAAGACCCCAAACCAGTGAAGATTTGGGGCCAAAAACGCAAAATTTATTGCCGGGCGGCGGGGTGGGGCCCCGGGCTTACTTGAGCTGCATGTCGTCGATGATGGCCTGGATTTTCTCCTTGGCCTGGCGCTGGGCCAGCTCGAAGTCCACCACCGACTTGAGGGGGTGGCGCACGCTGAAGTAGAACTTAATTTTGGGCTCGGTGCCGCTGGGGCGGGCCGAAATTTTGCTGCCGTCCTCCAGGATGAACTGGAGCACGTTGGAGCTTTCCATGCCGGTTTCGGTCGCTATGCCGGTGCGCAGGTCGCGGATTTTACCGGTTTTGTAGTCACGGATTTCCACCACCGGCTGGCCGGCGATGGTGGCGGGGGGGCTCTGGCGCAGGCCGGCCATCATCTCCTGGATTTCTTCGGCGCCGCGCTGGCCCTTCTTGGTCAGCGAGATGAGGTCTTCCTGGTAGAGGCCGAACTGGGCGTACATCAGGGCCAGCTCCTCGTAGAGGGTGCGGCCCTGGCCCTTGGCCACGGCGGCCATTTCGGCGGCCAGCGCGCAGGCCGATACCGCGTCCTTGTCGCGCACAAAGTCGCCGATGAGGTAGCCGTAGCTTTCCTCGCCGCCGCAGAGGTAGTTCTCCTCGCCCGCTAGGTCGCGGATGAGGCCGGCGATGTATTTGAAGCCGGTGAGCGTGTTGTAGCTCTTCACCTGGTAGTGGCGGGCAATGTCGCCGAGGATGTCGCTCGTCACGATGGTGTACACCATGAAGTCGTTGGGCGCCAGCTTGCCGGCGCGGTGCCGGGCCCCCAGCAGGTAGTTGGTGAGCAGCGCGGCCGTCTGGTTGCCGTTGAGCAGCACCCACTCGCCCTTGTCGTTTTTCACGCCCAGGCCCACGCGGTCGGCGTCGGGGTCGGTGGCGAGCACGATGTCGGCATCGAGCTCCTGGGCCAGGTCCAGGGCCATTTGCATGGCCGATTTCTCCTCCGGGTTGGGGCTTTGCACGGTGGGGAAGTTGCCGTCGGGCGTGGCCTGGGCCTGCACCACGTGCACATTGTCGAAGCCGAAGCGTTGCAGGGCCCCCGGCACCAGCGTGATGCCCGAGCCGTGCAGCGGCGTGTACACAATCTTCAAATCATGCTGCTGCTTGATGGCGGCGGGGTCCACGCTCAGCTTCTGCACCTCGGTGAGGTACTGGTCGTCCACGTCGTGGCCGATGAGGTGGATGAGGGTATCGACGGCGGTGAATTTCACCTCGTTGATGTCGGTGATTTTGTTGACTTCCTCGATGATGTTCGTGTCGTGGGGCGACACCACCTGGGCCCCGTCGTTCCAGTACACCTTGTAGCCGTTGTACTCCTTGGGGTTGTGCGAGGCCGTGATGACGCAGCCGCTCTGGCAGCCCAGCTGGCGGATGGCAAACGACAGCTCGGGCGTGGGCCGCAGGCTGTCGAAGAGGTACACCGTGATGCCGTTGGCCGAGAAGATGCCCGCCGCGATGCGCGCAAACTCGGGGCTGTTGTTGCGCGAGTCGTGGGCAATGGCCACCTTCACTTCCTGGTCGGGGAAGCTCTGGAGCAGGTAGTTGCACAGGCCCTGGGTGGCCATGCCCAGCGTGTAGCGGTTCATGCGGTTCGAGCCGGGGCCCATCACGCCGCGCAGGCCGCCGGTGCCAAACTCCAGGGTGCGGTAGAAGGCGTCGGTGAGGGCGTCGTCCTGCCCGGCGTCGAGCTGGGCGCGGATGGCGGCCTGGGTGTCGGCGTCGTAAGCGGGGGTGAGCCAGGCGTTTACTTTTTGCTGGATGTCGGGGGCAAGGGCCATGCGAACGGAGAGAATAGGAGGGAAGTAAGAACGGACAAAGCGCGGGCCGCCACCGGTGGGCCCGCTACTCCTATACTACCCCGCCGACGAAGAGGGCGAAGATGACCCCCAGCCTCACAACATCTTCTACCTCGAAGGGGTGTATGTGCGGCTCGATTCGTGACCGGGGCCCCT
>NZ_MDZA01000079.1 GCF_001816125.1 Hymenobacter coccineus | reverse complement strand
GCGGGCGCGGGCTGCTGGGGGCCCCTGGCCAGCGGCGGCCGGCCCTTGCAGGTGGGCTACTTCTACAACGCCGGGGCCCAGCGGCTGGTGGATAAGTTGGTGGCTGAATTTCGGCCCGACCACATTTACTGCCAGCTCATTCGCATGGCCGAGTACCTGCGCGCCTACGCCGGCCGGCTCCCCATGACGCTCGATTACATGGACGTGTTTTCGGCCGGTATGGCGCGGCGGGCGGCCACCGCGCCGGCCTGGCAGCGGCCGGTGCTGGCGCTGGAGGCCCGTCGCCTGGCCGCCTACGAAGCCGAAGCCTTCGCCTGGTTCAGCCACCACACCGTCATCAGCGACCAGGACCGGCAGCTGCTGGCGCACCCGGAGCGCGCCCGGGTGCACCTCGTGCCCAATGGCATTGCCCTCGATGTATTTCAGCCCCAGCCTGGGCCCCCCAACCCTACGAGCTGCTGTTTTGCGGCAACATGGGCTACCACCCCAACGTGGACGCCGCCTGTTGGCTGGCCGAAAGCATCCTGCCCCTGGTGCAGCGCCGCCACCCGGGGGTTCGCCTGCTGGTGGCCGGTACCACGCCCGCGGCCCGGGTGCGGGCCCTGGCCCGGCTGCCGGGCGTGGCCGTGAGCGGCTGGCTGCCCGACATCCGCAGCGCCTACGCCCAGGCGCGGGTATTTGTGGCCCCCATGCGGGTGGGCACGGGCCTGCAAAACAAACTGCTCGAAGCCATGGCCATGCGCCTGCCCTGCGTGACCACGCCCCTGGCCAACAACGCCTTACAGGGCACGCCCGGCCAGCACCTGCTGGTAGCGGCCGACGCCGCGGGCCTGGCCGACGCCGTGGCCCAGCTGCTGGCCGACGCCGACGCCGCCGACCAACTGGGCGCGCGGGGCCGCACCTTTGTGGAGCAGCACTACGACTGGGCCGCCACCACGGCGCGCCTGGAGAACTTATTGCTGCTGAATTGTTAGTTACCGTTGGTCCAGCCGCTCCCGGCGGGCCACCTTTTTAAGCGCACCTTTTTTAGCCCGCCAGCTGCCCCCGGGGCCCTGGCTCTTCCCCGCGAACTGCCCGATTAATTATGTTAGATACCATTGAATCCGCCATTGAGGACTTGCGCGCCGGCAAAGTCGTTATTGTAGTTGACGACGAGGACCGCGAAAACGAGGGCGACTTTATCTGCGCCGCCGAGGCCGCCACGCCTGAAATCATCAACTTCATGGCCACCCACGGCCGCGGCCTGGTGTGCGCGCCCCTCACCGAGGAGCGCTGCAACGAGTTGGGCCTCGAGTTGATGGTGGGCCGCAACACGGCCCTGCACGCCACGCCCTTCACCGTGAGCGTCGATTTGCTGACCAACGGCGTGACCACCGGCATTTCGGCCTCCGACCGCAGCAAAACCATCCGGGCCCTCGTGGACTCCACCACCAAGCCCGAAGACCTCGGCAAGCCTGGCCACATCTTCCCCCTCAAGGCCCGCAAAGAAGGCGTACTGCGCCGCGCCGGCCACACCGAAGCCGCCGTGGACCTGGCCCGCCTCGCGGGCTTTGCTCCGGCCGGCGTGCTGGTCGAGATTCTGAAGGACGACGGCGAGATGGCCCGCGTGCCCGACCTCGAAAAAGTGGCCAAGCAGTGGGATTTGAAGCTGATTTCGGTGCAGGACCTCATCAAGTACCGCCTGGCGCAGGAGAGCCTGATTCAGCGCGAGATTTCGGTGAAAATGCCCACGGCCTGGGGCGATTTCGACCTTTACGCCTACACCCAGCGCAGCAACGGGGCCCAGCACCTGGCCCTGGTGAAGGGCGACCTGAGCGACCCCGCGCCCATGCTCACGCGGGTGCACAGCTCGTGCATCACGGGCGACATTTTCGGCTCGTGCCGCTGCGACTGCGGGCCCCAGCTGCACCAGGCCATGCAGCAAATTGAGCGCGAGGGCCGCGGCGTGGTGGTGTACATGAACCAGGAAGGTCGCGGTATCGGCCTCATCAATAAGCTGAAAGCCTACAAGTTGCAGGAGCAGGGCCGCGATACGGTGCAGGCCAACGAGGACCTGGGCTTCCGGGGCGACGAACGCGACTATGGCGTGGGCGCCGCCATTCTGCGCGACTTGGGCATCCGCCAAATGCGCCTGCTCACCAACAACCCCAAGAAGCGCACCGGCCTGTCCGCCTACGGCCTGGAAGTGGTCGAAACCGTGCCCATCGAAATCGCCTCCAACCCCCACAACGCCACCTACTTGGCCACCAAGCGCGACAAAATGGGTCACGAAATCCTGCGCGACGCCGAGGCGGCGTTGGCCACCAGCGCTGGGGCCCCCGCAGCTTAGTAGCCGGGGCCTAAAAGCCGTACCACCAAGCTGTGCTTGGTCTTGCATTCGGGGCTCTTAGGGCAGCATGGGCAAGACCAAGCACAGCTTGGTGGTACGGCTTTTAGGCCCCAGCCAGGGTGTATTTCTCCAGCAGCACGGTGTTTGCCGCCCGCTGGTACCAGTCGTTGAATACCAGCTCTACTTCGTCCACTTCAAACGTGCCGATGAAGTGGTGCTGGTATTTTTCGATTTTGGTCAGCAGGGTTTTGGTATCCAGGAGGTTGGCGCGGAAGCGGATGACGGTGGAATGGGCCGTTTGGATGCTGTAGCGCTGGTCGATGGACTGCTGCAAGGGCGAATGTTGGAAGTAGGCGCGGGTGCGGTCGCGCAGCTCGGCCAAGCCGGGGCCGGTGGGCGTGCCCTGCACGATAATACCGCCTGGCGAGGCCGTGAGGCCCGAAAGAGTGACGCCGAACGGCCGCACGGGCCCCACAATTTCGCGCACGGTCGCCCGGTACGCCGCGGCGTCAACCATCGGCAATTCGAACCCGCGGTAGCAGGAAATGATGGACAGCACGGTGAGGTGCACGTCGGCGGCCGGGTAGTAGTACTGGTGGGGCTCGGTGCGGCGGAAATCATCCATAATAGCGGCGAGGGCGGCGGTGATGCGGGCCGGGGGCCGCGCCAGTAGCGTGAGGCCGCGGCGGTCGTCGTCCGGCGAATCAATCAGCGGGTCTAGCGCGGCTTGCCCCTGCGTCAGCCGTTGGATGGCGGTGGCGCGCATGGCATCGTAGTATGCTTGAAGGTCCATGTGAAGCAGCTTTTGGAGGCCCGGGCCATGCCGGCTGGGGCCCCTAAAGATCGCGCCCCGGCCCACAATGCGCGGGCGGCGCTGCCCCAGGGCCCTGCGCGGCTGGAACCTATAAGATGTCGTTGCTTATACTCGTCGCGAAATGATTTGCAAAAACGGGGTAGGGTGCGGGGCTTGCCCCCGCCCACCGTTGCAACTGGATCCGTTCAACGACGGGCGGGGACAAGCCCCGCACCCTACGCGACGAGTACAAGAAGCTGTCTGAGTTAATAAAAACGCTCATGCCGCCGCGTGGGGCCCCCGCCGGTGGCGCTTACCTTGCCGCCCGCACCAAGCACTTGCCCCCATGCCCGCTACCGCCGCTCCTGCCTGGCCCGCCCTGCCCGCCGCCGCCTGGGCCCCCACCCGCGACACGCTGCACCGCTGGACGCAAATTGTGGGCAAAACGCGCCTGGCGCTCAGCCCCATGCTTAACCAGTGGTGGCAGGCCACGTTCTACGTCACGCCCCGGGGCCTCAGCACGGGGCCCGTGCCCTACGCGGGCGGCTCGTTTGAGGTGCTGTTCGATTTCCGGGCCCACCGGCTGCGGCTTTTCACCAGCGCTGGGGCCGCGCACGAGCGGGCGCTGGGGCCCCAGTCGGTGGCCGCTTTCTACCACGATTACCTCGCGCTGCTGCGCGGGGCGGGCATCGACGTGAAAATCTGGCCCGTGCCGGTGGAGCTGGCCGACGCCACGCCCTTCCCCGCCGACCACCACCACTGCCACTACGATGCGGTGGCCGCCGAGCGTTTCTGGGACGTGCTGCTGCTGGCCGAGGGTGTGCTCCAGGAGTTCCGCGGCCACTTTGCGGGCAAGTGCAGCCCGGTGCATTTCTTCTGGGGCAGCTTCGATCTGGCCGTCACGCGCTTCTCGGGCCGGCCCGCGCCCGTGCACCCCGGCGGCGTGCCCAACCTGGCCGATTGGGTGACGCGCGCCTCCTACAACGCCGAGCTGAGCAGCGCCGGCTGGTGGCCCGGCGGCAACGGCGCTGAAGCCGCCTTCTACAGCTACGCCTACCCGGCCCCGGCGGGCTTCGCCGGGGCCTCCGTGCGCCCCGCCACGGCCGCGTTCAGCGCCGAAATGGGCGAATTCCTGCTGCCCTACGAAGCCGCCCGCACCGCCCCCGACCCCCGCGCCGCCGTACTCGACTTCTGCCAAAGCACCTACGAAGCCGCCGCCGCCCTGGCTAATTGGAACCGGGAGGGACTGGAAATGGAGTAGCGTGGCCTGTGCGAGTCCGCGTGGCCGCACGGTCGCCGAATGGCCTGTAGCGCGACTTTGTAGTACGCGGCTCTCACTTCGTTCTACCGATAATCGTTCAGCGACTGTGCAGAGCCGCGGACTACAAAGTCCGCGCTACACTCAGCGGTTATTCTACCGGCAAAGGGCCCTGGCCGAGCCAGCGGGCCACGGGGTAGCGGTTGTAAGTGGGCTCGTGGTAGGGCGAGTGCTGGTACACCCATTCGAGCTGGGCGGGGCCGCTGGCGGCCAACTTGGCATCGGCTTTTTTGGCGTCGTCGAGCTGCTGGCGCAGGGCCGGGTCGCGGCGCAGCAGGTCGGCGGCCAGGTCCTCGAACACGTAGTCGGAGTAGTGCTCTTTCTGCTGCAAAATACTGTCGAAGAAGCCCCAGGCGAAGAACGAGTCGGTGGCCTGGGGCTCCAGGGTTTCCACGAGGTAGCGGGCGGCGGGCTGGGCCACGCGGGCCACGTAGTCGCCGGCGCGGCAGGCCACGGGCCCCCCGGCGGTGCGCAGGCGCACTTTGCTGTGCAGGTAGTGGCCCTCGTAGGGGCGGGGTGCGGTCTGGAAATCTTCGACGTAATACGTTTCGGCGGGCACGGTTACGTCCTGCGTCAGGCGCGTGAGCTGCACGCCGTTGCGGCGCAGGTTGTCCACCACGTCGGCCCAGGCCTGCGGAATAATATAGGCTGTGGGGACCCCCACGGTGGCCGTGGAGTGGGCCGTGTTGGTGTAGGGCACGGGGCGGGTGTAGGGCCGGGCGCGGTCGTAGTACAGGCGCGGCTGGCCACTCACGTCGCTGGGCCGGTGGCCGGCCTCGTAGCCGCGGAACTGCACGGTTTCGCTCGGCTTGTCGTCCAGGGCCCAGGCCAGGGGGAAGGTGGTTTGGGTGGCCTGCGCGGCCAGGGCCCCGGCGCGGGCGGCCAGCAGGGCAGGGGCCTGGCGCTGCACGGTGGCCAGCATGGTCAGCAGCAGGTCGTAGGTGGCTTGTACGCGGGGCCCGTAGGCCTTCAGCATGTGGGTTTCGGGCATGAAGCCGATGGTGTGGAACAGGGCCGCGTAGCCGGTGGAGTAGCGCGGGCTCTCCAAAAACGCCTGCATGCCGCTCTCCGGCGTTTCGCCCGCAAAGTCCACGTACGGCGTCAGGGGCCACTTTTTCTGGGCCATGCCCTGATACAGCGCGGGCAGCATTTCCTTTTGTAAATAGGCCCCCAGGGCCGGCGCCAGCTTGCTGGGCTGGGTCGGGATGAGCGTCATCGTGTACTGGTAGTCGGCCCCGTTGGAGGTGTGGGTTTCCACAAATACCTCGGGCTGCCACTTCTGGAACAGCGCCGCAAACGAGCGGGCGTTGCGCGAATCCTGCTTCACGTAGTCGCGGTTCAGGTCGAAGTTGCGGGCGTTGCCGCGGAAGCCGTAGCTGGCCGGGCCGTTCTGGTTGGCGCGGGTGGTGCTGTTGCGGTTCAGGGCCCCGCCCACGTTGTAAATCGGCACGATGACGACCGTGACGCCCGCCAGCAACTTGCCCAGCCGCGGCTGCTGCACTAGGTCGCGGGCCAGCATCATGCTCGCGTCGATGCCCTCGGGCTCGCCCGGGTGAATGCCGTTCTGGATGAACAGCACCGGCCGGTGCAGGGCCCGCAGGTGCACCGGGTCGGTGTCGCCATCGGCCGAAATCACTACTTCGTGCAGCGGCAGGCCGCAGTCGGTGGGCCCCGCCTCGCGCATACTGATTTGGGCCGGGTAGGCGGCGGCCAGCCGCTGGTAGTAGGCCACGCATTCGGCGTGGGTGGCGGTGGTGTTGCGGGCCGGGTCGCGCTCAAACGGGGTGCGCCAGGCGGGTGCGGGCGGCGGAGCGGGGGCGAAGACGGGCAGCAGGGCGGCGAGCAGGAAGGCGAACATGGCCGCAAATTCCGTCAAAAAGCCGAACCGCGCCCGGGGCCCCCGCGTAACCCTAGCAGTACCGTTACTTAGCTCATGTCTGATTCGCCCCTCGCCGCCGCCCGCCCCCGCCCCCTCGTCCTCGTCTCCAACGACGACGGCATCACCGCCCCCGGCATTGGGCACTTGGTGCGCATCGTGCAGGCCCTGGGGGCCGAAGTGGTGGTGGTTGCGCCCGACGCGCCGCAATCGGGCATGGGCCACGCCATCACCATCGGCCAGCCGCTGCGCCTAGTCGAAAACCGCGTGTTTGGGCCCGACGTGGCCGCCTACCAGTGCTCGGGCACCCCGGCCGACTGCGTGAAAATCGCCAAGCACCACGTGCTGAAGGACCGCACGCCCGACCTCGTGGTGTCGGGCATTAACCACGGCTCCAATTCGTCGGTGAACGTGCTGTACTCGGGCACCATGTCGGCGGCCATCGAGGCGGCCATCGAGGGGCTGCCGGCCATCGGCTTTTCGCTATGCGAATACGGCGACGATGCCGATTTCTCGCACCTGGAACCCTGGATTACCCAAATTTGCCAGCACGCCCTGGACCACGGCGTGCCGCCCGGCACGGCCCTGAACGTAAACCTGCCCAAGAACGCCGCGGGCCCCATTGCCGGCCTGCGCCTCTGCCGCCAGGCCCGCGCCAAGTGGCAGGAGGAGTTCGACGAGCGCCACGACCCTTACCGGCGCCCGTACTACTGGCTCATCGGCTCGTTCGTGAACCTCGACCACGGCACCGACACCGACGAGTGGGCCCTGGCCCACCAGTACGTGTCCATTGTGCCCTGCCAGTTCGATTTGACGGCCTACCGCGGCCTGGAATTCCTCAGCCACCAGTGGCAATTGCCGTTGCCCGAAGCCGGCGCGGCCGACGCCGCGCCCCAACCCGTGGCAAACGAAGACTACGGCATTGCCGCGCCCGAGCTGGGCAGTTCGGCCGCGGGCTAGGGCAATTTCGAAATCGTTGGATATAATTAAAAATGATGAATTAAGAATTAAAATTCTGGCAACCAGCATCTTAATTCTTAATTCATCATTTTTAATCCCTGCCAAAATTACCGCACCCGCGCCGGGCACCCACGCGGCGGACTAAAGTTGCTGGGGCCCCGGCGGCACTGCCCGCACGGTTTTGGTGCGGCCGGGGCCCCAGGCCGACTTGCGCACTACCACCGGCACGGCGGGCGCGGTGCGGCGCTGGTGCTGGGCCCCGTAGCGGTCCGCCGCCACCACGCCCAGCACCAGCGCCAGCGCACCAAGAAGCACGTATTTTAGAACCCGCAGGGCAAGGGCAGCAATCACGGCAGGAAGCTAGCCCCCGGTGGGTGAAGCCCCTGTGAACCCCTGCCCCCGTGGCCTAGCCCGCCGCTGGCCCAAACTCGACTACGAAGGCGGTGCCCTCGCCCAGCACCGACTCAGCCCGCAGCGTGGCCCCGTGGAAGGCGGCAATGGTTTGGGCGATGGGCAGGCCCAGGCCGTAGCCCTCCGGGGCCCCCGGGCCGGGCGCCGAAAACCGCCGGAACCGGTCGAACAACTGGGGTAGGTGCTCGGCGGCGATGCCGGGGCCCGTGTCCTCCACCCGCAGGGCGTAGCCGCCGGCCGGCGTGGGCCGCCCCGCAATGCGGATGGTGCCGCCCGCGTGGTTGTACTTGATGGCGTTGGCCAGCAGGTTGCGCAGCAGCGTGTGCAGCAGCGTGGCGTTGGCGCGGGGGAGCACCAAGTCGGGGGCCAGGTCCACGGCCAAGCTAAGGTCGCGCTGCTGGCGGCGGTCGTCGAGCTCCTCGGCCACGTCGCGCGCGGTTTGGGTGAGGCTCACCACCTCGTCGCGCAGGTACTGCTCGTTCTCGATGTTGGCGATGAGCAGCAGCGTGCGCACCGTGTTGCGCAGGCGGTAGAGCGTGTGCTGCGACTCCACCACCTGCTGGGCGTGCTGCTCGGGCAGCGTAGGGTCTTGCAGCATGTTTTCAAAGCGCGACTGCAAGATGCTCACCGGCGTGAGCAACTCGTGGCTCACGTTGCTCATAAACTCGCGCTCCTTTTCGAAGGCCGACTGAATTTGGCGCATCAGCGCGTTCAGGCCATCGTCAAGCCGCCGGAAATCGGTGGTGCCGGTGGCGATGGGGGCAAACGAAAACTCCGACGGCTGCCGGATGCCGCGCAGCTTGCGCACCGTTAGCTCGCGTAGGGGCCCCAGCAGGTAGTGGGCAAAGGCCACGTCGGAGAGCACCGTGAGCAGCGCCACGGCCACCAGTACCCACAGTGCCAACTGCCGCAGCGTGTGCGTGAGCAGCTCCAGCGTGCCCAGCGACGAGCCGATTTCCAGCCGAAACGCCCGCCCGCCCGGCCGCTGGGCCGGCACCACGCTGCTCAAAATGCGGAAGTCTTCCACTTCGTTGTCCACCTGCCGGCGCTCCTCAAACACGCGCTCGGTGGGGGCCGCGGGGCCCTCCGGCAGCGGCGTGATGCTGATGTATTCCTGCTTGAGCAGGTTGTAATCGGCGTAAATTTCGCTGCGCTCGGCGCGCACGAAGGCGGCCAGGCCGTCGCGCTGCACCAGGGCCAGCACCTCCAGCTTCTTCTCGTGCAGGCGCTGGTCGGTGTGGGCCACCGCCACCCGCTGCACAATGGGCGTGATGATGAGCACCCCCAGCAGCACCAGTAGCAGCTTCGACAGCGCGTTGAACAGGGCCAGCTTGGTTTCTAAGCGCATTGGAAAAAATAAAACTTTGGTAGAAACACAAAAGAACGTCATGCTGAGCTTGCCGAAGCATCTCTCCCGCAGCAGTAATTAGTTACTCAGCGGGAGAGATGCTTCGGCAAGCTCAGCATGACGTTCTTCTTGGTGAAAGCCGGCTGCCTACGCCGCCTCCGAGGCGCGGTAGCCGATGCCGCGCACGGTTTCGAGGAAGTCGGCGGGGGCGAACTGGGCGAGCTTTTTGCGCACGTTTTTGATGTGCACGTCGATGTAGTTCGAGTCGGAATCGTCTTCCAGCACGTTGCCCCACAGGTGCTCGCCGAGTTGCAGGCGCGTGAGCACCCGGCCGCGGTGCAGCAGCAGGTAGTGCAGCAGGTCGAATTCCTTCTTGGTGAGGGGCACCTCCTGGCCGCCCTGGCGCACGATGCGCGCCGTAGCGTCGAGGCTGAAGCCGTCGCCAAAGGTGATTTCCGTGCGCTTCAGCCCAAACTTGCGGCGCGTGATGGCCTGCATCCGGCTGGTGAGCTCCAGCAGCGAAAACGGCTTGGGCAGGTAGTCGTCGGCGCCCAGGTCGAGGCCGCGGATGCGGTCGTCGAGGGCCCCGCGGGCGGTGAGGACGATGAACGACGCCTCCTGGCCCTCGCGGGGGCGGGCTTCGCGCAGCAAGTCGAGGCCGTCGCCGTCGGGCAGGCCCAGGTCGAGGAGCACGAAATCGTAGCTGTTCACGAACAGCTTTTCTGAGGCTTCGGAGTAGGTAAACGCCGAATCGACCAGGTACTGGGCTTGCCGCAGGAACTGCCGCATTTCCTGGTGGAGGCTTTTTTCGTCTTCGACAAGCAGAACGTGCATGGCTGGGGGAGGGGGAAGTGGGAGGGAAGCCGCGTTGGCGACACAACATTCGGAACGTGATGGTTAGATAAAGATGAAGATTTGCTGTCGATTTGATGAAGAAATTTTTTAATGTGGGCGTTGGGGCCCAATTTTCCGTTCTTTGGACCCGCCGTCACGCATTAATTTTTCTTGCTATGAAGCCCTGGACGTTACGCCTTACGCTGGCCCTGCTGGTGCTGGCCACCGCATGGCTGGGCGTGGCCGCCGCGCCCGACGCGCCGCCCGCCCTCACCGTGTACTTGGTGCGCCACGCCGAAAAGGAACTCACCTCCGGCCTGCCGACCCGCCCCTGACGGCCGCCGGCCAGGCCCGCGCCCAGGCCCTGGTGGAGGCCCTGCGCTGGGGCCCACCCGGCGGCCCTCTT
>NZ_MDZA01000078.1 GCF_001816125.1 Hymenobacter coccineus | reverse complement strand
GGCGCGCCGGGGGCGGGCGGTTTCGGGGGCGTCGGGGGCCGCGGGCTCGGGCAATTCTTCCTCCGTGCCTTCCAGCAGCCGCGCCAGCGTGGGGTTGACGTAGGCGGCCAGGTAGCGCAGGTAGCGGCGCGTGATGAAGCCGCGCTCGGGGTGCTGGGGCAGCCAGCCGGCGCCGCGGTGCAGCAGCTTCTCGGCCTCGTTCTCCCCGATGTAGTAGTGCTTGTCGTTGTCGAGCACCGGCAGCAGCACGTAGAGGTGGGTGAGCACGTCTTGCAGGCGCAGGCCGCTGTGGCGCAGGTGCAGGGTGTAGTAGCGGCTGTCGCCCCAGGCGGGCACGGTGGGGTCGAGCGGCGTGGTTTCGATGGCGACTTCGTAACCCAGCGGCTCGAAGAGGCGGCGCGGCCAATCGGGGCCCGGGGCCGACACCACGGCCACTCTCACGGCCAGCGGCAGGGCCTGCGCGGGCAGGTCGGGTCGGTCCTTGCAGGTGCCGTTCATGGCCGTGCCGAAGGCCTTGCTCAGGGCCCCGCTCAGGAACGACGAGGCCACGTAGGGCCGGTCGTTCACGTACTGCTCCAGGGCGAAACCCTCGCCGCTGGGGCCCCGGCCGCGCACGAGGCCCACGGGGTCGAGGTCGAGCAGCAGGGCGGCGGTGCAGCGCTCGGCCGTGGCTTCGGGGTAGAATACGTGGGCCTGGCCCCCGGCCACTTCCACGCTTTGCAGGCGCGCGGGGTTCTTGTGGAGCAGGTAGCCGAGGTCGGTGGCCGGCTGGTAGGTGGTGGTGATGGTCAGGAGCATGGGGCGAATGTACTCTTCCCCACACAACCCCCTACTCCCAGAGCGGGTAGTGCTCCAGCTGCACTTCCTGGCCGAAGAAGATGCGGGTACTTTCCTCGAACGAGCGGGTGAAATCGGACACGTAGAAGTGGTGGGCCGGTGGGGCCCCGGCGGCCGGCGCGGCCAGCAGCTGGCGGGCCGCCAGGGCCTCGGCCACGGTGGCGCCACCACGGCGGAGGGGTCGAGCACGGCCACCCGGCCCTGGTAGTAGGCGTCTATTTCGGGCTTGATGAGGGGGAAGTGGGTGCAGGCCAGCACCAGGGCATCAATGCCTTGCAGGGTGGGGTGGGCGAGGTAATCGTGGATGATGGCCGCCGACACGCGGCCGTCGAAGTAGCCCTCTTCGATCATGGGAATGAGCAGCGGGGTGGCCAGCGCGTGCAGGTCCACGCCGCGGTCGAGCTCGTCGATTTTCTTGCGGTAGAGGTTGGACCCCACCGTTTGCTTGGTGCCGATAAGGCCCACCGGGCGGCCGGCGTAGTGGCGGCCCACGTGCGCCACCACGGGGTCGATCATGCCCACCACCAGGGCCTTGGAGCCTACGTATTCGCGCACCAGCTCGTAGGCCGCGGCCGAGGCCGAGTTGCAGGCGATGAGGATGAGCTTGCAGTGCTGACGCAGCAGCACGTCGCAGATTTTGATAGAATAGGCCTGGATGGCGGCGGTGCTTTTCTCGCCGTAGGGCAGGTGGGCCGTGTCGCCGAAGTACACCAGGCGTTCGTGGGGCAGGCGCTGGGCCACGGCGCGGGCCACGGTGAGGCCCCCGATGCCGGAGTCGAAAACGCCAATGGGCCGGGCGGCGGGGTCGGGGCTGGGGGCGGCGGGGGCAGCGGGTGCGGTCATGGGGCAAAGGTAGCGGGTGCGGCCAGGCGGGCCTTTGGGGCCCCGGGGGGTGCTGATTTTTGCCGGGTGGGGCCCTACCTTGCCGCTTCCATTTATTGCCCGTTGGCCCGCCATGAGCAGCACCGTGAGCAGCACCGTTTTGGCCGAAATTGACCGCGCCCTGGCCGCGCACGACCCGCAGCAGGCCCCGCCGGTGGCCATCCGCCTGGGGGCCCACTGGTTTACCCAGCTTACCCTGGACGCGGCCCGGGGCCCCCTGCCCGGCCTCAGCACCGACGCCGGCCGCCCCCTCGCCTACCGCCACCTGGAACTGCTGCGCGACGAGGTGGACGTGGACGGCCTGCGGGTGATTTAGTGATTATAAGCCTCTTGAATAGGTTTATATCATGCTGAGCCTGCGAAGAACATTATCACTGCTGAACGACCTGTTCTGTCCTAATAAGATGCTTCGCAAGCTCAGCATGACAGTTTCCATTTGAATAGCCTCTGAGTAAGCCTCACGACGGGGCCAGCCGCTCCAGCAGCAGCACATCGCAGCCGTGGTACTGGGTGCGGGCAAACTCCTGGTAGCCCAGCTTGGCCGCCAAGCCCCGCGAGGGGGCGTTGGCCTCGTCGATGAGGCACACGGTGCGCGGGGTGGGCAGGTGGGCATCGCCCCAGGCCAGGGCGGCCTGGGTAGCCTCGGTGGCGTAGCCGCGGCCGTGGGTGTGCGGGGCCAGCACCCAGCCCATTTCCGGCCACCCTTTCACGGAGGGCTCGACGGCGCGCTGCCACTCGCCAAAGCCCACGTTGCCAATGAAGTGGCCGGTGGTTTTTTCCTCCACGGCCCAGTAGCCGTAGCCGTACAGGGCCCACACGCCGAGGTGGCGCAGCATCTTGGTCCACACCTCTTCCTCGGGCAACGGCCGGCCGGCGAGGTAGCGGTAGAAATCGGGCTCCTGCCACATGGCCACGAACGGCGCGAGGTCGGCCGGGTGGTGGCCGCGTAGCCGCAGCCGCGCAGTTTCGAGGACGGGGATGGCCATGGCGGGGATTTGGTGCTTGGGATTTGGTGCTTGGGATTTGGTGCTTGGGATTTGGTGCTTGGGATTTGGTGCTTGGGGGTTGGGCCGTTTTGTATTCAAACCTAAACATCGTTTAACAGAGTGGTTCCTAAATTAGGAACCACTCAAAACAGCACGTCATGCTGAGCGTAGTCGAAGCATCTCTCCCGCTTACCATTCAATGGTTACTGCTGCGGAGGAGATGCTTCGACTTCACTTCGTTCCGCTCAGCATGACCGTTTAGCTGATTCCCAAGCACCAAAACTACCGCAGCAACGGTTGCAGCGTGTGCCACACGGTGCGGGCCACGATGCGGTGCCCGGCCGGCGTGGGGTGGATGCCGTCTTTCTGGTTGAGCTTGGGGTCGCCGCCCACACCCACGAGCAGAAACGGGATGAGCGCCACCTTGTTCTTGTCGGCGATTTCCTGGTAGATATTCTTAAAATCGTTGGTATACGACTGGCCCAGGTTGGGCGGGATTTGCATGCCGGCCAGCACGATTTGGGCCCCAGGGCTGCGGCGCCGCACCGTGTCGATGATGCCTTGCAGGTTCTCGCGGGTAGAGCTAACGGAAATGCCGCGCAGGCCGTCGTTGCCGCCCAGTTCCAGCACAAACACCGATACCGGCTGGCGCAGGACCCAGCCCACGCGGCTGCGGCCGCCGGCGGTGGTTTCGCCGCTCAGGCCGGCGTTGATGGTTTCGTAGTTCAGCTTGGCCGAGTCCAGCTTCTGGCCAATGAGGGCCGGGAAGGCCTCTTCGGGGTCGACGCCCAGGCCGGCGGTGAGGCTGTTGCCGAAGAACAGGATGCGCTTTTTGGTATCGGCCACGGGCGCGGCGGCGGGGGCCCCGGCGGCGGCAGCGGATGTTTTCTCGGCGGGGGCATTGGAGTTGCACGCGCCCAGCCCGAGGGCGAGCAGCGCGGCAACCAGCGGAAGCGGCAATTTCATGGGCAAGGTTTGGAGCGAAAGTCGAGGCGTTGGGCGAAAGTTTGCGCCGGTCCTCAAACGATGCGGGGGCCCCGGGCGTTATGAGGGCGGTGGGTGCGAGCAGGATGCAAGTAGGCCGTCATGCCGAGCGAGCCGAGGCATCTCGCGTGCTGAACGAATCGATTGGATTGGTTCAGCACGCGAGTGCCTCGGCTGCGCTCGGCATGACGTTCTGGTATCAAATATCCGCCCCGCTTCCGCGTCTACCCTAATTAGGGCCCCGGGGCCCTCCCCTAATTCGCAATTCGTTCGCAATGAGCATTCTTAAAGTCGAAAACCTCACCAAATCGTACCCCAGCGCTGGGGGCGCACCGCTCACGGTGCTGCACGGCGTCAGTTTTGAGCTAGCGGCCGGCGACACGTTCGCCATTGTGGGGCCCTCGGGCTCGGGCAAAACCACCCTGCTGGGCCTGTGCGCCGGCCTCGACCGCGCCACTTCGGGCAGCGTGTGGCTTAACGGCATTCAGCTTGATACCTTGAGCGAGGACCAGCGCGCCGCCGTGCGCAACCAGCACGTGGGCTTCATCTTCCAGAACTTCCAGCTGCTGCCCACCCTCACGGCCCTCGAAAACGTGCAGGTGCCGCAGGAGCTACGCGGCGAAAAAGGCAGCGCCGCCACCGCCCAGGCCCTGCTCGAACGCGTGGGCCTGGGCAAGCGCGCCCACCATTACCCGGCCCAGCTCTCGGGCGGCGAGCAGCAGCGCGTGAGCCTGGCCCGCGCCTTCGCCAACCGCCCGGCCCTGCTCTTCGCCGACGAGCCCACCGGCAACCTCGACCCCGACACCAGCGACACGGTGGTGGACCTGCTCTTTGAGCTGAACCGCGAGGCCGGCACCACGCTCGTGCTCGTGACCCACGACCTGGAGCTGGCCGCCCGCACCCAGCGCACGCTGCGCGTGCGCGGCGGCACCGTGCAGGACGACGTGCGCAACCAACCCGTTAACGCCCAAGCCCGTGCATAGGGCCCCCACCGCGGAAGGCGCGGCCGGCTGGGGCTGGCTGCTGCGCATGGCCTGGCGCGACAGCCGCCGCGGCCGGGGCCGCCTGCTGCTGTTTGTGGCCGGCGTGGCGCTGGGCATTGCGGCGCTGGTGGGCATCAACTCGTTTGGCGACAACCTGGCGCGCAGCATTAATGAGCAGGCGCGCGAGCTGGTGGGGGCCGATTTGGTGCTCTCCAGCAGCCAGCCGTTCGACTCGGCGCTGGTGCCGGCGCTGCGGCGGCTGAGCCCGGTGCAGGCGCAGGAGCGAGCCTTTGGCTCGCTGGTGCAGTTCCCGCGGGTGCAGGGGGTGCGGCTGGCGCAGGTGCGCGGCATCACGGGCGGCTTCCCTTATTATGGCGATTGGGACGTGCAGCCGCGCGCGGCCGTGGCGGCCTTCCGGGCCGGCCGCGGGGCCCTGGTGGACGATGTGCTGCTCAGCCAGTTCGGGGCCCGGGTGGGCGACTCGGTGCGGGTGGGGCGGCTCAGCCTGCTCATCGTCGGCAAGGTGCTGCACACGCCGGGGCAATCGGGCCTGAGCAGCGCGGTGGCCCCAACGGTGTTCGTGCCGGGGGCCCTGGTGGCGGCCACCGGGCTGGTGCAGCGCGGCAGCCGGGTGCAGTACCGGCAGTATTTTCAATTCAAGGCGGGCACCGACGTGGCGGCCCTCATCAAGCCCTTCGAAACCCGTTTCGACCAGGCCAACATCGACTCCGACACCGTGGCCAGCCGGCAGCAGCGCACCGGCCGCGCCTTCCACGACCTCACGCGCTACCTAAGTTTGGTGGCCTTCGTGGCGCTGCTGCTGGGCTGCGTGGGCGTGGCCAGTACGGTCAGCCTCTACGTGCGCGAGAAGCTGGCTGCCGTGGCCGTGCTGCGCTGCCTAGGGGCCAGCGGCCGCCAGGCGCTGCTTATCTACTTAATTCAGACGGCTGGGCTGGGCTTGCTGGGGGCCCTAATTGGGGCCGCGTTGGGGGCCGGGGTGCAGGCGATTTTGCCGCGCGTACTCGGCGATTTTCTGCCGGTGGCGGTGCGCGTGGGCGTGTCGTGGCCAGCCATTGCCACCGGCGTGGGCGCAGGGCTGGGGCTGGCGGTGCTCTTCGCGCTGCTGCCGCTGCTGAGCATCCGGCGGGTGGCGCCGCTGCGGGTGCTGCGCGCCGCGTTCGAGGCCGATACGGCCGCGCCCGACCGCTGCGCGGGCTGGTGCTGGGCGTGCTGGCGCTGGGCATCCTGGGTTTTGCCTACCTGCAAACCCACGAGTGGAAGCTGGCCCTGGGCTTCGGCGCGGGGCTGGCGGCGGCGCTGGGGGCCCTGGCCGGCCTCGGCTGGGCCCTGACGTGGGCCGTGCGCCGCTACTTCCCCGGCGGCTGGGGCTACGTGTGGCGCCAGGGGCTGGCTAACCTCTACCGCCCTCAAAACCAGACGCTTACGCTCATCATATCCATCGGCCTGGGCACCTTCCTACTGGCGACGCTCTACCTCACCCAGGGCCTGCTGCTGAGCCGCGTGGCCACCGCCGATTCGGGCAAGCAGCCCAACCTGGTGCTCTACGACATCCAGCCCGAGCAGCGCGCCGGCGTGGAAGCCCTGCTCACGCAGCGCGGCCTGCCCATCGTGCAGCGCGTGCCCATCGTCACGATGCGCCTCTCGGCCATCAACCGCCGCACGGTGACGCAACTAAAGCGGGACACCGCGGGCGGCAAGGGCATCCCAACCTGGATTTTGTCGCGCGAGTACCGCGTGACGTACCGCGACACGCTGAGCCCCAGCGAGAAGCTAACTGCTGGCACCCTCCCCCGCCGGGCCCGACGGCACGCCCTACGTATCGGTGGACAACTCTTACTTCGAGCGGGCCAAGCTGAAACTCGGCGACACGCTCACCTTCAACGTGCAGGGGCCCCGCTGGTGGCCATCGTGGGCGGCACCCGCGAGGTGGACTGGAGCCGGGTGCAAACCAACTTCCTGGTGCTCTTTCCCAAAGGCGTGCTGGAGGGGGCCCCGCAGTTCCACGTCATCCTCACGCGCACGCCCAACACGGCGGCGCTGGGCGCGGTGCAGCAAGCCCTGGTGAAGCAGTTCCCCAACGTGTCGGCCCTCGATTTGGGGCTGATTCTGCAAACCATGGACGACATTCTGAGCAAGATTTCCTTCGTGGTGCGCTTCATGGCGGGCTTCAGCATCGCCACCGGCCTGCTGGTGCTGGCCAGCTCGGTGGTGGTGAGCCGCTACCAGCGCGTGCGCGAAAGCGTGCTGCTGCGCACTCTCGGGGCCAGCCGCCGCCAGATTTTGCGCATCACGCTGGTTGAGTACGCGCTGCTGGGCCTGCTGGCCTCGCTGGCCGGCATTCTGCTGTCGGTGCTGGCGGCCTGGGCCCTGGCCACCTGGGTATTCGACTCGCCCTACACGCCCAACCTGCTGCCGCTGTTGGGGTTAGCGGCCGGCGTGGCGGCCCTCACGGCGGCCATCGGCCTCTTCAACAGCCGCGACGTGCTGAATCGCCCGCCGCTGGAAGTACTCCGCGCCGAGGGCTAGGCATTGGCTTAATTTTTAGGTCAGTGTGAAGGATTGTAAAACGGAGTGGCACTCCGTTAGGCGTCCGCACGAGAACGGAGTGCCACTCCGTTTTACAGCGCCGGGCGCAACGATCCTGAAACTGCGCTTTCTTCTCGTTATCAACTACTTGCCTAAGTAAACTGGCGCTGGTCTAAAACGGGGTGGTCCGGCGACTTTTTCGGTCGTCGGGCCACTCTCACTAAAAAAACAGCGGCTTCGAGCAATCGTCAGAGTGGTCGCGACCGAAAAAGTCGCCGGACCACCCCGTTTTAGACCAGCGCTGATAAGCCAACTGTTGCCCGCTAACAAAGCCCCCCGGCGCAACCAGTGTACTGGTCGTGCCGGGGGCTCTTTTTAGGTAAGGTCTACTAGCGTTGGTGCTTGGTCAGCTCCTTGAGGTGCTTGTAGGTTTTCTTCGACTGGCCGAATTGCTTTTGCACCGCGTCGCGCATCTCCCCCTTGAGGGCTTTGCGGCGCAGCGCTTTTTTGTAGGCTTTGATGGCCCACCGTTCGCCGTACAGGTTGGCGGCCAGAATGGCTTTCTCGTCGCGGCCGGTTACCAGGGCTTGGGCATCCATCAGCTTGCGGTAGAGCTTGCCTTTGAAGGTGGTACCGGTTTCGCGCTTGCCGCCCACCTTCTTGAGGTAGGTGTTCAGGGTGCTCGAAAACTGCTGGCTCTGGGCCACCAGCAGCTCGTAGTAGCCGCGCAAATCGGCGTTCGTGGTTTCGGCCACGGCGCGCTTGTAGCCTTCGATGCGGTCGTTGACGAAGAGCAGCAGCTGGTCGAGGGCGGCGGCTTTGCGCTTGTCTTTGCCTTTTTTCTTGGGGGCTACCAAGTAGGTCAGGCCCAGGGCCACCAGGGCCCCACCCACTATTTTCTGGGTATTGCTGAGCGAGTTGAAGCTTTCGACAGTCTTGTCACTAGCTTCTTTAACAGAAGTAACGGCTTTGTCGCGAGCGTCTTTGGCAGCAGTAACAACCTTGTCGCTGGCATCCTTGGCAGCAGTTACGGCTTTGTCGCGGGCATCTTTGGCGGCAGTTACGGCCTTGTCGCTGGCGTCTTTAATAGAAGCCGGCACTTTGTCGATCAAATCAGCCACTGAACTGTCAGAAATGGCGTTTTTAGTTTGGTCGACCAAGTCATTGGCTTTGTCAACGGCCTGGTCGGCAGGCTTGGAATTCAGGGAATTGTCCATGTTGTCTGGAAAGAGGTGTTTACTAACGCGTCTTTATACGGCCCCACGGCCAAGTCGTTAGCCACAACTTTTAATGGCCACTGCCAGGGCCCCCAGCGGCTGCACTTTGCAGCGCGGATTTTTAGCTGCGCCGGCCGCCAACTGTAATTCGCATCGCTGCCGGGCAGCCTGGTGGTAATCGGCAGGACGAAGCGAGGGCCGCGGACTGCAACCGAAGGTGGGCGCGGCCAAAGACCCCGTTGCAGACCGTTCGGCGACTGGGCAGCTGCGCGCACTAGCCGCGCCACTGCTACGGGCCTACGGCGTCCACTCCAACACGGAAACCGGCTGGGCGGGCAGGGCTTCCAGGGTTTCGCCGTCGCCCTGGCCGGTGCGCTGGATGAAGAGGCTCAGCACCTGGCTTTGCTGCCAGCGCTCGGTGTCGTAGGTGGGTTCCCAGTTGCCGAGGCCGGTGGTGGTGAGGTCCTGCACGGCCCACTGGGGGCGGGCCAGGTCGGGGCAGGTGGCCAGCGAGGCCTTGTCGCCGCGCTCGGCATCGCGGAACACCACGTAGGCCGCCGTGGTGCCCGCCCGGGTGCGCACCAGCACCTGGGGCCGGGCGATGGGAATTTTCTTGGTGCCGCCGCCGCTTAGGCTGAACTGCGCGCTGCGCTGCCCTACCTGGCTCACCTGCCAGCTTTTACCGTCGTGGTACACCAGCTGGTACTGCGGGGCGGCGCTGCCCGCTGACCGCCAGTAGGTGGCGATGTAGGGCCGGCCCTGGGCATCGGCGCACATCGAGGTTTGGTTGATCAGCTCGCTTTTTTGGGGGATGCGCAGGGCGTATTCGGCCGTAGCGGCGGTGATGGGCAGGGCGTAGGCTTCGCCGGTGCTTTTTTGCCAGGTGCGGCCGCCGTCGCGCGAGCGGGCGTAGGCCAGGTCGTGGTTGGTGGCCACGTCGGGCGTTTCGCGCCACACCCACGAAAGGTGAAACGTGCCCTGCGCGTCGATGGCGGCCTGCCAGTAGGCGTTGCGCTGGCCCTGGCCGTCGAGGAGCACGGTGTGCAGGCGCGTCCAGCGCCGGGTTTTGGCGTCGTAGCGGTTCATCACCAGGTTGCCGTTGCCCGAGCCGCCGGCGCGGTACAGAAACGCCAGGTCGCCGCTGGGAAAGCGGTAGAACTCGGGGTAGCTCACCTGGTCTTCCTGCTGGCCGGTCATGGGCAGCAGGGGCGTGAGGACCAGGGCCCCGGGGCGCAGGCCGCGGTTGTAGTGCAGCCGGTTGTTGTGGTGGTCGTAGGCCACGTGCAGGTAGCCGGCGCCGTCCACCATCAGGCTGATGTCATTGTGGGCATCTTCGACGTGGGCGCGGTAGGTGGTTTTTTCTACCTGCCAGGGGCCCTGGGGCAGCGTGCGCTTGGCCAGCACGAGGTACCCCACCGAATCGTAAAAAGCCGTAAACTGCTCGTTCTTAAACGTCACCAGCGAGTTTTTGCGGAACACGACGGTATTTACCGCGTTGCGGGCCCAGCCGTAGCCCACCACGCTGGCGGGTGCCTGGGCCCGCAGGGGCCCCGCCAGCAGCAGGAGCACGAGCAGCGCAACGGCGCTTTTAAGGAGTGAAAACAGCGGCCGGGCGGCGGGGTGAAATAGGTGGATCATCAAAGGTCAGGAGGGGCGAATAGTACGTTTTGGAGGAGCACTCACAGCTTAGCAATTGAACGCCATGCAGCGCGCAGCGAAGTATCTCTATTGCGGCAGTAGTCCCTGATTTAGTCAACTGGAGAGGTGTTTCGCTGCGCGCTGATGATCGGTTTTTGTTCCGCGCGTACTTGCGCACGATTACTTAGCGGCACAATAGTAACCGCTGCCCCCCCTGGCAAGCCCGGCGGGCCCGGCCTGGGCCGCTACCGCGCCGCACGTGGCGAGGCAGCGCAGGCCGGCGCCCACCGTGCCCACCCACAGGCGGCCGTCGGCGGCGAG
>NZ_MDZA01000077.1 GCF_001816125.1 Hymenobacter coccineus | reverse complement strand
TTTACGCCATGGGGCGGGCGGAACACGCCCCAGCGGGGCGCGGGCGGGGGCCCCGGCGGGCCGGTAGGCAGCGTGGCCGGCGGGCGCGCTGGCCCAGCGCACGGGCGCCACCGGCACCAGGGCGCGGAACGCCGAGGGCAGCATTTCCAGCTTTTCCTTGAGGGCGTTGGGGGCCTTGGCTTCGCGGTCTTCCTGCTGCTTGAGGCGCTTGGCGAAGTAGCACTTGCCGTCGCAGTGCAGCTGGGGCCGGGCCTTGTTCACGCAGAAGCGCGCCGTGATGGTGGCCCGGTTCAGCGCAAAATCCACCACCAGCAGCTCGCGGCTGAAGGTTTGCAGCAGCACGAGGGCTACGAGGAAATAGGCAAAGAATGCCTTCAAGGCGGGGCCAAACGGTGGGGGCGCAAAGGTAGGGGCCCCGGGCGGCAATTGAGGGCCGAATTGGGGGGCCCTTGCACGTTGCCTCAGCAACCAGCAGTGGCTAGCGGCGGCCCAGCTCGAGCTCTCGGCGGGGCACTAGGGGCCCGGGCAAAGTAAATTATAGTAATAATTGATTATATTTTAGTAATTAGCCGTCAGTACTTCACTCATCTGTTTTACAGCCATGCGTAAATTCTTACCCCTGTTGCTGGCCCTGGCCCTATCCGGGCGCCCCGCGGCGGCCCAAACCACTTTGCCGCCGCTCATCGACCGCGAATTGCTGTTCGGCGACCCCGAGGTTTCGGGGGCCCAGCTCTCGCCCGACGGTAAATTCCTGTCCTTCATCAAGCCCTACCACGGCACCCGCAACCTGTGGGTGAAGGAGTTGAAAGCGCCCTTCGCCAGCGCCCGGCCCCTGACCAACGACCAGGCCCGGCCGGTGCGCGACTACTTCTGGAGCCGCGACGGCAAGTACCTGCTGTACGCGCAGGACAAGGGCGGCGACGAGAACTTCAACATCTACGCCGTGGACCCGGCGGGGCCCCGGCCACCGGCCAGGCCGTGCCCGCCGCCCGCGACCTCACGGGCCTGAAGGGCGTGCGGGTACAGATTTTGAACGTGCCCCTGACCGACCCCAATACGCTCTACATCGGCCTGAACGACCGCGACAAAGCCTGGCACGACCTCTACAAGCTCAGCCTGGCCACGGGCGAGAAAACGCTGGTGCGCCAGAATAACGACCGCATCGGCAGCTGGGTGTTCGACTGGAACGACCAGCTGCGGCTGGCGGCCCGCTCAAACCCCGACGGTAGCACCGAATGGCTGCGCGTGGAAGGCGCTCAACTGACGCCCTTCTATAAAACCACGATTGACGAGCAGAGCAACGTGGAGGGCTTTGCCAAGGACAACCAGCGCGTGTACCTGGCCACCAACCGCGGCGGGGCCCGCGACCTGGCCGAAATTGTGCTGCTCGACCCCGCCACCGGCCAGGAGCAGCCCTACCAGGCCGACCCGCTGAAGCGCGTGGACGTGGGCGAGCTGATGCTGTCGGAAAAAACGCACGAGCCGGTGTACGTGGGTTTTGAGGACGACCGCCTGCGCCGCGTGTGGAAGGACAAGGCCTTTGAGCAGGACTTTGCCAACGTGAGCCGCAGCTGCCGGGGTTGGACGTGCGCCCGGTATCGAACACCACCGACGAGCGGCTATGGCTGCTCTCGGCCAGCGCGGCCACCCAGCCCAGCGTGGCCTACCTCTTCGACCGCCAAACCAAGCAGCTCACCAAGCAGTACGAAACATGGCCCCAGCTGCACGCCGCCGACCTGGCCGACATGAAGGTGGTGCGCTACAAATCGTCGGACGGCCTGGAAATTCAGGCGTACCTGACCTTGCCCAAGGGCGTGGCGGCCAAAAACCTGCCCGTTATCGTGGTGCCCCACGGCGGGCCTTGGTCGCGCACGGCCTACGGCTTCAGTGCCATGCACCAGTTTTTGGCCAACCGGGGCTACGGGGTGCTCTCGCCCAACTTCCGGGCCAGCACCGGCTACGGCAAGCAGTTTCTGAACGCGGGCAACGGCGAGTGGGGCCGCAAAATGCAGGACGACCTGACCTGGGGCGTGAAGTACCTGGTGGCCCAGGGCCTGGCCGACCCCAAGCGCGTGGGCATCATGGGCGGCTCGTACGGCGGCTATGCCACGCTGGCCGGCGTGGCCTTCACGCCCGATGTGTACAGCGCGGCCGTGGCCATCGTGGCCCCGTCCAACCTGACGACCTTGCTCAACGCCATTCCGCCCTACTGGGAGGCCGGGCGCAAGCAGATGTACGCCCGCATGGCCGACCCCACCACCGCGGAAGGCCGGGCGGCCCTGGCCCGCATGTCGCCGCTGGGCTCGGCCGATAAAATCAAAACCCCGCTCATGGTGGTGCAGGGCGCCAACGACCCGCGCGTGAACAAGGCCGAGGCCGACCAGATTGTGGTGGCCCTGCGCGACCGCCACTACCCCGTGCAGTACCTGCTGGCCCCCGACGAAGGCCACGGTTTCGCGCGCCCCGTGAACAACATGGCCATGTACGCGGCGGCCGAGAAATTCCTGGCCGGCCAGCTGCACGGCCGCTACCAGGCCAGCATGTCGCCCGCCGTGGCCCAGCGCCTCCAGGAAATCACGGTGGACCCCAAAACGGTGACGTTGGGGGCCCCCATCACGGCGATTAAGTAGCACAGCAAAACCAGGTAGAACTACCTGGTTTAAGCAGTTAGCGCTGATTTAAGTAAATTAAGTGTATTATTTTTATATATATTTGTCGATCACCTTAATCCTCTCTCACACTTATGAAAAGTCATTTACTTCTCCCCGGCTTGGCCGTCCTCCTAGGCGCGTGGTTCAGCAGCGCGGGCACCCCGCCAATCAAGGCGCCGAAGCCTGCCGGGGCCCCCGCCGCTGCCCACCCCGCTGCGGCCGGCCCGACCACTATAGCCGCTTTAGCGCAACTGTGGAGCGAAGCTATGCAGCAGCAGGACATGGCCAAAGCCACGGCCTGCATGTCGAAGAATGTGCGTTTCCTCGTCAACGGGGAGCCAGTGATGAGCGGCAGGGATTCGGTAACCACGTACTGGCTGAAGCGGTCGTTCAGCAACACCAGCAATTTAAAACCCACTCCCCTGCAAATGAACAGCGACGCTACGATGGGTTACGGTACCGGTTATTATACCTACGACATTAAGCCGATGGCCAACCTTCCGAAAGGCGCCACCGGACGCGGCTCCTATATGATAGCAAGCCGCAAGGAAGGAGCCATCTGGCAGTTTGCTTACATACACCTGGCCGAAGACCCCATCAAGCCCAACAAGTAACGGCTGCCTTCTTACCTACAAAAAGCTGCTGGGGGCCCATTTCCCAGCAGCTTTTTTAGGGCCCCTTCGGCGGGCGGGCCCCGGCCGCGCGGCAACGCAGCTACTGCCCGCTTCCGGCATTTGCAATCTTGCCGCCAACGACCATTTCCTCACGACAAGCACTTTCGCTGTTCGCCCAATTTTCATCCATGAAAAACCACTTACTCTTCCCGGCGCTCGCCGTACTACTCGGCGCTTGCTCCAGCAACGCCACCACGCCGCCGGCCGCCGCCACCGCTCCTGCCACGGCCATGGCTTCCACTACCGTTGGCGAGCAGTTTATGGAAGCCCTTGTGAAAGAAGACACTACTAAAATCGGGAGCCTGCTGGCAGACAACGTAGTGCTACTTGGGACTTCGTTGAAACAGCGGATGACCGGCAAAGACACCGTGGCTTCTGCCTTTAAACCAAATGGTAGAACCGCCGATTTCAAATTTACGCCGCTTACCAAAGGTGGTGATGCCAATATGGTCTACTACTCGGGCTTTTACACTCAAAAAGTATTGCCTTCAACTAAAGCGACCAAATACAAACAGGGAGGAACAGATACTGGCTCTTACCTGATGGTAACCAGCAAAGACAGCAAGAACGACTGGAAGGTTAGCTACTTACACATTGCCCAGGCTCCCTTGCAGGAAAATAAGTAATTGTTGGGCCAGCCCCAACGGCCGGGGCCCTAACCACAGGTAGGTTAGGGCCCCGGCCATTGATGTTAGGCGTGGGCAGCGGGCGCGGGCCGGTGGGCGCGTTCGGGCTGGTAGTGCACGCCGCCGAACCAGTACAGCATCAGGGCCCGGGAGTAGCGCAGGGCCAGCGGGGTGCAGGCGGTAGCGGCCGCGCCCACCCCCACGATGTACACCCACAGCGCCGGGTCGCCGGCCAGGAAGTAGAGCGCCACCGTGGTGATGGCGAAAATGGCCACCGAAAAGGCGTAGCTCACGAACATGGCGCCGAAGTAGAACCCCGGCTCGGGCTCGAAGGCCTGGCCGCACACGGAGCAGGCGGCGGGCATGTCGGCAAACTTGGTGAGGCGGTAGGCAGGGTGCGAAAACAGCGCGCCCTCGTGGCAACGGGGGCAGCGCAGGGCCAGCAGGGCGGCGGCATCGGAGGCGATTGGGGCCATAATTGACAGGGCTTTTTTACCCCACAAAGGTCCGGGGGCTCGCCCCGGGGCCCCAGCCCAATTGCGGGCACCTACCGGACAAATCAACGATTACCCCGCCGGCGGGTGTTGCCGGAATTCGTCCGGCGTTTGGCCCACGTACTTTTTGAAGTAGCGCGTGAAGTACGAGGCATCGTCGAAGCCCAGCGCATCGGCTACCGCGGCCACGGGCTCCGCCGAGTGCACCAGCCGCCGCTGCGCCTCGGCCACCACCCGCTCGTAGATCAGGGCGCTGGCGGTTTTGTTGAGCACGCGCCGGCACAGGGCGTTCAGGTGGTTGGCCGTGAGGGCCAGGCGGCCGGCGTAGAAGCCCACCGTTTTCTCGGCGCGAAAGTGCGCATCCAGCAGCTGGCCAAAGGTGCGTACCTGCTGCGCGGCCAGCGCCGTGGGGTGCGGTGCGGCCTGCGCAGCGTAGGGGCGCGCGGCCAGTTCCAGCACCAAGTACAAGTAGGCTCCCACCACCTCGTACTGGTTGTCGGCCGGCGCCGCTTTCTCTGCCAGAATACTGGCGAACAGGGCCTTGATGGCAGTTTCGTCGGGCGGCAGGTACAGCACGGGGGCCCGGGCGGGGTCGAAAAACGGGTAGGCCCCCAGGCGCTCGGCCGGGTACTGGCGCAGGTAGAAGGCGGCGCTGAAGAAGAAAATGTAGCCCTGCGCCTCGGCCGGCAACGCCCAGCTGTGGGCCTGCCCGGGCGTGAGAAAAAACAGGCTGCCCGGCCGCAAGTCGTGGGTTACCAGGTCGATGGTGTGCGTGCCACGGCCGCGGGTGACGTACAGCAGCAGGTAGAAATTGTGAGCGTGCGGCGTGCTCACGAAGGGGTAGCGCACGAGGTGGTCTTCGAGCCGCTCGACGTAGTAGAAGTGCGCCCGCTGCGAATCGGCCGGAAATTGGTCGAGGCCCAGCACGGGCAGCGCGTTTTTTTTCATAGCGTGGCGAGTAAGAATAGGGCCCCGGCGCGCCGCTGGGAGCCCTAAACGAGCAGCCCCGGGGCCCTACGGCAGCTCGGTGGCCGGGTTCCAGAACAGGCGCTCGAAGTCCGTCACCGCATCATCCGCTACCCGCATTCCTCGCGGCGCAGCATGGTGGCGTCGAGGTTGGCAGCCATCAGGGCGTAGCCCACGGTGCGGGCCCGGGTAGCGGGCAATGGCCCCGTAGCTGGTGACGCGGCCCGGCGGCACGAGGCGCGCCACGGCGTGCACGTCGGCGAAGAAATTGCGCTCCGGCGGCGGGGTAGCGGGCGGCGGGCGGCTCAGCCGACCATTGCCGGCTGGCAGCCGTTAATTGAGGGGATGCTCGTTATTGAAATACTGGCTCAGCAAGTGCGTTATTTTCTCCGGCGTCAGCGGCTTGGTCAGGTAATCCGTGACGGGCAAGTGCCGGTGCTGGCCCAGGTCCTGCTCGAGCTGGGTGCTGGTAAGCAACACGATGACGATGGGATGCTGCTGGCGGAGCGGCAATTGCATGAACACTTCCAAAAATTCCAACCCGCTCATCACCGGCATTTTCATGTCCAGCAGCACCAGCGCCGGGCAACCCACCGATTCTTCCCCGCACCGCTTGGCCAGCAGATCCAGGCCCAGGCGGCCGTTTGTGGCCACGAGCACCTCGTGGCTCACATTTAAGCGCCGCAGCAGCCGCTCGTTAATAAAATTCGTGGTCGGGTCATCGTCAACTAGTAAAACGGTAGAGAGCATTGCGGGGGCAGATTGGCGGAAGGACAAAACAAGGGCGGTAAAATAAGCAAAAGTCGCCGGCTTGCACGGGTCCGCTAGGCTTTTTCCCGCAGGACGGGCTGGGGAGCGGGCAGGTGCAGCCGAAACACGGTGCCCTGGCCCAGTTGGCTGTTCACCTCGATGTGCCCACCGGCATTCTCTACGATTTTCTTCACCATGAACAGGCCCAGGCCGGAGCCCTCCACGTGGTCGTGCAAGCGCTCGAAGAGGCCGAATAGCTTGCGTTGCTGCTCTGGGCCCAGCGCCAAGCCCAGGCCGTTGTCTTCCACTTCCAGCACGGCGCTGCGGCTGCCGTCCGCCGGGGCGGGGTAGGTGCGCAGCCACACGGCGGGCACCCGGTCGGGGTGGCGGTACTTGAGGGCGTTGCTGAGCAAGTTGTACACCACCGAGCGCAGGTTTTTTTCGGCGAACACCAGCCGGGGGCAGGCCGCCACGTCCAAGTGCAGCCGGCCGCCCGTGGCCGCAAACAAGGGCTGCAAATCCTGGCGCACGTGCTCGACCAGGGCGGCCAGGTCGATGGCGGCCGTGGGCGGCTCGGCCTGGTGTTGCAGCTTGGCCACGTCGGTGAGCTGCTCGATGGTGTCCTTGAAGCGGTCCACCGCGCCTTGCATCAAGGCGAGCAGCGTCGCTACGTCGGCCGGGGCCGGCCACGCGGCCAATTCTTCCCGCAGGGCCCCCAGCAGCGCCTCAATGTTGTAGATGGGCGTCTTCAGGTCGTGGGAGGCGGTGTACACGAACGTGTCCAGGTCGGCGTTGACGCGCTCCAGCTCTTGCTGCTGGAGCTGCTGGGCGTGGATGTCGGTGTTGGTGCCCACCCAGAGCCGAGCCGCGCCCGTGGCCTCGTCGCGCAAGGGCACGGCCCGCACCAAGTGCCAGCGGTACTCGCCATTGGCGGCCCGCTTCCAGCGGTTGCGCAGCGTGGTCAGCGGCTCGCCCGTAGCCACGGCGTGCTGCCAGGCGGTAATCGTGGCGGCAAAGTCGTCGGGGTGAATGTGGTGCTGCCAGTTGATGCCGGCCAAATCGGCAAAACTCAGGCCCGTGTAGTCGTACCACTGCTGGTTGTAGTAGTCGAGCAAGCCGTTGGGTTGGGCCGTCCAAACCATGTTGGGAATGGATTCGAGCAACTGCCGGAACCGGGCGCGGCTTTCCTTGGCCTCGCTGGCACGCGCGTCGGCGTCGGCTTGCACCGCCTGCCGCACCTGCCGGGTGCGGTGCAGCAGCCCGATTACCAGCCCCGACAGCAGCAGCGCCAGGCCCGTGCGCGCCCCGATGAGCACCAGGGCGCGCTGCGCGGACCGCTGGCTATGGGCGCGGTGGCCGGCCAGCAAGTGCCGTTCGGCCGCAGCCAGGCGCGCGAGCACGGCGCGGGCCTGGTCCATCGCGGCTTTGCCTTGCCGCAGCTGCGCCACGTCCACGGCCCGCGCCCGTCCGAAGTAGGCCAGGTTGCCCGCCACAATGTCGAGGCGCCGGGCCGTGAGCTGCCGCAGCGTGTCCAGGCGCAGCTGCTGTTCGGCATTGTCGGCCGTGAGTTGAACTAGGGCTTGGTGGTTGGCGGGGATGGCGCGGCGGGCACGGCGCAGCGGGGCCAAAAAGGCCGTATCCGCCGTGAGCAGGTAGCCGCGCTGCCCGGTTTCAGCGTCCTGAAGCAAGGAGAGGCTTTGACCGAGACGATTCAGAACCTCCTGGGTGTTGTCGACCATCTTTTCATCCGCAACCAGTCGGTTTAAGTTTAAGGAAGCAACGAGCCCGATGCTGCACACCAGCAGCACCGCTAAGACATAGCCCGTTGCGGGCCGGACTACCAAGGAGGCAAACCGCATAAAAGTGGCAAGGGGAAGAAGCGCTTTTTGCCTGATTCTGGGCATAAACGTCGGCTAAATTAAAGCATTTCGTCCCGCGCACTCCTTCAATGACCGGTAATTACCCGCCCCCGGGCCGTGCGGGCTTCTCGCTGCAACGGGGCGAGAACCACGCAGGGGCCCCACCAGGCCCAACTGCTCCGCGGTAATTTACGCGACGCTCGTAGAAGGCACGTAGCCAAGGCACTAAGGCGCCTTCTGTTCCGGGCACCACTCACCCCCTTAAAACGCGCATTTTTTTCAGACGCCAGCAAAGCGCTTTGGTAAGCAAGGGCTTGGGTCACACCGTATTTTTCGCTCCGTTGCAATGGGGGCCCCAGCACGGGCAGCGCAGGTGCTTTGTTGGGGTAGCGGCCGGCCACTGGGGCCCCAAACGAGCAGCCCCGGGGCCCTACGGCAGCTCGGTGGCCGGGTTCCAGAACAGGCGCTCGAAGTCCACCACGGTGTCGTCTTCTACTCGCACGCCTTCGGCTTCGAGGCGCTCCTGCATGGCGGTGGGCGTGGGGAAGTGGCCGCGCCCGGTGAGCTGCCCCAGCCGGTTGACGACGCGGTGGGCGGGCACGGCTTCTTCGCGGCGCAGCGTGGCGGCGTCGAGGTTGGCGGCCATCAGGGCGTAGCCCACGGTGCGGGCACCGCGGGCGGCCCCCAGGTAGTGGGCAATGGCGCCGTAGCTGGTGACGCGGCCCGACGGCACGAGGCGCGTGACCTGGTGCACGTCGGCGAAGAAGTTGCGCTCCGGCGGCGGGGCGGCGGGCGGCGGGGCGGGCGTTTTCATGGGCTGAAAGTAAGCCGCGCGGGCCCGCCGGGGCGGTGCAACCCCGGCCTGGGGCCCCCGTCCTTGTCTTTTGCTGAACCCTATCAGGGCGCCTCCCGTTACCGGAACTTGGCGCCGGCTACGCTTTGGCTGCTAAGCTATTCATTTTCATGCGCGTTGCCCCGCGCTCCCATCCCTCCTGCCCCGGCCCGCCGCTTGCCTTATTTTTTCCCCATGCGCTTTCTGACTTCGGCTCGCCCCTTCGTGGCCTGCGGAACCCTGGCCCTGCTGGCCGCCTGTAGCTCCAAAGCCGACGAAAAAGGCGGCAAAGACGGTAAAAAGAACAACGGCCCCGCCCTGGTCGATGTGCTGGTGGCCCGCCCCTCGGCCATCACCGATTCCATCGAGGCCAACGGCGCGGTGGTAGCTAACGACTTCGTGGAGCTGCACCCTGAAGTGAGCGGCCGCCTCACGTTTCTGCAAGTGAACGAGGGCCGGCGCGTGAGCAAGGGCAGCATCATTGCCCGCATCAACGACGCCGATTTGCAGGCCACGCTGCTGAAAACCAGGGCCCTGCTGCAAGTCTCGCGCCTCTCGCAAACCCGCCTGCAAACGCTGCTGAAAGTGCAGGGCGTGAACCAGGCCGACTACGACCTGGCCGTGAGCCAGGTGCGCAGCAACGAGGCCGACGCCGCCTACACCCAGGCCATGCTGGCCAAAACCGTCATCCGGGCCCCCTTCACCGGGGTGCTGGGGCTGCGCCAGGTGAGCCCCGGGGCCTATGTAACGCCTGCCACCATCATCGCCACGCTCCAGGCCGACACCAAGCTCAAGGTCGATTTCACGCTGCCCGAGGCCAACGGCGGCGTGGTGCACCCCGGCGCCGTGGTCACGGTGCAACTGGCCGGCAACCCGCCGCGCCGCTACCCCGCCACCGTAGTGGCCCAGGAAAGCCAGCTGAACCAAACCACGCGCAACCTCACCGTGCGGGCCCTGCTGCCGGCCGCGCCCAAGCCAGCCCCGGGGCCTTCGCCAAGGTGAGCGTGAGCACCGGTACGGCGCGCAGCAGCGTGCTGCTACCCACCAACGCCATCTTACCCGGCGACAAATCGGACCAGGTAACGCTGGTGAAAAACGGCAAGGCCGTGCTGCAAAACGTGCGCACCGGCGACCGCAAAGACGACCAAATTGCCGTCATCAGCGGCTTGGCCGCCGGCGACTCGGTGGTAACCAACGGCGTGCTCTTCACCCAGCCCGGCAAGCCCGTGCAGGTGCGCAAAGCGAAGGCTGTAAATTAAAAAGACCGTCATGCTGAGCGCAGCCGAAGCATCTCTACCACGTAAATAATCCCAACGATTGGAAGCAGTTACGCGGTAGAGATACTTCGGCTGCGCTCAGCATGACATTCCTTCCTGCGCTGTCATGACGTTCTTTTTTGCGCTGCATTCTACCAAAGCATGAACATCTCCGAATTATCCCTGAAGCGGCCCGTGCTCGCCACGGTTTTCAACCTGCTGCTGCTGCTGTTCGGCGCCGTGGGCTTCTCGTTTCTGGCCCTGCGCGACTACCCGGCCATCGATCCGCCCATCATCAGCGTGAACACCTCCTACACGGGGGCCAACGCCGACGTGATTGAGAACCAAATAACGGAGCCACTGGAAAAGCAGATCAACGGCATTCCGGGCATCAAGTCCATCACCAGCAGCTCGTCGCTGGGCTCCAGCAACATCACGGTCGAGTTCAACCTGGGCGTCGATTTGGAGGCTGCCGCCTCCGACGTGCGCGACAAGGTGGGCCAGGGGGTGCGCTCCCTGCCGCAGGACATTGACGCGCCGCCGGTGGTGTCGAAGTCGGACGCCAACTCCGACTTCATTCTGATTCTGGCCGTGCAGAGTAGCACCAAGAACCTGATGGACCTCAGCGACTTTGCCGAGAACAACCTTCAGCAGCGCTTCCAAACCATCAACGGGGTGTCGGCCATCAACATTTTTGGGCAGCAGCGCTACGCCATGCGCCTCTGGCTCGACCCAACCAAAATGGATGCCTACCAGGTATCGTTCACCAACGTGCAGGCGGCCTTGAACGCCGAAAACGTGGAGGTGCCGGTGGGCAAAATCTACGGTGGCAACACCGAGTTGACCATCCGCACGATGGCCCGCTTCTCTACGGAGGAGCAGTTTCGCAACCTCATCCTGCGCGAGGACAAGAGCGGCATCGTGCGCCTCGGCGACGTGGCGCGCATTGTGCTGGGCCCCGAGAGCTACGAGCAAAGCTGGAAGCTGAACGGCGCCTACGCCGTGGGCATGGCCATCATCCCGCAACCGGGCTCCAACTACGTCGAGATTGCCAACGAGTTCAACAAGCGCCTGGCCGAGGTGCAGAAAGAGAACAAGGCCGACATTCAGATGAAGGTGATTGTAGACAACACCAAGATTGTGCGCGGCTCGATCGAGGAAGTGGAGGAAACGCTGCTCATCTCGTTCGGGCTGGTGGTGCTGGTGATTTTCTTCTTTTTCCGCAACTGGCTCACCGCCCTGCGCCCGCTCATCGATATTCCGATTTCGCTGATTGCCACGTTCTTCATCATGTACCTGGCGGGCTTCACCATCAACATCCTCACGCTGCTGGGCATCGTGCTGGCCACTGGCTTGGTGGTGGACGATGGCATTGTGGTGACGGAGAACATCTTCCGCAAGCTCGAAGAGGGCATGAACATCAAAGACGCGGCGCGCGAGGGCAGTAAGGAGATTTTCTTCGCCGTTATCGCCACCTCGCTCACGCTAGCGGTGGTGTTCTTGCCGGTGATCTTTCTGGAAGGCTTCACCGGGCGCTTGTTCCGCGAGTTTGGGGTGGTGGTGGCCGGCGCGGTGCTGATTTCGGCCTTCGTGTCGCTCACCATCACGCCGGTGCTCAACGTGGTGCTGCACCGCGACAACAAGGACGGCGGCAGCGGCCACGGCAAGCTCTACGACCGCACGGAGCCCTTTTTCCAGGGCATGGAGAGCTGGTACGGGCGCATCGTGGGCAAGTTCCTGCGGGTGCGGTCGCTGGCCTGGGTGGTGGTGGCGGCCTGCGCGGGCATCATCTTCTTCATTGGCAAGGGCTTGCCCACCGAGCTGGCCCCGCTCGAAGACCGGAGCAGCGTGCGCCTGGTTCTGACGGGGCCCGAGGGCACGAGCTTCGGGGCGATGGAGAAAATCAGCGGTGAGGTGGCGGCGTTCGTGAACGATTCGGTGCCCGAAAATGACTTCGTATTTGCCCGCACGCCCGCCGGCGGCAGCTCCAACACGGCGCAGGTGCGCGCCGGCCTGGTGCCGCCCGACCAGCGCAAGCGCACCCAGGAGCAGATAGCCAAGTACCTGACCCGCAACACCAAGCGCTTCAACGACGCCCGCATTTTCGTGGTGCAGGAGCAGACCATTGCCGTGGGTTCGGGCTCGAAGAGCAGCGTGCCGGTGCAGTTCGTGCTGCAAACCACCGACCTGGAGCAAATCCGCCAGGCGCTGCCCAAGTTCCTGGCCGCTGCCCAGCAAGACCCCACCTTCCAGAGCGTAGATGCCAACCTCAAGTTCAACAAGCCCGAGGTACAGCTCACGTTTGACCGCCTGAAAATCAGGGACCTGGGCCTGACCACCCAGGACGTGGCCGCCGCCGTGCAAGGGGCCTTCGGGGGCCGGCGCATGGCCTATTTCCTGCGCGACGGCCGCCAGTACCAGGTAATCGGACAGGTGGACCGCAACGCCCGCAGCGCGCCTAATGATATCAGCCGCCTCTACGTGACCAACAGCCGCGGCGAGAGCATTCCGCTCTCGGCTGTGGTACACCAGGTGGAGAACTCCAACCCGGCCACGCTCTACCACTTCAACCGCTTCAAGGCGGCCACCATCTCGGCGCAGCTGGCCGAGGGCAAAACCGTGGGCGACGGCGTGCGCGCCATGCAGGCCATTGCCGATAAGGTCCTGGACCCCGACGTATTCCAAACGGCCCTCACCGGCTCGTCGCGCGACTTTGCCGAGAGCGCGGGTAATACCACGTTCGCCTTTCTGCTGGCCCTGGTGCTGATTTACTTGCTACTGGCGGCGCAGTTCGAGAGCTTCCGCGACCCGCTCATCATCCTGCTCACGGTGCCGCTGGCGCTGGCGGGGGCCCTGCTCAGCCTGTGGGTGTTCGGGCAGACCATCAACATCTTCTCGCAAATCGGGATGATTATGCTGATTGGCTTGGTGACCAAAAACGGCATCCTCATCGTGGAGTTTGCCAACCACCAGCGCGACGCTGGCCTGCCCCTGCGCGAGGCCGTGCAGCTGGCCGCCCAGCAGCGCCTGCGCCCCATTCTGATGACCTCGCTGGCCACCGCGCTGGGGGCCCTGCCCATTGCCATGAGCTTGGGCGCGGCCAGCACCAGCCGCAAGCCGCTGGGCACCGTTATTGTGGGCGGCATCCTGTTCTCGCTGGTGCTCACGCTGTTGGTTATTCCCGCCATTTACACGTTCATCGCCAAGGAACGCAAGCCGGCGGAAGGCGAGGGCGAAGCCGTAGCGGCGCACGAACCGGCCGAGGTGGCGGCGTAGCCCGCCCAGTAGTTGCCGGGGCCCCGGCGCAGTCACAACGATTCCCCAAGCAGCGGGCGACCTTTACCTATTCGCCTCCCCGATTCGATGAAAGTATTTATTGCCTGGCTCCTTCTTTTGGCTGGCGGCGTGCTGAGCCCCGCCGGGGCCCAAACGCGGCCCACGATGTCCTCCACCCTGCCGCCAGCCGACAGCGTGGCGCGCCCCCAGGCCCCTACCCTCACCCTGCGCGAGGCCCTGCAAACGGCCCTCAAGAACAGCCTCGACATTCAGATCGGCCAGACCAACGTGGCGGTGCAGGATTTGTACAATTCGGCGGGCTTTGCCGGGGGGCTGCCCACCGTGGGCATTGCGGCCAGCAACAACGTGGTGGTGAACAACACGCAGCAGGAATTTAACACCGGCCTGGGGGTGACGCGCGTGGGGGCCCGCTCGACGCAGTACAACGTGGGCCTGACGGGCTCGTACCTGCTCTACAACGGCGGGCTGGTGGTGGCCACCCGCAAGCGCCTGGGCGAGCTGGAGCAAATCAGCCAGCTCCAGCTGAACTCGACGGTGCAGAACGTGCTGGCCGACGTAAGCCTGAAGTACTACGCCGTGGTGCAGCAGCAGCGCTACATCCGCACCCTGGAGGCCTCGGCCGAGGTGTCGCGGCAGAAGCTGAAGCTCATCAAGGCGCGCCAGAGCGTGGGCCTGGCCAACAACGCCGACCTGTTCCAGGCCCAGCTCGACCTGAACGCGCAGCTGCAAACCCAGCAGCAGCAGGCCCTGGCCGCCCAGCAGGCCACCGCCGATTTGCTCCGCTCCCTCACCCTCGACCTCGATACGCGCGTGGCCGTGGAGGACACCATTCCGGTGAACCAGAACCTGCGCTGGGAGGATATCAGCGCCTCGCTCACCAAGAACCCCGACCTGCTGGCCGCCGAGCGCCAAGTGCGCGTGAACGAGCTGCTGGAGCGCGTGGCCCGCGCCAACCGCTACCCGTCACTCTCGCTCAACTCGGGCACCAACTTCGCCCGCAACCAGAACGCGGTGGGCACCACGCTCTTCAACCAGAGCTACGGACCCTACGCCGGCCTCAGCCTGGGCGTGCCCATTTACACGGGCGGCACCAACAAGCGGCTGGTAAAAATTGCCCGGCTTAATACCCAGACTGCGCAGCTGCAACGTACTGCCCTGGAGCGCGATTACCGCACCAACGCCCTGAAAGCCTGGGAAGCCTACCAGCAAACCTTGGCCCTTGTGAATACCGCTCAGGAAAGCTACACCACCGCTAAAAAGCTTCTCAACCTGGTGCAGCTGCGCCTCGACGCTGGACTCTCCACCCTAGTGGACGTGCGCATCGCCCAGCAGAGTTTCGAGGACGCCGGCTACCGCCTGGTGAACTACCGCTACAATGCCGTATCGGCGGAAATTACCTTGCAGCAGCTCGCGGCGCTGCTCACGCCGTAGGGCAGTATTGGGGCCCCAGGGGCCCTATTATTGCTCAACAAAAAGGCCGACCCCATTTCTGGAGTCGGCCTTTTCTATTGCTAGTATTTGAGGTATTAATATAGAGCGGGGTGGTCCGGCGAATCGCCGAAGGGCTTCGTCGGGCCACTCTGACTAAAGACCAGGGGCCCCGGGGCAGCCTAAGAGTGGCCCGATAAAACCCTTCGGGCGACTCGCCGGACCACCTCACTACCCGAAACACTTACTACGATACGGCCTTCGCGCCCAGCACCTTATCGGGCGTGATGGGCAGGCTGCGCACGCGGCGGCCGGTGGCGTGGGCCACGGCGTTGGCCACGGCGGCCGACACGCCCACCATCGAGATTTCGCCGATGCCCTTCACCCCCATCGCGTTGATGTAAGGGTCGTGCTCGTCGATGAATTCCACGGTCATTTCCGGAATGTCCGCGTTGGTGGGAATGTGGTAGTCGGCGAGGTTGGAATTGGTGTAGCGGGCCAGGTTCTGGTCGCGCACAGTGGCTTCCATCAGCGCGCAGCCGATGCCGAAAATGCTGCCGCCGATGATTTGGCTGCGGGCTGTTTTGGCGTTCAGGATGCGGCCGGCGGCGTGCACGCTCACCCAGCGGGTCACGCGCACGGTGCCCAACTCGGGGTCCACCTTCACTTCGCAGAAGTGGGCCCCGAAGGAGTGCATGGAGTGGTGGCCCACCTCGTCCTTCTTGCTGGGGTCGGCGTTGGCGGCGGCCTGGGCATCCTCGTAGCCGCTGCCGTAGCGGCCCTGGCCGTTGCCCTCGATATCGCTCAGGTCGGCCCGCTTCATCACGTCGGCAAAGCCTTCGCCCTTGTTGGGGTTGGTCTTCAGCTGCAAGCGGCCGGCTTTGGCCTCCACATCGGCAATCTTGGCCCGGTACAGCGGCGACTTCTTGTCGAGCACCGCTACCTTGATGAGCTTCTGCCACACGTCCTGCACGGCCATGTACACCGACGACGACACCGTACCGGCGGCCACCGAACCACCCGAGTTGGGGGCCGTGGGCAGCCGGGTATCGCCCAGTTCGAAGCGAATTTTCTCCATTGGCAGGCCCAGGCCGTCGGCGGCCACCTGGGTCATCACGGTATAAGTGCCGGTGCCCAGGTCGGTGGCGCCACTCTGCACCACGGCGTGGCCGTCGGCGTAGAGGCGGGCGCGGGCCGTACCCTGCGAGTTGTGCACCGGGTAGCTGGCCGTGGCCATGCCCCAGCCCACCAGCAGCTTACCGTCGCGGGTAGCGCCGGCCTTGGGGTTGCGCTTGCTCCAGCCGAATAGCTCGGCCCCGCGGGCGTAGCACTGGCGCAGGCTTTTGCTGCTCCACTGCTGGCCGGTGCTGGGGTCCTTCTCGGCGTAGTTGCGCAGGCGAATTTCCAGCGGGTCGATGCCCAGCTTTTCGGCCAGGTCGTCCATCGAACACTCGATGGCGAACGAGCCGGGGGCCTCGCCCGGGGCCCGCATAAACGTGGACGTCATCACGTCGGCGCGGGCCAGCTGGTACGTCGCCTCAAACGTGGGGCACTCGTATAGCAGGTTGATGATCTTGCTGTTGGATTCGGCGTAGTTGTCCCACGGCGAAGTCGTCGAGGTTTTCTCGTGGATGAGGGCCGTAAGTTTGCCATCCTTCGTGGCCCCAATTTTCAGGGTCTGCTGCTGGTCTTCGCGGTGGCCCATGCTCGTGAACATCTGGGGCCGCGTGAGCGCCAGCTTTACCGGCCGGCCCACCGCCTTGGCTGCCTGCACCGTGAGGACGGTGTGGGGCCAGCTTGCGCCCTTGCAGCCAAAGCCACCGCCGAGGTACTTGGTTACCACCCGCACCTGCTCGGCCGAAAGGCCCAGCATGGTGCTCAGCGATTTCTGGGTGCGCGTCACGCCCTGCGTCGATTCGTACACCGTCAGCCGGTCGGGGGCCTCCCAGTGCGCCGTGGTGGCACCGGGCTCCATCGGGTTGTGATGGTTGATGGCGTGGATGTAAGTGTGAGTGAGCTGCACCGGGGCCGCCGCGAAGGCCGCCTGCGCGTCGCCGCGCCGGGTGTGGCCGTCAGCTTTGCCATCCTGGATCTTCTCGGGGTCGAACAGCTTGGCTTTCGGGTCTTCGTAGGAGGCCAGCGGCTTCTCCACCTGCACCTGCACTTTAAGCAGCGCGGCGGCGTACTGGGCACGCTCCAAGGTATCGGCCACCACGATGGCTACGGGCTGGCCGGCGTAGAAAATCTGGTCGCCGGTAAGCGGCAAAAAGCCCATCGGGGCCCCAATGGCTTTTTTACCCGCGTCGTCGTTGGGCGTTTTGGCCAGCTTCGGGATGTTCTGGTGGGTGAGGATGGCCAGCACGCCCGGCTGCTTCTGGGCCGCGCTAATGTCGAAGCCCGTGATGCGGCCCTTGGCCACGTCGCTGGTTTTGAGCACAGCGTGCACCAGGCCCGGCAGGTTGTTGTACTCGGCTGAGTACTTGGCTGCCCCCGTTACCTTGGCGCGCCCGTCGATGCGGGTCAGCGGCTGGCCCACCAGGCCGGCGGTGGGGTTGGTTTCGAAAAATTTAGGTTCGGTATCCATCAGGAAGTAATTCTTAGATGCTAGTAAAGCGACGGTCATGCTGAGCGCAGCCGAAGCATCTCGCGTGCTTCGTTGCATTGGATTGTATTACTGCTGCACGCGAGATGCTTCGGCTGCGCTCAGCATGACAACCTATCCCGATAGTCCCTAAGCGCTAACAGTTAGTAAGGCCTGCACGAGGGTGTTTTGGGCCAGCTCCACTTTGAAGCGGTTGTCGTCGCGGGGCTGGGCCCCGCGCAGGGCAGCGGCGGCGGCGGCGCGGAAAGTGGCTTCGGTGGCCGGGGCCCCCGTCAGCACTTTTTCGGCCTCCGGGCTGCGCCAGGGCTTGGTGCCCACCCCACCCAAAGCCACGCGGGCCGAGCGGATGGTGCCGCCTTGCACGTCGAGTCCCACCGCGGCCGAGGCCAGGGCGTAGGCGTAGCTGGCGCGCTCACGCACCTTCAAGTAAGTGGAGCGGCGGGCGTGGGCCGCGGCTGGAATCGTCACGGACACAATCAGCTCACCGGGCTCCAGCACGGTTTCTTTCTGCGGGGTCTTGCCGGGCAGCACGTAGAACTCCGTAACGGGCACGCGGCGCTGCTTGCCCTTGACGTTCTCCAGAGTTAGCACGGCGTCGAGGGCAGCCAGGGCCACGCTCAGGTCGCCGGGGTAGGCGGTGGCAATGCAGGCATCGCTGGTGCCGAGGATGGCCAGGTTGTGGTTGTCGCCTTTGATGGCCGGGCAGCCCGAGCCGGGCACCCGCTTGTTGCACGGAAACGCGGCGTCGCGAAAATACCCGCAGCGGGTGCGCTGCAAAATGTTGCCGCCAATGCTGGCCATGTTGCGCAGCTGCGGCGAGGCCGCCAGCAGCAGCGACTCTGACACGGCCGGGTACTGCTGCAACACCAGTGGGTGCTCGCCCACGTCGCTCATGCGCTCCATGGCGCCAATGCGCAGCCCGTCGCTGGTCTGCTCAATGCCCTTGAAGGGCAGCATGTTGATGTCCACCAGCTGGGAGTGTTCCTCCAAGTTGGCCTTCATCAAATCCAGCAGGGTGGTGCCGCCGGCAATGTAGGCGGCCTGCGGGGCCCCCTGGCGGAGGCCGGTGGCCTCCTTGGCCGTTTTGGCCTGAGTATAGCTAAAGTTATTCATCGGGTCGATAGTTGAGAGGCGGGGAGGCAGCAAGGCGCGGGCGGGCGCAACGCAGGTGGCCAGGGGCACGGACGCGCCTAAAGCGTACCCGTGGGGCCCCTGGCGCCGGTTTAGGCTTTGCCGGCCACTTCCCGCACGGCGGCCACAATGTTGGGGTAGGCGCCGCAGCGGCACAGGTTGCCGCTCATCCACTCGCGGCACTGGGCATCGGAGGTGGCGTGGCCTTCTTTCACGCAGGCTACGGCGCTCATAATCTGGCCCGGCGTGCAGTAGCCGCACTGGAAGCCATCGTGCTTGAGGAACGCCTCCTGCATAGGGTGCAGGTCGTCGCCCTTGGCCAGGCCCTCAATAGTCGTAATCTCCTTGCCCTGGGCCATCACGGCCAGCGTGAGGCAGGAATTGACGCGGCGACCGTCCACCAGCACGGTGCAGGCCCCGCATTGGCCGTGGTCGCAGCCTTTTTTGGTGCCGGTCAGGTCCATGTACTCGCGCAGGGCGTCGAGCAGCGTTACGCGGGGCTCGGCGCGCAGGGTGCGGGCGGCGCCGTTGATGCGCAGCGTGAGGTCGGTGGGGCCCTCCAGGGTTTTGGCAGGGCCGGCCAGCCGGTCGGCAAAACCGGTAATGGGCGGGGCCAGGGCCAGGCCCAGCAGGCCCCCGGCCTGCTTCACAAAGGAGCGGCGCGAGCCGTCGGCCGCGGCGCCGTCGGCCGCGGCGCCGTCGGGGGTAAGGTCGTGGTTCATCAGAAAAGGGAGGTTAGCGGTAAGTGCAAGCGCTACGGTCTTCACCGTATACGCAAGCAGTGCCTCTTCTGACAACCGGCGGCCCCGAAAAGTTACCAGTTTTTATAATTTAGATACTGTCTTAATAACCAATTAATCAATATCTTATTTTCCCATTTCCGCCGCGGGCAAAGCCTTCAGCTGGGCCAGCGCCTCGGTGGTTTCCTTGCGGTTGTCGTTTTCCTGCTCCTCCTTATCGGCGGGCTTTGCCTTGCCCGATGCGAAAAAAGTCAGGATGTTGGCGCGCATGGGCGGCGTTACGCCGGCGAACTTTTCGCGGGCCAGCTTGCGCACCCACTCGCCGTAGGTTTTGTCGGCCAGCGCGTATTCGCCAAAGTGGGTGTTGTCGCCGGTGTCAAAATCCTCGTTGGCCAGGGCGGGTGCGGGCGCTTGGGCCCCCTGCTGGCCCAGCAGGCCGCAGTAGGTTTTCATTACAATGGCAAAGCTGGTCCGGAATATTTTCAGGGCTTCGGGCGTGGGCGGGCGAAACGCGAACGGCTTCAGGGGCCCCACCTTGGGCAGAATACCGATAAATACCGACAGCATCCGGGCCCCAAACCCGGGGCGCTCGTATTTCTTCCCGTAGCGCTCGCGGTATTCCTTGCGGTCTTGATGGTACACAAAAGCGCGGCGCTTGATGCCAGGCGTCAGCTGGCGAATTTCCTTCTTCTGGTAGTGCCAAGCCGAGCGCGAGGCCAGCGGAATGATGCGCTGCACGGTGAAGCGAAACGTGGCAATGCTCACGTCGGTGTTGAGAAACACCTTGCCCAGCGGCAGGCCGTAAGTTTTCTCGAAGGCCCGCTCCAGCACCTCCTTGGCCACCTCGAAGCCGATGGCGTTGTGGTAGTCCTCGGTGCGGTAGCGCCCGGCCGCCACCTGCGTCACGTCGAAGGCAAACTCCAGTTGGGTGTGCTGCTTAGGGGCGTCTTCGTAGGTGATGACCTTGCCGAACTTGGCCTCCAATTCGGGGTACACTAAGTGCATGGCGCGGTTGGTGCCCTCGGAGTGGCCTTCCAAATCGGCGGCGTAGTGCGCCAGGGCCCCCAAGGCAAAGGCGTATTCGTCGCGGTTGTGGGCCTCGTCAAGCATGTTGCGCACGAAGTCGCCCGAGCGCACGTAGTGGGTAAGGTTGGTGAACAGGGGGGCCCCCAGCGGGTAGTAGCCCATGTCCTGAATAATGGCGCCGCCGTAGGCAAAGGCCTTGGCTTTCACCAGCTCTTCGTCCGTAGCGCCGGGGTAGCGGCGCTGCAAGGCCGGCAGCAAGCAAGGCTTCCAGCACGAATCAACATTGGCCTGGTGCGTGAGCACGGAGTAGGCGGCGGCCGGCGCGAGGCCCAGGGCGCTCACCAGCAGCAATAGCGTAAAAAACCGGAACATGATAACCTAAGGGGTAAGGGCTGGGTAGAAATAGGAATAATAACCAAACATAGTATAGCAACTCAACAATAAACGACCCAAACGACGAACATGCGCCTGGCGTTGCCCGGGGCCCCAGCCAAAAGGCAAGTACCAAAAAAAATCCCCGCCTCCGGGAGGGAGACGGGGAGTAAGGCTGCCAGCAAGCGACGGTGCAGAGAAGGAGGGATTCGAACCCCCGGACCTGTTACAGTCAGCGGTTTTCAAGACCGCCGCAATCGACCACTCTGCCACTTCTCTGGGTAAGAAAAGCCTGCAAGGCCGGTTGCTGACAAGAAAAAAAGGCTCTTTCTAAAGTAGAAAAAGCCTTTTGTAGAGAAGGGGGGATTCGAACCCCCGATACCGTTGCCGGTATAACGGTTTTCGAAACCGTCGCATTCGACCACTCTGCCACCTCTCTATCGGGCCCCCGAGTGGTTCGGGGACCGCAAAAGTAAGAACCGCGGCGCACCGAACAATAAAGCGCACGCTTTTTTTATCGCCGGGGCCCCAACAGGCGGGGCTTAGCGGTTCATTTTCAACGGCTCCTTAGCCGTTATTTTTTTGATGCGGCCCGTCACCGCGTCCACGCTCACGTTCACCTCGAAGCCGATGATGAGCGTCATGCACACAAATTCGAGCCACACCATAAAGCCCACCAGGGCCCCAATGGAGCCGTAGAAGTGGTTGTAAGAATCGAAAATGCGGACGTAAAGCGTGAACAGGAACGACACCAAGAAGATGAGCAACGTGGCCACGATGGCGCCGGCCGAGAGCAGCGGCCATTTATCGTGCACGGGCGGCACGAAGTAATAAATCACGCAGGTCGTGCTCAGGAACAGCCCCAGCAGCGAGCCAAACCGCACCGCCGTCAGCACAAGGTCGGTGTAACGCTCGGGCACAATCTCGTAGAACACCAGCCCATCGATGAGGTAGGTACCGAAGAAAATGCCGGCAATGGCCAGCACCAGAATGAGCGACAACACGAACGTCAGCGCCGTGGCAATGAGGCGCTTGCGGATGTAGCTGCGGTGCTTGAAGTTGGGGTACTTTTTTTCGAAGGCGTCGAGCAGGGCCATCACGCCGTTGGAGCTGAGCACCAGGGCCGTACCAAACCCGAACGAGAGCAGGCCCCCGTGCGGAATGTTCACGATGTCCTCTATGGTGGAAGCCGTGGCGGCGTACAGCTCGGGTGGCATGAAGTCGCCCAGGAACTGCAAAATGTCCACGTTCAGGTTCGGCACCGGGATGTACGGGATGAGCGTGAACAGGAAAATAATGGTCGGAAATAGGGCCACCGTGAGGTTGAAGGCCATGTAGGCGGCGCGCTTTTCCAGGCTGTCGAGGCGCAGTTCCAGCAGCACGCGGTCCAGCACGTCGTACAGCGAAGCCTGGCCGCCAAACAGTTGGAACCGCTTCAGCCCCACGATGACGCGCCGGTACGAGCGCTGCTGGCGCAGGTCGGGCAGGCGGGCGCGGCGGCGGAGGACGGGCGAGTGCATAGATAGAAGGGTTTACTTGCCGAAGGCGGCCGGCGCGGGCGCGTCCGTCGGCACGGGCTGAACACCGCCGAGGGGCCCCGCCGTTTCGTCGTCGCTAAAATACGGCGCCAACTTGTCGGCAATATTGGCCGGTACCGGCACCGGCCGCCCGGTGGCGGTGCTCACGAACACCATCAGGGTGTGGCCCTCGGTGAGCAGCTCGCGGGCCTCGTTGTAAATCTCGTACTCGAACAGCACCCGCGAACCCTCGGCGGGCTGCTTCAGCAGCAACCGGATGGTGAGCAGGTCGTCGTAGCGGGCCGGGCGGCGGAAGCGCGTGCGCAGTTCGCCCACCGGCATGCCCACGCCGTCGGCCTCCAGGTCCTTGTAGCGAATGCCCAATTGCCGAAACGCCTCGGTGCGCGCTACTTCAAAAAACGCCGCGTAGTTGCCGTGGTACACGTAGCCCATTTGGTCAGTCTCGGCGTAGCGCACGCGGATTTGGATGTCAGAGGAGTACATTTTTTTAGCTTTTAGCTGTCAGCCATTAGCTGTTAGCTTTTTTTTAGACTAACCCGAAGCTAACAGCTAATGGCTGACAGCTAATGGCTGACAGCTAAAAGCTATTCTATTACTTAATCCCCGCCCGGTTCAGGGCGCTTGGTAGCGACGGGCGTTTAGGATGTGGTCGCGCTCGTTGGTGGCAAAGGCGTGGTAGCCGCTGAAATCCTCCTTGGCGCAGAAGTAGAGGTAGTCGTTGTCCTCGGGGTGCAGCACGGCGTCGATGCTGGCGATGCTGGGCAGGTCGATGGGCCCCGGGGGCAGGCCGGCGTACTTATAGGTGTTGTAGGGCGAGTCTTTTTGCAGGTGCACGTTCAGCACGCGCTTGATGGTGAAGTCGCGGTTGGCGTACACCACGGTGGGGTCGGCTTGCAGCTTCATGCCCTTGCGGAGGCGGTTGAGGTACACGGCTGCGATGCGGGGGCGTTCGTGGGCGTGCTGCTGCTGCTCGGCTTCCACAATGCTGGCCAGGGTGCTCACCTGGGCCCGGCTGAGGTGCTCCTTCTCGCGGGCCGCGTCGCGGGCGGGCGTCCAGAACTTCTCGTATTCCTTCTTCATGCGCTGCATCAGGTTCTCGGCCGACGTGTTCCAATAAATCTGGTACGTGTTGGGAATGAACATGGTGAGCACCGTGGTGGTATCGAAGCCCAGGCTGCGGGTATAGGCCGGGCTGGCCAGCAGTGAGTCGATGTGGGCGGGGCGGGCGTCAATCTGGCGGGCCAGCTTGGCGGCCAGTTCCTGGCGCAGGCGCACGTTGGCAAACGTGAGCTTGAGCGGCGACTGAATGCCGGCCCGCAGCACGCCGATGAGCTGGCGGTTGGTGTAGCCGTCCTTCAGCTCGTAGCGGCCGGGCTTCACGGCCCCGGGGCGGTTGTACTTCATCAGCTTGGCCACGAAGTGCATGGAGAGCCGGTCCACCACCACGTCGGCGTGGTCTATCGAGTCGAGCACGGCCTTCCAATCCTCGCCCCGGTGCACGAGCACGTAGGTGGGCTTGCCCTTGGTTTCGATGTTGGCCGTGAAAAAAATCTGGTAGAAATAGTACGAAAAGCACACCAGGGTTAGGCCCAGGATGGAGACAATGGCGGCGTTGCGGTTGCGGCGGCGCACCGAGAGGTCGCGGCGCTCAACGCTTGACAGTTTGGCAGGTTCGGGCATGGAAGAAACGGGGGTCAGCGAAAGTGCAATCCCAAAAGTACGCACCCGTCCGCCGGGGCCCCGGCGGGCGTTGGGGCCCCGGGCCGGAATTTTATGCGGGGATGAAACGTAGTTGTTGCTTACTTTTCCGCTCGTTTTAGGCCCTCGCGGTCCGCCCCTCCCCTACTTACCACTCCTAACCATATGGCTGCCACGCTCCTTCGCATCCACCCCGACAATCCGCCCCTCAACCGCATTCAGCAGGCGGTGGACGTTCTCCGCAAGGGCGGCGTCATCATTTACCCCACCGACACGGTGTACGGCATCGGCTGCGACGTGACCAATGCCAAGGCGGTGGAGAAGGTGTGCCGCATCAAAGGCCTGAACCCCGAAAAAGCTAATCTGAGCTTCATCTGCCAAGATTTGTCGCACATCAGCGACTATGCCCACGGCATCAGCACCACTACTTATAAGGTTATTAAGAAAGCCCTGCCGGGGCCCTTCACGTTTCTCTTTGAGGCCAGCGCCAGCGCCCCGCGCCACGGCGGCGTGAAGCGCAAAACGGTAGGCATCCGCGTGCCCGACAACCAGATTATCCTGAGCCTGGTGCGGGAGCTGGGCAACCCCATCGTGAGCACTTCGGTGCGCAGCGATGAGAACACGCTCGAAGAATACGTGACCGACCCGGACCTGATTTTTGAAAAATACCGGGGCCTAGTGGACCTGGTTATCGACGGCGGCTTCGGCGGCAATGTACCCAGCACCATCATTGACTGCACCAACGACGACTTCGAATTGATCCGCCAGGGCGCCGGCGACATCGAGCAGTATTTGTAATTGTGAAGGAGTGAGTTGTGAATGAGTGAATGATGCTATTGGCATTCATCCAGAAGTTATTAGAACGTCATGCTGAGCGCAGCCGAAGCATCTCTCCCGCAGCAGTAAATAATTACTTGCGCGGGAGAGATGCTTCGGCTGCGCTCAGCATGACGTTCTGTTTTGAGTTCCCATCATTCTTAACCAACTCACTCTTTCACAATTCTCTCCTTCACTCATTGCCTTTTGTGCTTCCAGCGGCGGTGCGTCCAGAGGTACTGCTCGGGCGAAGCCTGAATATCCAACTCCAGCTGCCGGGCAAAGGCCTCGGTGATGGGAAATGTGCCCTTGGGAGCCGCTGCTACGGCGGGCCCCGAGGGCATTTCTGTAAACTTGATTTCGTAGTAGCCGCGCCGCAGCCGGCGGATGCCCACGTACAGCACGGCGCAATCGAACTGCGCCGCCAGCCGCTCGGCGCTGCTGTAAAAGCCGGTGTCCTGGTGCAGGAAATTGGTCCAGTAGGGCCGGTCTTCGGGGCCCGCGGCCTGGTCGGTGAGCAGGCTGATGTTGCGGCCGCCGCGGCGGTGCTGCACCAGGTAGCGCAGGGTGCCCAGCATGGGCACGGCCTCGGCCCCGGTGCGGTGCGCACCCGCCGCATAAAGGCTTCCACAAACGGGTTTTTGAAGGGCTTGTACACGCCGGCCATCACGCCGGGCAGCGCCAGGGCCCCACTGCCCAAAATCCACTCCCAGTTGCCCATGTGCGAGCCCAGCGTGATGACAGGCCGCTGCCGCGCCAGGGCCCCGGCCATCAGCTCGGGGTTCACCCAAGTGGCCCGGCGCGCCAGCTCGGCCGGCCTAATGACCGCCAGCTTCAGAATTTCGACGATGAGCTGCGTGAAATGGCGGTAGAAACCCTGGGTGATGCGCTGGATTTCGGCCTCGCTTTCATTGGGGAAGGAGTTGCGCAGATTTTCCTGCACCACCCGGCTGCGGTAGCGCAGCCCGTAAGCCAGCAGATAATATAGACCGTCGGCTACCACGTACAGGGCCCCCAGCGGCAGGTGGGCCAAGCCCAGCAGCAGCCAGTTTAGCGGCGCGTAGTACCACGGGTAGGGCCGGCCCTGGGGTGCGCTCAACGCGACGCGGCCCCGGCGGGGGCGTACTCGGTGGTGCTGCGGTTACCGGTGGCGCGGTGGCTGGTGAGCAGCTTTTTACCGCTGTACACGTCCACAAGCAGCGTGAACTCGCCCTCGGGCAGGGGCCCAAACGGCAGCTGCCCGACGATGGTGGTGGGACGCCCGGCCTGGGGCGTGAGGGGCGCGTCAGCATCGGCAGCCGTGCCGTCGGGGGCTGATAAGTGGTAGTGCAGGCGCAGGGGCTGGCCGGCGGGGGCCCCTTGCAACTCGGTGTAGAAGTATAGGTTATCAGCCCCGCGGCCAAAAAAGCCGCTGGGGGCCCTGGTTAGCAGGTAGCCGCCGCGCAGGAAAGTGTCGTCGCCGTTGCTTTTCACGGCGGGGCGGGCCAGCAGCAGCACGTCGCTCAGGGTGGGCCCCGTGGGGGTTTCCAGCACCAGCGGGCGCTCCACCATGGCCTCGCCGTTGCCGGCGCGGTACTGGTCGCGCACGGTGCCGCGCAGCGTGTAGCGGCCGTCGGGCAGCGGAATGCGCTTGAGGAAGCTAACTGGGTTTTTCAGGGCCAGCGTGGTGTCGTTGATGACCGGCGGCTTCAGAATAACCGTTTCCTTGTAAGCCGGCTTGCCGTCGGCCTTGAGGATTTCGAGGGTGACGGTGGCCGCCGACTGGAACGCCCGCGGGGCCCGCTGCCGGTAGGTGAGCGACTGGGTGGGCACCGTGACGTACAGCTCCACTTCGGCGCCTTTTTCCACTTGGTTCAGGTTGCGGAAGCGGGCCACGTCGAGCAGCAGGCGCGGCGGGCCGGCCTGGGCAGCCAGCGCCTGGGCGAGGCAGGCCCATAAAATTAGGAGGAAACGCATGGTGCAAAAATAAGCGGTGCTTAATGGGCAGTTATGAATGGGCAATGAACAGTTTGCAGCGGACACCTGTAACTTTTATCTGCAAATTGACCACCAGCAATTACTCGTTACTCATTGATAATTGCTCACTGATAATTATTCTCCGATAAATGCTCATCCTTTCTGAACTGCCCTATCACCCACCAGCGGCGTTTTTTGCGGCCCTGCTCCAGGCCGATGGCTTGGTGCTGGAAGCCCAGGAAAACTACCGCAAGCAAACCTACCGCAACCGCTGCCTCATCCGCACGGCGCAGGGCGTGCAGGCCCTTACGGTGCCGGTGGTGGACGGCAACCGCGCCGAAAAAGTCAAAACGTCCGATATTGACATCGATTACCGCCAAAACTGGGTGCACCGCCACTGGCGCACCTTGCAAACCGCCTACGGCAATAGCCCGTATTTCGAGTACTACGCCGACTACCTGCACGACATCTACCGCACTAAGCCCACTGGGCTTTTTGAGCTAAACCTGGCCTTCTTACGCCTGGAACTGCGCTGCTTCCGCCTCACGTTACCCGTTACACTCACCACCAATTACCGCGTTCCCGGCCACCCGGGGGCTCCGGGCTGCCTCGACCGGCGCGACTGGCTCAGCCCAAAGGCTGGGGGCCCCGGGCCTGACAGTCCGGCAGCTTTGAGTGTGGTTCGGCCCTATCCACAGGTGTTTGGCCCAGGTTTTGAGCCCGGGTTGAGCGTCCTGGATTTGCTGTTCGCCCAAGGGCCGGCGGCGGGCGCGTATTTAGGTTGAAGGTTTAGTAAACTTCGCCCGCCCGTTCTCGTTTCTAATTCTGACCGAACCTTAGCCCGAACCGGCTTGTTTTCAAGCTACCTCGGCCCAACCCGTTTTCGTCAATTATTTCTATTCCCGACGCGGGGCTATCCATTTTTTTCATTACGTTTATCCGCATGGAAGCTAAATTCTCAAACCGCGTCAAGGAAGTCATCTCCCTGAGCCGGGAGGAGGCCATCCGCCTCGGCCACGATTACATCGGCACAGAGCACCTGCTGCTGGGCATGATCCGCGAAGCTGAAGGCACAGCCCTCGGCTTGCTACGCAAGCTGGGCGTGGCACTTGACGAGCTAAAGTTCTCGCTCGAGCAGGCCACCCGCAACACCGCTACGCAGGGCAACAGCATCACCGGCTCGATTCCGCTCACCAAGCAGACGGAGAAAGTCCTCAAGATTACCTACCTCGAAGCCAAGATTTTCAAGTCGGAAGTCATTGGCACTGAGCACTTGCTCCTCTCGATTCTGCGCGATGAGGACAACATTTCTTCTCAAATTCTCAGCAAATTCAACGTGAACTACGAAACCGTCCGCGATTCGCTGGATTACCACGGTAACGCCACGCCCGCCGCGAAAGCCCCCGACACCGACGACGACGACAACGACCGCCTCTTTGGTGGCCAGCAAGGCCGCGGCCAAGGCGCTGGCAATGCCCCCGGCGGCACCAAGAAAGCTGGTGAGAAATCACGCACTCCGGTGCTCGACAACTTCGGCCGCGACCTCACTAAAATGGCGGAAGAAGATAAGCTCGACCCCATTGTGGGCCGCGAAAAGGAAATTGAGCGCGTTGCCCAAATCCTGAGCCGCCGCAAAAAGAATAACCCCATCCTCATCGGGGAGCCCGGCGTGGGCAAAACGGCCATTGCTGAAGGCCTCGCCCTGCGCATCATCCAGAAAAAAGTGAGCCGCGTGCTGTTCAACAAACGCGTTGTAACCTTGGACCTGGCTTCGCTGGTGGCTGGCACCAAGTACCGCGGCCAGTTCGAGGAGCGCATGAAGGCCGTGATGAACGAGCTGGAGAAGTCACCCGACGTGATTCTGTTCATTGACGAGCTGCACACCATTGTGGGTGCCGGCGGCGCTTCGGGTTCGCTCGACGCTTCAAACATGTTCAAGCCGGCCTTGGCGCGCGGCGAAATTCAATGCATTGGCGCCACCACGTTGGACGAGTACCGCCAGTACATTGAGAAGGATGGGGCCCTGGCTCGCCGCTTCCAGATGGTGATGGTGGACCCCACCACGCCTGAGGAGACGATTGAAATCCTGCACAACATCAAGGACAAGTACCAGGACCACCACCACGTGGTGTACACGGACAAAGCCATTGAGCAGTGCGTAATGCTGAGCGACCGCTACATGAGCGACCGTTTTCTGCCGGACAAGGCCATTGACATTTTGGACGAAGCCGGTGCCCGTGTGCACATCAACAATATTGTGGTGCCCGAGGATATCCTCACGCTCGAAGAGCAGATTGAGAACATCAAGGGCGAGAAAAACCGCGTGGTGAAATCGCAGAAATACGAGGAAGCCGCCAAGCTCCGCGATACTGAGAAGAAGTTGTTGGACCAACTCGAAACGGCTAAGAAAAGCTGGGAAGAGGAAACCAAGAAGAAGCGCTACACGGTGAAGGAGGAGAACGTGGCCGAGGTAATCGCCATGATGACCGGCATCCCCGTTTCGCGCGTGGCTCAGAACGAAAGCCAGAAGCTGCTCAACATGGGCGAAGAGCTGCAAGGCAAAGTGATTGGCCAGGAGAAAGCCATCAAGCAGTTGGTGAAAGCCATTCAGCGCACCCGCGTGGGCTTGAAGGACCCCAAGAAGCCGATTGGTTCGTTCGTGTTCTTGGGCCCCACGGGCGTAGGTAAGACGGAGTTGGCCAAAGTATTAGCCACGTATTTGTTCGACAAAGAAGACTCGCTGGTGCGCGTTGACATGTCGGAATACATGGAGAAATTTAGCGTGTCGCGCCTGGTGGGCGCGCCTCCCGGCTACGTGGGCTACGAAGAGGGCGGCCAGTTGACGGAGAAAATCCGCCGCAAGCCGTACTCGGTAATCCTGCTCGACGAGATTGAGAAGGCCCACCCCGACGTGTACAACCTGTTGCTGCAAGTGCTGGACGATGGCATTCTGACCGACGGCTTGGGCCGCAAGGTGGACTTCCGCAACACTATCATCATCATGACCTCGAATATTGGGGCCCGTGACTTGCAGGATTTTGGCGCCGGCATCGGCTTTGGCACCAAGGCCCGGCAGGACAACATGGACGAGATTACGAAGGGCACCATTACCAACGCCCTGAAGAAGACCTTCTCGCCCGAGTTCCTTAACCGTTTGGATGACGTGATTGTCTTCAACTCGCTGGAGAAGAAGGATATCCACAAAATCATCGAAATCAGCCTCCGCAAGTTGCTCTCACGCGTCAGCGCCCTGGGCTATAAGGTGGAGCTGACCGATAAGGCCAAGGATTTTGTGGCGGAGAAAGGCTACGACCCCAAGTACGGGGCCCGGCCGTTAAACCGCGCAATCCAGAAATACATCGAAGATCCGATTGCCGAGGAAATCCTCAAAGCCCAAGTGTTGCACGGTGACATCATCACCGCCGATTACGAGGACGGTAAAGATGAACTTAACTTCTCGGTGAGCAAGAGCGATGAGAAGCCTAACCTGGCCAGCGACGAGCGGCCCGCGGAGGCTCCTGAGTCGCCCGACACGGACAAGAAGTAAGCGTAAAGCGCCACAATGAGAAGCCGGTTCCCGTAGGGGAGCCGGCTTTTTTGTTACGCCACCGTTACCTTGACGCACCATTGGCCGGCAGCGGCCGCATTGTTTGCATCCTAATTTTTCTGATTTTATGCGAATTCTACAACGAGCGGCTATAGCTGGCGCGGGCGCCGCCCTGGCCACGGGGGCCCTGGCCCAGACGGCCCCAGTGGCGACCATCAAGCCCAAGGTATTCACCAACTTTGGCGTTACGCGGACGGACAACTACTACTGGCTCAACCAGCCGGAAAGCCCGGAAGTGTTGGCCTACCTGAACGCTGAAAACGCCTACTACGACCAGCAAATGGCCGGCACCAAAGCGTTGCAGCAAAAGCTGGTGGCCGAAATTAAGGGCCGTATTAAGCAAGACGACGCTTCGGTGCCCTACCGCGATAATGGCTACTACTATTACACGCGCTTCGAGCAGGGCGGCGAGTACCCCATCTACTGCCGCAAAAAAGGCAGCCTGGGAGCCCCCGAGGAAGTGTTGCTCAACGCCAACCAGCTGGGCCAGGGCAAAACGTATTTCCAGATTGGCGGCTGGGCCGTGAGCGACAACAACCAAGTGCTGGCCTACTCAGACGACGTGGTGAGCCGGCGGCTGTACTCACTGCGCTTCAAGAACTTAACCACTGGTAAGCTATACCCCGAGAGCATTGCCAACACTGGCGGCGAAGCGGTGTGGGCTGCCGACAACAAAACGGTGTTCTACACCAAGAAGGACGCGACCACCCTGCTGCCCTACCAGGTGTACCGCCACACGCTGGGCACCGACCCTAAGCAGGATGCCTTGGTGTACGAGGAGAAGGACAACACTTTCCACGTGGGGGTAAGCCGAACAAAGTCAAAGAAATACATTGGCATCGAGCTGGGTAGCTCGCTGTCGTCGGAGTACCGCTACCTCGATGCGGGGGCCCCGGCGGGCGCCTTCAAAGTGCTGACGCCCCGCGAGCCCGACCACCTGTACGAGGTGGAAAGCATGGGCGACAAGTTTTACATCCGCACCAATTGGCAGGCCCCCAACTACCGGCTGGTGGTGGCGCCCGTGGCCAGCCCCGCCAAAGCCGGCTGGCAGGATGCGCTGCCGCGCCAGCCCGAGGTTTTCCTGGCCGGCTTCGACTTATTCAAGGATTACTTGGTGCTGAACGAGCGCAAAGAGGGCTTACTGCAATTGCGCACCATCCGTTGGAAGGACAAGCAAGAGCAGAAAATCGACTTCGACGAGGTAGCTTATACGGCCACCATTGGCGTCAACCCGGAGTTTGATGCGCCAACGCTGCGCTACAACTACACGTCGCTCACCACGCCGTCGTCGGTGTACGACTACGATTTTGCGACGCATAAGCGCACGCTGCGCAAGGAGCAGGCCGTGCTCGGCGGTTTCAACCGAGCCGATTACGTGACGGACCGGGTATTTGTCAAGAGCCGCGACAACGTGATGATTCCCATGTCGGTCGTGTACAAAAAGGGCACGAAGCTCGACGGCAGCGCCCCGCTGCTGCAATACGCCTACGGCTCCTATGGCTACTCAACAGACCCCACCTTTAGTGCGGCGCGCCTGAGCTTGCTCAACCGCGGGTTCGTGTACGCCATTTGCAACATTCGGGGCGGGCAGGAAATGGGGCGGCAGTGGTTTGAGGATGGGCGGATGCTGCACAAAATGAACAGCTTCACCGATTTCATCGACTGCTCGGAGTTCCTCACCAAGCCCCACGCCTCGCCCAGCGACGCCGGCCAGCGCCAGTACTCGTCCACGGCCAAGCTCTTTGCGATGGGCGGCAGCGCCGGGGGCCTGCTCATGGGCGGCATCGTGAACCTACGGCCCGACCTCTACAAGGGCGTCATCGCCGCCGTGCCGTTCGTGGACGTGGTGACCACCATGTCGGACCCCAGCATTCCGCTCACCACCGGCGAGTACGACCAGTGGGGCAACCCCGCCGACGAGCCCTATTTCAAGTACATGCTCTCGTATTCTCCCTACGATAACGTAAAGGCTCAACCCTATCCCAACCTATTGGTGACCACTGGTTTGCACGATTCGCAAGTGCAATACTATGAGCCGGCCAAGTGGGTGGCCAAGCTGCGCGCCACCAAAACCGACCACAACCTGCTGCTGCTGCACACCGACATGGCCGCTGGCCACGGCGGCGCTTCCGGCCGGTTCAAGTCCATTGATGATACGGCGCGGCAATTCGCGTTCATGCTGCTGGTGCTGGGCTTGAATTCCTAAGCCGGCATTTCGGCGCTTTTGCTGGGCCCGCCGCCTATCTTTGGGGCCCTACTTTTCTCGCCTCGCTCCCACCCGCAATGCCCGATCCGCACGCCCACGACGCCCTTTCCAACACCGATTTATTAGCCCGCAAAAATGAGGAAGCCCTGCTCGGCGGCGGCCAGGCCCGCATCGACGCGCAGCACAAGAAAGGCAAGCTCACGGCCCGCGAGCGGCTGGATTTACTGCTCGACGAAGGTTCGTTTGAGGAAATCGGCAAATTCGTGATGCACCGGGCCCGCGACTTTGGCTTGGATAAAGAGCACTACCTCGGAGACGGCGTGGTGACGGGCTACGGCACGGTGAACGGCCGGCTGGTATACGTTTTCTCACAGGACTTCACAGTATTTGGCGGCTCGCTGAGCGAAACGCACGCCGAGAAAATCGTGAAGATCATGGACCTAGCCATGAAGAATGGGGCCCCTGTGATTGGGCTGAACGACTCGGGCGGGGCCCGCATCCAAGAAGGCGTAGTGAGCCTGGGCGGCTACGCCGACATCTTCTATAAGAACACGCTGGCCAGTGGCGTGGTGCCGCAGCTCTCGGCCATCATGGGGCCCTGCGCGGGCGGCGCGGTGTATTCGCCGGCCATCACCGATTTTATTCTGATGGTGGAAGACACGAGCTACATGTTCGTGACGGGCCCCAACGTGGTGAAAACTGTGACCCACGAAACCGTGACCAGCGAAGAGCTGGGCGGCGCCAGCACCCACAGCACCAAGAGCGGCGTCACGCACTTCACGGCCGCCAACGAGGTGGTGTGCATCCAGCAGCTTAAGCAGCTGCTGAGCTATATGCCCCAGAACTGCGAGGAGACGGCCCCGGCCGTGGCGTACACGGCCCAAGGCGACGAGAGCCGCCCAGTGCTGGATGCCATTATTCCGGATAATGCCAACCAACCTTATGACATTCGCGAAGTAATTGAGGGCTTAGTAGATAGTGACTCATTTATGGAGGTGCACAAGAACTTTGCTGAGAACATTGTGGTGGGCTTTGCGCGGCTGGCGGGCCGCAGCCTGGGCATTGTGGGCAACCAGCCGGCGGTGCTGGCCGGCGTGCTCGACATTAACGCCAGCACCAAGGCCGCGCGCTTCGTGCGCTTCTGCGACGCCTTCAACATTCCGCTGCTGGTGCTGGAGGACGTGCCCGGCTTCCTGCCCGGCACCGACCAGGAGTGGCGCGGCATCATCACCAACGGCGCCAAGCTGCTCTACGCCTTCTGCGAGGCCACCGTGCCGCGCATCACCGTCATCACCCGCAAGGCCTACGGCGGGGCTTACGATGTGATGAACTCCAAGCACATCGGGGCCGACCTGAACTTTGCCTGGCCCACCGCCGAAATCGCCGTGATGGGCGCCAAGGGCGCGGCCGAGATTATTTTCAAGCGCGAAATCGCCGCTGCCGACGACCCCGCCGCCAAGCTCCAGGAAAAAGTGGCCGATTATCAGGAAAAATTTGCCACTCCTTACCGCGCCGCCCACCGCGGCTTCGTAGATGAGGTAATTCTACCCTCACAAACCCGCCAAAAGCTCATCCGTGCTTTTAAGATGCTGGAGAACAAGGTGGACACTCTGCCGCGTAAGAAGCACGGGAACATTCCGTTGTAGTTCGGCATTTGCTAGCTTCCTGCGTATTCCGTTTCAAAAACAGTGCTGCGCGATTTCTTTCGGCCTCTAACTAGTTTAGCTGGCTGATTGACCAATCAGCCACTGACAACCCGTATTTTATGCGTCCTGAATCGTTCGAATTTCTCCAGAAATACCTCAACAACCCCTCCCCCACCGGCTTCGAAAAAGAAGGCCAGAAACTGTGGCTGGAGTACATCAAGCCCTACATCGACAGCTACTTCGTCGATACGTACGGCACGGTGGTGGGCGTCGTCAACCCCGAGGCCAAGTACAAGGTCGTGATCGAGGCCCACGCCGACGAGATTTCTTACTTCGTCAACTACGTTACCAAGGAAGGCTACTTGTACCTGCGTCGCAACGGCGGCTCCGACCCGCTGGTGGCCCCCAGCAAGCGCGTCAACATTTTCGGCACCAAGGGCATTGTGAAGGCCGTATTTGGCTGGCCGGCCATTCACGTGCGCAAAGCGGAACAGGACAAGGCGCCCACCATCGAAACGGTATTCCTGGACTGCGGCGCCGCCAGCGCCGACGAAGTGGAGGAAATGGGCATCCACGTGGGCTCGGTCGTCACGTTTGAAGACGAGTTCACGGTGCTGAACGACAAGTTTTACGTGGGCCGGGCCCTCGATAACCGCGTGGGCGGCTTCATGGTGGCTGAAGTGGCCCGCTTGCTGAAGGAAAACGGTAAAACGCTGCCCTTCGGCCTGTACATCGTGAACGCCGTGCAGGAGGAAATTGGCCTGCGCGGGGCCGAAATGGTGGCCCACCGCATCAACCCAGACGTGGCCATCGTGACGGACGTGACCCACGACAGCCAGTCGCCGATGTACGACAAGAAGACGGCCGGCGACATTTCCTGCGGCAAGGGCCCCGTCATCACCTACGGCCCGGCTGTGCAGAACAACTTGCGCGACCTCATCATCGGCACGGCCCAGGAGCAGGGCATTGCATTCCAGCGCGCCGCCGCCACCCGTTCGACCGGCACCGATACCGACGCCTTCGCTTACTCGGGCGCAGGCGTGGCCTCAGCCCTCATCTCGCTACCCCTTAAGTACATGCACACCACCGTGGAAACCGTGCACAAGGACGATGTGGAAGCCGTTATCCAGCTAATCTACGAAAGCTTGCTTCGGATTGAGGATGGCCACGATTTCCGGTATTTCGCCTGAACCACAGATTTATTGGGTTAGCTGAATTCGTCGAATTTGGGGGACGATTCGGATTAATCCTTTCTTTATAAAAAAGGCCGCTTTTTAGCGGCCTTTTTGTTGTTGCCTACATACTTGAGAAAGCGGTGTTTCAGACCGGGGTGGTCCGGCGACTTTTTCAGTCGTCGGGCCACTCTCATTATGCCTCGGGCTCGCTGTTCTATAGGTAAGAGTGGCCCGACGACTGAAAGAGTTGCCGGACCACCCTTTGCATCTACGCCCACAACCTTAAGCAACCGGGCGCTCGCAAAAATTGCATACCCCACCAAATAAATTGTCCCCGAAATCCGTGGCATTCACTCAATCCGATAAACCCGTGGTTCAGACGCCGCTCAACGTGACCGACCAGTTGGGGCGGCGGGTGGCGGTGCCGTTTCCGCCGCAGCGCATCGTATCGCTGGTGCCTTCCCAGACGGAGCTGCTGTTCGATCTGGGGCTGGGCGCGCGGGTGGTGGGCGTCACCAAGTTTTGCATTCATCCGTCGGCGGCTCGCCAGCAAGCAACGGTCGTCGGAGGCACCAAGAACTTTGATTTTGCCAAGGTTGCTGCCTGCCAACCCGACCTCATCATCGGTAACAAGGAGGAAAACTACCAGGAAGGCATTGAGCAACTGGCCGCTCAGTACCCGGTGTGGCTGAGCGACGTGGCCGACCTGCCGGGGGCCCAGCGCATGATCAAGCAAGTGGGTCTGATAACGGGCAGGGCCCCGGCGGCCGCGGCCCTGGCCACCGACGTAGCCGCGCGGTTCGGGGCCCTGTCGGCTGTGGGGCCCCCAGAGCCGGTGGCCTACCTCATCTGGCGCAAGCCCTACATGGCAGCGGCCACCGGCACGTTCATCAACGACCTGCTGGCGCGGGCTGGCTTCGCCAACGTGTTTGGGGCCCTGGGGCGCTACCCCGAAATTGCGCCGGAGCAGCTGGCCCGCGCCGCGCCCCAACGCATTCTGCTATCCTCCGAGCCATATCCATTCAAGGAAAAGCACATAGCCGAGCTTCAGCAAATATGTCCACTGGCCCGTATTCAGCTGGTTGATGGTGAATTATTTAGTTGGTACGGCAGCCGGCTATTGCACGCGGCAGACTACCTCAACCAGCTTCATTAGTGGCGAAGCCGGCCTGGGCCAGCTCGCGCCAGAACTGCGGGTACGACTTGCGCACCACCTGTGGCGCGGCCACCACCAGGGGCCCCAGCAGCGCCAGCGGCGCGAAGGCCATGGCCATGCGGTGGTCGTGGTAGGTGGCCACGGTTTGGCCCGCTACCCGGAAGCCCTGGGACATAGCCCGGAACACGCCGGCCTCCACCTCCTGCAAATCGCCGCCAAACTTGGCCAGCTCGGTTTGCAGGGCGGCAATGCGGTCGGTTTCCTTAATGCGCAGGCTTTCCAGCCCAACCATGTCCACGGGCAGGGCCAGGGCGGCGGCTACCACGGCCACGGTTTGGGCCAGGTCGGGGCAGTTGGTGAAGTCCAGGCGGCGGATTTCCGCGCCGGACGGCCGGGGGCCCTGGCGCAGCTGCACGCATTCCTCAGCTGCCAAATACGTGGTTTCGACCCCAAAATGCGCCATGATGCCCGCAATGGCCTGGTCGCCTTGCAGCGACTGCTGCCGCAGGCCGGGCAGCGTAATGTCGGAGCCCCGGGGCCCCAAAGCCACCATGGCGTACCAGTAGCTGGCGGCCGACCAGTCGCTTTCCACGGCGTAGTCGGCGGCTTGGTAGCGGCCCGCGGCCACGGTTAGCTCGGTGGCGTCGGCGTTGGCCTGGCTGGGGGCCCCGAAACGGGCCATTAGCGCCCGCGTCATGTCAATGTAAGGGCGCGAGCCAACCGGGCCGGTCAGGGTCAGCTGCAAGCCGCCGGGTAGGTAAGGGCCCACCATCAGCAGGGCCGAAATGTACTGGCTGCTGATGTCGCCGCGCACACTCAGGCGCGTGGGCCCGTCAGCAGCGGCGGTTGGAGCAAACCCGTTCAGCCGCAGCGGCGGGTAGCCGTCGTTGGCCACGTAGGCAATGTCGGCCCCGGCCTGGCGTAGGGCCCCCACGAGCACGCCGATGGGCCGCTCCTGCATCCGGGGCGTACCGGTTAGCTCGCCGCGCCAGCCGGTTACGGCCAGGTAACCGGTGAGGAACCGCATGACGGTGCCCGCGTCTTCGGCGTTAATTTGGTCGGTGCCGGGCACAGCGGCCAGCAAGGCCTGCATCAGCTGGGTGTCGTGGGCGTCGGAGAGGTTGCTGAGCTGACCGCCGCCGGCCAGCGCGTGCAGGATGAGGGCACGGTTGGCCTCGCTTTTGGAAGCGGGCAGGTGGGCCAGGCCGCGTAGGGGGCCCCCGGACCAGCGCAGGGAAATGGAAGCGTCGATGGGATTCGTATATATTAAGGTTACAAATGGGCTGCTGGGGCCCTACAATTTGTGGTAGTAGCGCAGGGCCCCCACTATGTCAGCATCGGTCACGGGCTGGTCGTACACGCCGTGGCCGATGCCTTGCAACAGCGTGCAGTTGATGACGCCGCCGGCGTTCTTCTTGTCTTGGCGTGCAAATTCGGCAATGGCCTCGGTTTCGAGCAGCACGAAGTGAATTTTGTCGAACACCGAGAACACGAAGGTTTCGATGCGGTCCAGCTCTTCTGCGCTCAGCAGGCCGCGCTGCACCGAGAGCCAGCTTTCGCAGATGAGGCCCGCGGCCACGGCCTCGCCGTGCAGCACTTCGCGGCCGGGCTGGGTGAGGAGGTAGCTTTCGAGGGCGTGCCCCACGGTGTGGCCGAAGTTGAGGAGCTTGCGGGGCCCCGCCTCCAGCGGGTCGCTGGCCACAATGCGCTGCTTAAGCGCCACCGATTCCTGGATGATGGGCGTCCAGTCGTCGGTTAGCCAGCCCAGGCGGCGCTGCTGCTCAAAGGCATCGGCGTCGGCAATCAGCCAGTGCTTGAGCACCTCGGCGTAGCCGGCTTTCAGCTGGCGCGGGTCGAGGGTATCCAGCAACACCGGCGCAATAAATACCGCCATTGGCTCCTGAAACACGCCCAGATGGTTCTTAAACCCCTGGTAGTCAACGCCGGTTTTGCCGCCCACGCTGGCATCTACCTGGGCCAGCAGCGTGGTGGGCACCTGCACGAAGGCCAGGCCCCGCTTGTAGAGGGCCCCGCAAAACCCGCCCAAGTCCGTCACTACGCCGCCGCCCACGTTCACTAGCAGGGCGTGGCGGTCGGCTTGCCGCTGGGTCAGCGCATCCCACACCAAGCCGCAGGTAGCCAGGGTTTTAAATTCTTCGCCAGCTGGAATTTCAATGATGTGGTGGCCCGCCGGCAGCTGGGCCTCCAGCACCGGCAGGCATAGGCGAGCAGTATTGGAGTCTACCAGCACAAACACCTGGCTAAAAGCCGGGCGGCGCACATAAGCGGCTAGTTCGGCCAGGGCAGCAGGGCCAATGGTGACGGGTGCATTCATGTGGCAAAAGTCTGCAAAAAACCCGGCAATGTTCCCAAGTAGTGCCGCAACATTTAGCGGGTAAGGCTGCACTGCCATGTTATGCTTACCGGGTATTTAAGCCCTACAAAAAACTCATACCCCCTTGATATTCTAGTAATTACTGATATAAAGTGTTATTAAATCAAAAAACAATCTTTAATAAATTTGTCTTGAGCGCGTCTTAAGTGAAAAACAAATGATAATTTGCCCTCAGGTTTAATAGCCATAGTCTTCTTTTTTCTCACTTTTTTTCATTTATATGAAAAAGTTTACTCTTTTATTCCTTCTAGCGATGACCAGCCTGCTGCAGCAGGCCTTCGCTCAGAATCGGAGTATTTCTGGCCGGGTAACCGACCGCACCAACAGCCAAGGCCTGCCCGGGGTAACGGTGCTAGCCAAAGGCACGACCGTCGGCACTTCGACCAACAGCGACGGCACCTTTGTGCTGAGCGTGCCGGCAGCGGCGACCACTCTCACGTTCAGCTTCGTGGGTTACACTACAATTGACCAGCCTATCGGCACTTCCGCCACCATCAACGCAACGCTGGCTCCCGACACCAAAGAGCTGGGCGAAGTAGTGGTAACGGCTGCGCTGGGTATTCAGCGCCAGCAGAAAGAGATTGGCTACGCTACGGCTACGCTCGACACCAAGGAGATTACTCAGGCCCGCGTAACCAACGTGACCAACGGCTTGGCCGGTAAGGTTTCGGGCTTGCAGATCCAGACGATTGGCTCGGGCATCAACCCCCAGGTACGGGTGACGTTGCGCGGCTCTCGCTCGCTGACGGGTAACAACGAAGCCCTCATCGTGGTCGACGGCGTTATCACGACCAACGACGTGCTCGCGGCCCTTAGCCCCGATGACATTGCCAACATCTCGGTGCTGAAAGGTGCCAACGCGGCGGCTCTCTACGGTTCGCAAGCCTCGAACGGAGCTTTAATTATCACCACCAAGAAGGGCGGTACTACGCCCCAGATCACGCTTTCGCAAACTTCGCAGATTGAATCGGTGTCGTTCCTGCCCAAGTTCCAGTCTGATTTCGGCCCGGGTGCCAACTCGTGGAACGGCCAGCGCCCCGGCCAAAACTCGCGTGCCGACTTTGCTCCTAACGGCGCCATCGACACCAACGAAGACTACGCTTACAACAGCTTCGAAAACCAGCAATTCGGTCCTCGCTTCGACGGTACACTCCAGCCTTTTGGCGAGCAGCTGGCCAACGGCGACATCCAGATGCTGACTTACGAAGGCCGTCCTAACGAGAAACGAAATTTCTGGAACCACGCCTTCCAAGTGCAGAACGGTGTCACGTTCTCCGGTGGCGACGAGAAAAGCAAATTTTTTGCTTCCTACCAGAACGTGCACAATAACGGTATTGTCCCCAAAGACAAGTTTGACCGCAACACTTTCCGCATCAACGCTTCGCGCGAGCTGGACCGCCTCACGATTGGCTTCAACGTTTCGTTCTCGCAGCAGCGTATTGACCAGACGAACAACACTGACCGCGACCAATCGGTGTATTGGAACTGGTTCAACACGTCGTCGATGGCTCCGTTGACCTCTTACAAAGACTGGCAGAACGACCAGTACGCGAACCCGAACGGCTACTACAATGCCTTCTACTTCAACCCGTACTGGATTCTTGATAACAACCGTACCAACAACCGCCAGAACACGTTGCTCGGCAACATCGACCTGTCGTACAAAATAACTGACTGGCTGCGTGTACAGTACCGCCTCGGTAGCACTAACATCAACCAGTCGAGCTTGACCACCCAGAACAAGTTCGTCTACAACGCCTACATCCGCGGTGGCAACACCAACAAAGGCGGGGCTGGCACCACGGGCTACGTGCAGGACCTCAGCAGCAACCTGAACCGCATCAACTCGGACCTGTTCGTGAGCATGGACAAGACCTTCGGTGACTACTCGGTGCAGGCCATTGTGGGCAACAACGTGCAGCAGCTGGATAGCCGCTTCAATGCCGTATCGTCTACCGCTCTGGCTACCCCAGATCTGTTCAACCTCTCGAACCGAGTAGGCAACCTAGCCGGCAGTGATGCCAGCGCTAAGTCGCGCCTCTACGCATTCTACGCCGACGTAACCCTGGGCTACAAGGACTACCTCTACCTGCACGGCTCGGGCCGCTTCGATAACACTTCCGTGCTGGACGCCAACAACCGCAGCTTCTTCTACCCTGGCGTAGATGCCTCGTTCATCTTCACCAACGCCATCCCCGCTCTGAAGGACGTTTCGTTCCTCGACTACGGCAAGCTCCGGGGTGGCATCTCAAAGGTTAGCCAGGTAAACCTGGCCAGCAACACCGGCATTGGCGTGTACCAGACCGGCGGCGCTTACGCTCTTAACTCTACCTACTCGCTCGGCGGGGGCTTCCCCTATGGCTCGCTGGCCTCCTTCACCGCCAACGGCGGCCTGGTGCAGCCGGGCCTGCTGCCCGAAACCACGCGCTCGATTGAAGCCGGTATCGAACTCAGCTTCCTCAAGCGTCGCGTATCGGGTGCCGTCACCTATTACGCGCAGAAAAGCACTGCCCAGACGGTTCAGACGAGCATTTCGGGGGCTACTGGTTACAGCAGCTTGCTGCTCAACGCCGGTGAGGTACAGAACCGCGGCGTTGAAGCCGACCTGAACATTGTTCCGGTTCGCCTCGACAACGGCCTGACGATTACCGTTGGGGGCAACTTCAACTACAACAACAACAAAGTGATTTCGCTGCCGGGTGGCCTCACCCAGCTGGCCCTCTCCACGGGTGGCAACGCCCAGCTCTACGCCAAGCCCGGCCTGCCCTACCCCACCTTGTCGGGCTCGCACTACCAGCGCACGGAGGATGGCCGCGTTAAAATGGCTACGACCCGGAACACCTACGACGCCAGCGACCCCACCATCTACTACTACCCCCTCAAAGCGGCTGACAACATCGACTTCGGCAACACCCAGCCTAAGTTCAAGTACGGCTTCAACGCCAGCGCTACTTACAAAGGGCTGACCCTGTCGGGCCAGGGCGAGCTTCGCACCGGCTACGTAGTGTACAACGCCATCGGCGAAGACTTGGACTTCACGGGCAGTGGCGCACGCAGCGCGATGTACGGTCGCCAAGACTTCATCTACCCAAATTCGGCCATCTCAAATGACAATGGTGCTACTTACGTGCCCAACACGACCGGCTTCACGCCTGGTGGGGCAGAGTTCTGGGCTCAGAACTCGACCTGGAACCGGACGGTAGCCGAGAACTACGTGACTTCCGGCAAATTCTTCAAAATCCGGGAAGTTTCGCTGAGCTACGCTTTGCCCGCTGCTTTGCTGGCGCAAACCGGTTTCATAAAAGGCCTGTCGTTGAACGTTTACGGCCGAAATATCTTTACGTGGGTGCCCAAGGAGAACATATACACCGACCCCGAATTCAGCTTCTCGAACTCTAACGCTATTGGTATCAACACCAACTTGCAGACGCCGCCGACCAAGTTTTACGGTGCTAGCCTCAACGCAACTTTCTAAATTAATCAGCGATGAAAATACTTTTTAAGATGCTTACAGCGGCAGCGCTTACTACTGCCGCTTCCAGCTGCTCGTCGTTTCTCGACATTAACTCTAACCCCAACCAGGCGCTCACCGTGGCCCCCAGTGCCATTCTGGCCACTGCGCTTTCTACCACGGCGGCCAACTACACGGGCAACAACCCCAGCTTCAACAGCTACGCCAGCTGGGTGGCCAGCTATTGGGGCAAAACGGGGGTGGTAAGCGGCTACGGCGAAGAGCTTACTTACAACTACTCTTCTTCATACTACGCGGGCCTGTTCGGCAACACCTACGACAACCTGAACGATTACAACATCATTCAGACGCAGGGAGCAGCCAATGGCTACCCCTACCACGCGGCAATTGCCCGCATCATGAAGGTTTACAACTACCAGTTGCTGGTGGACGAATACGGCGATATTCCCTACACCCAAGCACTGCAAGGCGGCACCAACGTTGCCCCCGTGTACGATAAAGCGGCTGACATCTACAAGGATCTGCTCGTGCAGCTGGCAGGGGCCATTGATGACATTAACAAGACAGACGCCACAGCTACGGCCACGTTCACTCCGCTCGCGGTGGGCTCCGAGGACATCGTTTTCGGCGGTGATATGAAAAAGTGGAAGAAGTTTGCCAATAGCTTAAAGCTGCGGATTCTGCTGCGCGAGTCGCAGACTTCTGACGCGGCCCTGACCACTTCCGTGACCCAGCAAATGGCGGCGCTGCAAACCGCCGCCGATGGCTTCATCACCGCCGATGTTGTGGCACAGCCCGGCTACGCCCAAAGCGCTGGCCAGCAAAACCCGCTCTACAACCGCTACGCCTACACGGCGGCCGGCACCAGCGCCACGGAGCGCCAGTACCAGATTCCTACGCAGTACATCCTCAACCAGTACATCAGCAACAACGACCCGCGTCTCACGCAGTTGTACACGATTGGGGCCCGCACCGTAGGTACTGATGCTAATGCGGTTACGACCCCCGAGTACATTGGGGCCATGCCGGGCCAGAGCAACGCCCCCACGTTTGTGGCCCCAATTGTTGCCTCGCGCCTCCGCGGTGCCAACGCCGCTACGGCTACCGGTGGCATCCTGAAGGGCCTCGTTGCCCCCACCGCGCTGATGCTGTTGTCGGAGCACTTGTTCTCAAAGGCGGAAGCTGAAACTCGTAACTTGTTCACTGGCGGCGATGTTAGTGCCAAGCAAGATTACCTCGACGGCATCAAGGCCTCGTTCATCTACTTCTACCGGGCGGCGGCTACCACCAACGCCACCATCAACGCTTCCACGCTCGAGGCCTCTACCATGGCGGGTGCTGCTGGCATCGACCAGTACAACACGTACGTCAACGCCGCTACCAATGCCACCAACCCGTTGGTGAGCTTTGACAATGCCGTTGTCAATGGAGCACTGGGCAAGCAGAACATCATCATCTACCAGAAGTATCTGGCCCTGAACTCGGTGGCCAGCACGGAGGCTTGGGATGACTACCGCCGCACCGCGCAGCCAAAACTGCCAGCCTCGTCGCAGTCGCAGTCGCCCCGCGCCGACAAGCTGCCCACGCGCTTGATTTATCCGCTGGGCGAGGTGAGCACAAACGCTGCCAACCTCCCCACCGGGACTACGCAGTACACCAAAATCTTCTGGGACGTGGTGGATTAGTCCAGCACAGCTCTGGAAGGCAAAAGAAAAGGGCTGCTCAATTGAGCAGCCCTTTTCTTTTGCCCATTTTGCGGGCCAGCTACTTAGCACTTCAGGTAGCCAGCTAAAAGCAAACGCACGCCGGCATTGGACGAAAGCCGATAGCTAGCAGCTAATAATTACAGCCCGGGGCCCAGGTGCCCGGGTTCCTCGGCGGGGGCCCCGTTCAGCACTTCGGTTTGCTTGCGGATGCTTTCGAGGTGGATCAGTTTATAGAGCTCGCCGATAAAGTCCTTGTTCAGGTGCAGCGTTTCGGCCCAGGCCGAACGGGTGGCGAAGATTTCCTTCCAGCGGTCGAACTGGAGAATTTTGACGTCGTTGGCCTTCTTGTATTCGGCTAGCTCCTCCACCAGGGCCATGCGGCGGGCCAGGGCTTCCATTATTTCGCGGTCAGCCACGTCCATCTTCTGGCGCAGCTCCTCGGCCTTGGCCTGGTAATCTTCGTTGCTGGAGGAGCGGCGGCGATACTTCAACTCGCTGAATATCTCGCCCAGCCGCGCCGGCGTCACCTGCTGCTCGGCGTCGCTGAGGGCTTGGTCGGGGTCGGGGTGGGTTTCGATGATGAGGCCGTCGTAGTCCAGGTCCAGCGCTTTTTGGGCGATGGGCAGCAGCAAGTCGCGCCGGCCGGCCATGTGGCTGGGGTCGCAGATGAGCGGGATGTGCGGGAAGCGGGTTTTCAGCTCGATGGCCAGCATCCAGGTGGGCGGGTTGCGGTACTTGCTGGGCGCAAACGTGCTGAAGCCGCGGTGGATGGCCGCCAGGTCGGTGATGCCGGCGCGGGCCAGCCGCTCCAGGGCCCCCGCCCACAGCGACACGTCGGGGTTCACGGGGTTTTTCACCATCACCGGCACGCCGGTGCCGGCCAGCGCATCAGCCAGCTCCTGCACCGCAAAGGGGTTAGCAGTGGTGCGGGCCCCCACCCAGAGCACCTGGATGCCGTGGGCCAAGGCTTCTTCCACGTGGCGCGGGGTGGCCACCTCAATGGCCACGGGCAGGCCGGTTTCCTGCGTCACGCGCTGGAGCCAGGGCAGCGCCGCCGACCCGGCGCCCTCAAACGAGCCCGGGCGGGTGCGCGGCTTCCACACCCCGGCCCGGAACAAATCGACGTTGCCCAGCGCCTGCACACCGCGGGCGGTGGCCAGCGTTTGGGCCTCCGTTTCGGCCGAGCAGGGCCCCGCGATGAGGATGGGCTGGCCCTTGCGGGCCAGCAAGCGGGTAAAAAAAGTGGTGGGAGTAGTTGTGATTTCCATGTTGCCGCAAAGATGGGGCCCTGCCCACGAAACGTTCAGCCCCGAGGCGGGTGTTTAGCGGCTAACTTCGCACCCGCTAGGGCCCCTGGGGCCCCACCGTAACCGCTCTTGTATGACCACTCCCACCCTGGCCCCACCCGTATCGTTCGATAATACCCAGATTGCCTTCGCGGCCAAGTCGGACGCCCAACTGCGCAAAACTTACGGTCTGTTTGCGGCCATGAACAACAACGGGCTCGTGAAAACCGGCAGCGGGCTGATGCAGGCCGCCCTGAAATGGGGCCTGCCGGGCACCAAGTTTCTCATCAAACACTCCATTTTCGAGCAGTTTTGCGGAGGCGAAAGCATTGCCGAGTGCCGCCCGGTGGTGGCGGCCCTCGGGCGCTACGGCATCGGCACCATCCTCGATTATTCGGTGGAAGGCGAGGGCAACGACGCCAGTTACGACCGCACCCGCGACGAGCTGCTGGCGACAATTGAGGAAGCTCACCGCTCGGCGCACATCCCCTTTTCCGTATTTAAGGTAACGGGCGTGGCCAGCGCGGCCATTCTGGAGAAAATCCAGGCCGGGCAAGCCCTGAGCGCCGCCGAGGAAGCCGCCCACACCCGCGCCGTGGCCCGCGTGGAGGCCCTCTGCGCCCGGGCCCACCAGCACGGCATCCGACTGTTTGTCGACGCCGAGGAAAGCTGGTTCCAGCACACCATCGACGCGCTGGCCGACGAGATGATGGCCAAGTACAACCGCGAGCAGGCCATTGTGTGGAACACCTACCAGCTCTACCGACACGACCGCCTGGAGGCCCTGCAAGCCGCCCACGACACGGGGGCCCAAACCGGCTTTTTCGTAGGGGCCAAGCTCGTGCGCGGGGCCTACATGGAAAAAGAGGCCCGCATCGCCAAGCAGCGCGGCTACGCCACGCCCATCAACCCCAGCAAGCAGGCCACCGACGACCTCTACGACGAGGCCCTGCGCTACTGCGTGCAGCACGTGGCCCGCATCAGCTTCTGCGCCGGCACCCACAACGAGGCCAGCTCGCTGCTGCTCACCCAGCTGATGCAGGAGGCGGGCCTGGCCCCGGGCGATGCCCGCGTGTGGTTTGCCCAGCTCTATGGTATGAGCGACAACCTAAGCTATAACCTGGCCCACGCCGGCTACCACGTAGCCAAGTACTTGCCCTACGGACCCGTCGAGGCCGTGATGCCGTATTTGCTGCGCCGCGCCAACGAAAACACGGCCATTGCGGGCCAAAGCAGCCGCGAATTTTTGCTGGTGCAGCGCGAGTTGCGCCGCCGCCGGGGCCGGTAATGGGGCCCCATTGCGCAGCCTGGCACTACAATTGCCTGTGGTAATGCGCCGGTCGCGGCCGGAATCGTCCGGCCGCTCCGTTTCCGAACCGTGGTGCCATATCCCTATATTGGGGTGGCACCACCCGGTTCGGCTATTTTTATGGGCCCGTACGCTGGCCCACCTGTTCTTTTTCGCACAGGCTGCCCCCTTTTCGTTTATTATGACTGGTCGCATCCGCACCTACCTCATCCGTTACGCCCGCCAGCAAACTGGCACCGCCAGCTACCTTACCTTGGTGCAGGAAGCCGAGCTAGGCCTGAACCTCGACATTTCGCACGAAAAATCGCGCCTGAATGAAATGCTCGCGGAAATATCCACCACCGAGCATACCGAAGGCCGGCCCCCGCTGAGCTGCCTGGTGAAGGTACCCGGTTCGAAGGGCCAGGGCGACAATTTTTACAAGCTGTGCGAAAAGCTCGGCATGGGCGAGTGGCGCACCCTCAAGCAAGACGAGGACTTCCTGAGAAACTTGGTGCGCACGTGCCGGGATTTTTGGCTCGACGACGCCAATTTTCAAGAGTTCGCCTGAACCCCACGTTGGGGCCCTGAATGGGCGTGAATAATGAATGATAACGCAACCCCGCACGGGGCTGCCCCGTTACAAACCTGGCCGCGGCTTTGCCAGGGCTTTGTTTTTCTTCATTCACAAATTCCCACTCTATTATGAACACCAACGATCGTAACAACCCGCAAAACTCAGGTACTGGCGCTGGCGCTAACTTCGGCACGGCCACCACTGGCACGGGCGTAGGCAACAGCACCGGCATGAGCAACGAGGGCACCAGCTACAATGCTGGGACGGGTGCCTCCGTAACGGATGCTACAAACAACGACCATGATTACAGCGCAACCCAAAAAGGCGCAGCGGTAGCTGGCTCGGCCGGAGCTGCCGTTGGTGCTGGCATTGATGCTGTGCAGAACACCGCTTCTGATGCTGCTAATGCAGTAGGCAATGCAGTAACGGGCGACAACAATTACAAACAGGGGAGCACGATGAGCGGCATCTTTAGCGACCGCGAGAGCGCCGAGAAGACGTATAACTCGCTGCATTCGCGCGGTTATGGCAAAGACGATGTGAACCTGCTGATGTCGGATGAAACCCGCAAAACGCACTTCGGCGACGACACCGCCCAGACTGAACTTGGTGACAAGGCTATGGAAGGCGCGGGTGTAGGCTCGGCCATCGGCGGCACGGCTGGCGCCATCATCGGTGCCATTGCAGCCATCGGGACGTCGGTAGCACTGCCCGGTCTGGGCCTGATCATCGCTGGTCCGCTGGCCGCCGCTTTGGCGGGTGCTGGCGCTGGCGGCCTGACCGGCGGCTTGGTAGGCGCACTGGTTGGCTCGGGCATCCCCGAGGAGCACGCTGCTGAATACGAGCAAGGCGTTAACAACGGCGGCATTGTGATGGGCGTGAAGCCCCGCAACGCCGAAGACGCTCAGTATTTCGAAGAGGAATTTCGTCGCAACAACGGCGACAAAATTTATCGTTACTAGTTTATTGCTAGCATTGGTATAAGAAAAAGGCTGCTCCCGATGGGAGCAGCCTTTTTTATTACGCCGTGTCATCCGCTAAAACTGGCTTTACGTAGAGTTAACAGAGATTTTTAGTTAGCCGGCGCAGGGCACTTATTCGCCCGTTGTGGGCGTTTGAAAGGTGAACGGCTACGTCGCAGGGCCGCTGGTGATTTCGCGTATATTTGATTTTCCTATTGTTTTCTCCTCGCTGATGTCATTTCCTCGCTTAAAAATTGGACTGTATGCCTTCCTGGTGATGGCAGTGTTCGTCCTAGCTTCATATCGGTTATTTCGCCGCAATACTTCGGCGGGCCCCACCAAAGAGCAGGTACTCATTGGCACCATGGTGCAGGGCCTGAACAGTGCCCACTACCAGCCCGAAAAGCTGGACGACACGTTTTCCAACCGGGTATTTGACTTGTCGCTGAAGCGCGACGACTATCGCAAGACATTTCTGCTGGCCAGCGATATCCAAAGCTTAGGCAAGTACCGGAACGACATTGACGACGAGGTGAAAACCGGCCGGCGTGACTTCTTCGACCTTAGCACCCAGCTGATGACCCAGCGAGTGAAAGAGATGCAGATTCTCTACCGCGAAATTCTGGCCAAGCCGTTCGACTTCACTATCGCCGAGACGTTCCAGACCGATTTTGAAAAAGCTACTTGGCCCGCCGACAAAGCTGCCCAGCACGAGTTGTGGCGCAAAATGCTGAAATTCGAAACCCTGAGCCGGGTATCGGAGATGATGGATGCTCAGGAAAAAGCCAAAACGGCCAAACCTTCGGTGGCCACCGCTGCCCCGGCGGCCGCCAACGCTAAGGCCCCTACGGCCCCCGAACCAGTGCGTACCCCCGCCCAGATGGAAGCCGAAGCCCGTAAGCGCGTGCTGAAGACTTATGACGACCAGTTTGAGGAGTTGCTAGAGGTTAGTGCCAACGACCAGTTGGCTAGCTACGCCAACGTTATTGCCAACACTTACGACCCGCACACCGACTACTTTGCGCCCAAGGCCAAGGAAGATTTCGACTACCAGCTCACTGGCCGCTTCGAAGGCATTGGGGCCCAACTACGGGAAAAGGATAATTTGATTTACATCGAGGACATTCTGCCCGGTTCAGCTTCGGCCCGGCAGGGCGAATTGAAAAAGGGCGACGCCATTCTGCGCGTGGCCCAGGGTGCCGCCGAGCCGGTGAGCATCGAGGGCTGGCGCATCACGAAGGCCGTAACGCTTATCAAGGGCAAGAAAGGCTCGGAAGTGCGCCTCACGGTGCGCAAGGCCGATGGTACGACCAAAGTGGTGCCCATCATCCGCGACGTGGTGATTAACAGCGAGGCGTATGCCCGCTCGGCCGCCATTACGGACAAAAATCAGAAGTTTGGCTACCTGGATTTGCGGACGTTCTACGCCGATTTTAACAACGATGGCAGCCCGAACTCGTCGCAGGATGTGAAGAAGGAGCTAGCTAAGATGACCCAGGAAGGTGTGAAAGGTGTGATTCTGGACCTGCGCTACAACGGCGGTGGTTCTTTGAACGACGCCGTGGACATGGGCGGCCTGTTCATCGACAGCGGCCCCATCGTGCAGATTCGTGACGCCGCGGCCGCACCACTGTGTTGGAGGACAAGGACCCCCAGGTGCAATACAGTGGGCCCCTGGTGATTCTGGTGAATAAGTACAGCGCCTCCGCCTCGGAGATTCTGGCCGCTGCCATGCAGGACTACAAGCGCGCCGTGGTGGTAGGCTCGGCCAGCACCTATGGCAAGGGCACGGTGCAGCGCATCGTGGACTTGGACGAGAGCCTGCCGAGTGAGTTGAATAACCTCAAGCCTTTCGGCTCGCTTAAATTCACCACCTCTAAGTTCTACCGCGTGAACGGGGGTTCGACCCAGTTCAAGGGCGTGGTGCCGGACATCATTCTCCCAGACATGTACTCGTACTTGGAGGAGGGCGAGAAAGGCTCGGACTACCCGCTGAAGTGGGACGAGATTGCCCCCGCCCGCTACCGCTCCTGGAACACGCAGCCGGCCTACGACAAGTTGCGCGCCGCCAGCAAAGCCCGCGTGGCCACCAGCCCCGGCTTCAAGGTGATGACCGAATCCAGCCAGATGATGCTAGCCCGCAAGAAGGAATCGATGGAATCGTTGAACCTGGTAACGTACCGCACAAACCAGCGCCAGAACAAGGTAGAGGCGGAGAAGTACGAAGCTGCCCAGAAAGCAACAACGGCCCTGGCTTTCTCGCCATTGCGCGCCGACGTGCAAGCCGCTAACGGTGACACGGTGAAGATCAACCGCGACCAGCGCTTCACCAAAAACCTTAAGAAGGACATCATCATCGGCGAAGCCGTTTCGATCATTCAGGACCAGTTGTAGCGGCCCTGACACCTGCCGTTTCCAAAGCCCTCAGCCCTGCGGCTGAGGGCTTTTTTTGTAGGTTCCGTTAGCAACTAGGCCAGTTAGTAAATCGACTGCTAAAAATAATTTTTAATGTTCGCTTAATATGTTTTTCAACTTACTAATAACCAGTGTTATACTAATCATAATAGATTGTTAAAATAATTAGCAAACAAGCAACTAAAAAGCTCTCTTAATACGTTTATTCGGTATGACTATGACGCACGAAGCAACCCGCATCATCCCGCTCATCCCACAGGCCGACCTGGGGGCCCCCGAGCCGCAGCAACTGGTAGCCGATGAGGCCTGGCGCAAGTCCATTCCGGCGCAGGTGTTTCTGAACTACTTCTTTGCCATTAACTACCACATCCAGGAAAGCGACGACGCGCTGGGCGGCTTGCAGCACCTGCCGTTCTTCCGCAACCACGCGGCCGAGCTGGGCGACGCCGATGTGACGGCCCTAACCAAGCTGTTGCACACCTGCTGGAGTACGGAGTACGCCCTGCGCGCCACGGCTGAGTTGGGCGACGACAACTTCCTGCGCAACGCCCTACACTGGACGTTCCCGCAGGCCTACCACGCCATTCTCTCGGGCCTCCAGGCTTTCCTATACACCACCGGCGTGCGCAGCAACAACAACCAGCTGGTGCGCCGCGAGGTGGGCCGGCTGGTGGTGAAGAACGCCTACCCGCGCCCGGTATCGTTCTACGCCGCGGGGGCCTACGGCGACTTTAGCATCCACCGGCTGCCGCTGGCGGGCTATAAGGCCGGGCTGCACATTGCCAGCCAGGAGATTGATGCCCAGGCTCAGATCGGCCAGTTCTTGCGCACCACGCGCAAGATGAAGGCCCAGTGGACCCGCGCTCAGGTGCAGGCCAACCCCAACACGGCTATCCGCAGCCAGAAAACCGGCCGGCCCCTTGATAAGTGGACCAGCGCGCACTGGCAGCAGATTACCTGGCGGCTGGGCTACACCACCATCTTTGACCTGCTGGGCCGCCTGCGCATCTCGCAGAGCAGCCGCGAGATTGAGCGCTACGTGGAGGCCGATATCGACTTCAAGCTGTTCCACGCTTCGCTGCTCAACATTGTGAGCTACCTCAACGGCATCCACGAAACGTACGTGGCCAAGGCCTTGGGCCTGGAGCGCTACCGCCAGCTGGTGGCCGAGCTGCCCGCTCACTTGCAGGCCGGCTTTGTCCAGGAGCGCCTGCGCACCCGCGTAGAGCCCGTGCTGGCCCCCACGCCGCCCACGGCCCCAGCTGTGGCCGTGGAGGCCCCCACCTACCGCATGGCCGCCTAAATCACGGATTTTGCGGATTAGGGCGGATTTTTCGGATTTTGGGGACGGCCGTCTGCAATATTATTGTCGGTGGCCAAACCAGTAGCACTTGCCGGAGTTTTATTATTGAAAAGCCGTTCCTTTTTAGGAGCGGCTTTTTCATTGGCTACTTTTGCGACAGTGTTGCCCCGTTGCCTACTTGCTCAATGGCGCGCCAAATACAGAGCCCCATGGCTAAAAAACATTAGCCGCCGTCCCCAAAATCCGAAAAATCCGCCCTAATCCGCAAAAATCCGTGATTCATTTAAGCGAACAAGAACTCCAGCGCCGCCACAAACTCGAAGAGCTGGAAAAGCTGGGCGTGGAAGCCTACCCGTCGGAGCTGTTCGACGTGACGTTTTACGCCAAGGAAATCCTCGACAACTACCACCCCGAGCTCAACAACTTCCAGGAAGTGAGCTTGGCGGGCCGGCTGATGTCGCAGCGCGTGATGGGCAAGGCTTCGTTTGCGGAGTTGATGGACACTTCGGGCCGCATCCAACTCTACATCAACCGCGACGAAATTTGTCCCAGCGAAGACAAGACGCTGTATAACAACGTATTTAAAAAGCTGCTCGACCTGGGCGACTTCATCGGCGTGAAAGGCCACGTGTTCGTGACGCAGGTAGGCGAGACTTCCATCCACGTGACGGAGCTGAAACTGCTGGCCAAGGCCCTGCGCCCACTGCCCGTGGTAAAGGAGAAAGTGGACGAGGCCACCGGCGAAAAAGTCGTGTACGACGCCTTCACCGACCCCGAGCAGCGCTACCGCCAGCGCTACGTGGACCTGGTGGTGAACCCCCACGTGCGCGACACCTTCGTTAAGCGGACGCAGCTGGTGCAATCCATGCGCAACTTTTTGAATGACAAGGGCTATTTAGAAGTAGAAACGCCGATTTTGCAGCCGCTGTACGGCGGCGCGGCGGCGCGCCCTTTCAAAACGCACCACAACACGCTGGACATGGCGCTGTACCTGCGCATTGCCAACGAGCTATACCTCAAGCGCCTGATTGTGGGCGGCTTTGATGGCGTGTACGAGTTCAGCAAGGACTTCCGCAACGAGGGCATGTCGCGGTTCCACAACCCCGAGTTTACCCAGATGGAGCTGTACGTGGCCTACAAGGACTACCACTGGATGATGGACCTGGTGGAGGAAATGGTGGAGCGCGTGGCCATGACGCTGCACGGCAAAACCGAGGTGCAGGTGGGCGAAAACGTCATCAACTTCCAGCGCCCCTGGCAGCGCCTGACGATGTTCGAGGCCATTGAGAAGTTTACGGGCCACGCCATTGGGGCCCTGGACGAGGCAGCCCTGCGCACCGTGGCCGATACGCTGCACGTGAAGCTGGACCCCAGCATGGGCAAGTCCAAAATCATCGACGAGATTTTCGGCGAGTACGTGGAGCCCAAGCTCATCCAGCCCACCTTCATCACCGATTATCCGGTGGAGATGTCGCCGCTGGCCAAGAAGCACCGCGACCAGCCGGGCCTGGTGGAGCGGTTCGAAGCCATCTGCAACGGCAAGGAAATCTGCAACGCCTTCTCCGAGCTCAACGACCCCATCGACCAGCGCAAGCGCTTCGAGGACCAGCTGGAGCTGGGCAAGCGCGGCGATGTGGAGGCAATGGTGCTCGACGAGGACTTCCTGCGGGCGCTGGAGTACGGCATGCCGCCCACGGCCGGCCTGGGCATTGGCATCGACCGCCTGAGCATGATCATGACCAACTCCAACTCCATCCAGGACGTGCTGTTCTTCCCGCAAATGAAGGCCGAAAAGCTGGACTAATTAACAGAAATACAAAACGCAAAAAAGGCCCGCACGACGATTCGTGCGGGCCTTTTTTGCGTTTTGAAATCGGTCGTATGTGGCGGCGGAGCCCGTACCACCAAGCTATGCTCGGTCTCGCGTATGGGGCCCCAGGGCAAGACCAAGCACAGCTTGGTGGTACAGGTCAAAGCCCGGAACCGCTCCAGCCGTCGGTTTAATCCAAAGCTTCGGCTGCTTCTTGGCTCATCGAGCGCAGAAGCACATCGGCGGCGGCTTGGTCGTCGGTGCCGGGCGTGGGGGCCCCGGGGGTTTGGCCAAGGGCCCGCTGGGCGCGCTTCTTCAGCTCGTCGGCCCACTTAGAGGCCGATTCGCGGATTTGGGAGCGGGCCTCGTCGCCGGTTTCGGGGGCCAGCAGCAGGCCGGCCACGATGCCGGCCGTAGCACCGGCTATCAGCGAGAAAATCACTTTGCCTTTGTCGTCGTTCATGCGAATGGAAAGTCTAAGATAATCAGCGTAATCACGGTTAATCAACAAAATCAGCGATGAAAAAAGCCCCGTACCGGGTGGCACAGGGCTTTTCAAGTCAACTAAACTGAGCGCACTAGGCTTTCAGGTCGTTCAGCATTTTGGTGATTTCGGCTTTGCCTTTACCAAGCTTGTCTTGCAGCTTGCCTACAAGCTCGTCGCCTTTGCCCTCGGCGTAAGTCAGGTCGTCGTCGGTGAGCTGGGCGTATTGCTGCTTCAACTTGCCTTTCAGGTCGTCCCAGTTGCCTTGCAGGCGCAGGTTGCCAGCACCGGTCAGGTCTTCGAGCTTGCTGGAGTATTCTTTGAATTTTTCTTCGAGGTCAGCACCGATTTTGGTTGCCTGGTCGCCCAACTGGCTGCTGTACTTAGTAGCAGCGCCTTTCCAGTTCTCGAGGGTGTTCGAACCCTTATCGGGAGCCAGCAGGATACCGGCGATGATGCCAGCACCGGCACCGGCGAGGGCGGCGAGGAGGATTTTACCGGCGTTGTTGTCTTCTTCGTAGTACGACATGGGGAGGGGGTAAGTAGAAAGTGAAAGAATCGTGAAAGAGCTGCGGGCCAGGGCCCCCAGCAGGGCGTCTTAGAGCCTAATACGCTGGGGCGCGGCGATGGTTGAGGTAGGGCCCCAAATTTTATAACCCCGCGCCCGGCGGGGCGTATTTTCGCCCCCTCCCCTGCCCCATGCCCGCCCACGCCGACTACCACGCCTTCTGCTGCACCGCGCCCGACCTGCCGGTGTTTGCCCAGCCGTGGTACCTCGATGCCTGCGCCGAAGGTGGCACCTGGGACGTAGTGCTGGCCCGCGAAAACAGCCGCGTGGTAGCCGCCTGGCCCTATTTCCACAAGCGGCGGGGGCCCTGGCGCTACGCCACCATGCCGCCCTTCGTGAAGTGGCTGGGGCCCTACCTGCTACCCAAGCTGCGCGCCGACCCGCGCCGCGCCGCGGCCGCGCTGGCGGCGCTGGGGCCCAGCTGCCGCCGCTGGCTGCCTTCAAGCAGACTGCTACCCCACCCTT
>NZ_MDZA01000076.1 GCF_001816125.1 Hymenobacter coccineus | reverse complement strand
AAGGCGAGTAAATTTGAATTATCTAATAAAAGTACAGTTTTAAGCCAAATTTTTGGTACTTTTATGACGTGAACTTGCGGAATAGGTATAAATTTGAAATGCCAAACCACTCCCGTATTCTCTACGCATTTACAATCCTATATTTTTAGCTTTTTCGGGGCCCCTAATGGTATTAATTAATTCGAGCGAAACCTAGTTATTACTGACCTACAGCTGGCAATTCTCGAATCCAGATATTGCGGAAGCTGAGTGGCTCGCTCTTGTCGCCGTGCGCCTGGAGCTTGATGGGCGACGGGCCATGAGGGGCGCCGTAGCTGGCCTTGCCGATGTAGCGCGTGGGGCCCTGTAGGGCTACGTTGTTTTCCACCAGCACACCGTTGAACAGCACCGTGACGCGGGCCGGCGTGGCCACCGTGCCGCCGGGCGCAAAAGTGGGGGCCGTCCAGATGACGTCGTAGGTCTGCCACTCGCCGGGCTTGCGGGTGGGGTTAGCCAGCGGCACAATCTGCTTGTACACGCTGCCCGCCTGGCCGTTGGTGTAGGTTTTGTTGTTGTATGAGTCCAGTATTTGCAGCTCGTAGCCTTCGTCGCCCTTGCCCAGCGAGGCGAGAAACAGACCGCTATTGCCCCGCGCCTGGCCCGTGCCCGTGATGTTGGCCGGCACGCGCCACTCCAAGTGCAGCTGATAATTACCGAAGCTGCGCTTGGTTTGAATGTTGCCCGCGCCCTTGTTTACGGCCAGCACGCCGCCCGTCGTCGTCCACGTGGCCGGGGCCCCGGGGTTGTCGGTCGAAGTCCACTGGTCCAGGCTTTTGCCATCAAACAGCACCAGCGCGTCCGAGGGGGCATCGCTGCTGGTTTTACCCGGCGTCACGGCGGGGGGCACGGGGGTGTACACCTCCGTATCCTCAGGTTTGGCGGCGGGCGGCGCAGTTTGGGCCACGGCGGCCCCCATGCTGCCAACCAGTAGTGCGGTAGCGACTAAGCGGGTTTTCATACGGCTATTTGTTTTAATTAATTGCAAGAGGTTTCAGCAGCGTGTTAGCCAGCTACGAAAGCAGGTTTTTCTTCATGTACGCCGCGCTCTGGGCAATGCTTTTATAAGCATCCATGGCGAAGTATTCCTGCTCCATGAAGGGGTGTTTTAGGCCCGCCGTTTTCGCGTACTTCATAATCTTTTTGAAGTCGATGGTACCCGCCCCAATTTCCGTATTATGCTCGGGCTGGGCCTTTTCCATGTCTTTGATGTGCCACATTGGGAAACGCTTGGAGTTGGCTTCAATTAATTTAATTGGGTCGCGGCCGGCGCGCACCACCCAATAAATATCCATCTCAAAATCTACCAGCTGCGCGTCGGTTTCCTTTAGCATCACATCGTACAGCGCCACTCCGTTCACGGGCTGAAACTCGAAATCGTGGTTGTGGTAGCCCACCCGCAAGCCGGCTGCTTTGCACAACTCGCCGGCCTTATTCAATTTCTCGGCAATTACCTTGAAATCGTCCGTTGTTTTGCGCACCGCAGCGTCGAGGTACGGCACCACAATGTACTGCTGGCCACAAGCATTGGCCGCTTCCATGTAGGCTTTGAATACCTCCTGGTTGCCGTCGCGCAGGTAGGCCCCCATATCGTAGTGGCCGCTGGGCGTGGTGAGGCCGTTGGCCGCCAGCACGGCTTTGAATTCTTTCGGCGTCAGGCCCCAATAATGCGTTTCCGGGCTGTAGCCGTAGGTTTCCACTTCCTTGTAGCCGGCCTTCGCCACTTTGGCCAGCACGCCTTTCGGGTCTTTGCCGATGTAGTCGCGCAGCGTGTAGAGCTGCAAGCCCGCTTTCAGCCCCGACGGGGCCGCAAATAGGGCCCCGGGGTTCACCAGGGAAAGGGCCGATAGCAAACCGGCTTGCTTTAGGAAATCTCTGCGTTGCGTCATGGGGCCCTGAAAAGGAAAAGAATTAATTAATTAAACGTCGCACAGCAACACCGCTTTGCGCAGCGACGCCAGCTTATCCGCCTGTTTCGGCATGAATTCCTGGGCTACGTAGCCCTTGAAACCCGTGGCCAGGATGGCGCGCATAATGGCCGGGTAATACAGCTCCTGGGTTTCGTCGATCTCGTGGCGGCCGGGCACGCCCGCGGTGTGGTAGTGGGCAATGTAAGCGTGGTTGTCGGTGAGGGTGCGGATAACGTCACCCTCGTCGATCTGCATGTGGTAGATGTCGTAGAGCAATTTGAAGTGCTCCGAACCCAGCTTTTTAGCCAGCGCCACGCCCCAGGCGGTATGGTCGCACTGATAGTCGTGGTGATCTACTTTGCTGTTGAGCAACTCCATCACCAGCACCACGTTGTGCTTTTCAGCCAAGGCCATCAGCGGTTGCAGGCCCTGCACGCAGTTGGCAATGCCGGTGGCATCGTCCAGGCCACGCTTGCTGCCGCTGAAGCAAATCAGGTTTTTGTACCCGGCTGCCGCCACCAGCGGAATCATGGCCGAATAATTCTTCAGCAGCGTGGCGTGAAATTTCGGGTCGTTGAAGCCGTCGGTCAGGCTAATTTCCGCGCCGTTGCACATGGGCGAATCCAGGCCGTATTTCTTCAGCGTGGGCCATTCCTTGGGGCCCACCAAATCGATGCCTTTAATGCCCATGCTTTTGGCAGCGGCGCACAGCTGGTCGAGCGACAAATCACCGAAGCACCAGCGGCAAACCGATTGGTTGATGTTGTTTTTCAAGGCAGCTTCGTTCACAGAATTTTCGGCCGGCGCGAAGGCACTCAGCGCGCCCACAGCACCCAAGGAAGCCGTACCGGCAACGATGTTTTTAATGACCGCGCGGCGGTTTGGTTGGGCAGCCATGGCGGGCACAGTTTAATTAATTAATTAATTCCTCGATCCGCTCCGCGGAACAAGAGCTTTTTACTAGTTATTCAGCAATTGTGCCAAACAATTATTTTACGCTCAAAATGTACTTGGTCATCTCCTGCGCATCGGCCACCGACAGGCCTGGGTGCGGCGTCATCGGGATTTCGCCCCAATTGCCTTTGCCGCCCGTAATTATTTTGTTGGCCAGCATGGCAATGTTGGCCTCGGTGGGCTGGTATTTTGCCGCAATATCGACGTAGGCGGGCCCCACCACTTTGTTGCGCTCTTGGTGGCAGCCAGCACAATCGGAGGCCGCAATCAATTTAATACCCGGCGCGGCGCTGGCTAGGTCGTCGCCGGTGGCCGGCACGGCGGTGGGGGCCCCACTGCCGGCTGCTGGTTCGGTGGTGGCGGTTTCGCCGGCTTTGGGGGTCGATTCGCAAGCAATTAGCAAAGCGCAGCTGCTGAGCAGCATCATCATCTTTTTCATCGGAAGCAGGAGGCTACAAGCCTAGCAGGGTTTTATTGAATTCCGCGTCGGTGGCGGTATTAGCAAAGTCGTCGAACGCCTTATCAGTGACGCGGATGATGTGGTCGCGGATAAATTGGGCCCCTTCACGGGCCCCATCCTCGGGGTTTTTAATGGCGCACTCCCACTCTAGCACGGCCCAGCCGGCGTAGTCGTACTGAGCCATTTTGCTGAAAATAGCTTTGAAATCCACTTGCCCATCGCCTAGCGAGCGGAAGCGGCCGGCCCGCTCGAGCCAGCTCTGGTAGCCGCCGTACACGCCCTGGCGGCCGTTGGGGTTGAACTCGGCATCCTTAACGTGGAACATCTTGATCCGCTCGTGGTAGATGTCGATGTACTCCAGGTAATCAAGGCATTGCAGCACGAAGTGCGACGGGTCGTAGAGCAGGCAGGCGCGTGGGTGGTGGTGCACTTTGTCGAGGAACATCTCGTAGGTCACGCCGTCGTGCAGGTCTTCGCCGGCGTGCACTTCGTAGCACAAATCCACGCCGCAGCGGTCGAATTCGTCCAGAATGGGCGTCCAGCGGCGGGCCAGCTCGGTGAAGCCTTCCTCAACTAAGCCGGCTGGGCGCTGGGGCCAGGGGTACACCATCGGCCAGAGCAGGGCCCCGCTGAAAGTGGCGTGCGCCTGGAGGCCCAGGTTTTGCGAGGCCTGCGCAGCGTATTTCAGCTGCTGCACGGCCCATTGCTGCCGCGCCGCGGGGTTATTGCGGTACGCTTCCGGCGCAAACCCGTCGAACAGCTTGTCGTAGGCTGGGTTCACGGCCACCAGCTGGCCCTGCAAGTGCGTGGACAGCTCGGTGATTTGCAGCCCCGCCGCGTTTATGATGCCCTTGATTTCGTCGGCGTAAGTCTTGCTTTCGGCCGCCTTTTGCAGGTCGATAAAACGCGCGTCGAGCGTGGGCATCTGGATGCCCTTATAGCCCAGGCCCGCGGCCCAGCCGCAGATACCTTCCAGGCTATTGAACGGGGCTTCGTCGCTGATGAATTGGGCCAGGAAAATGGCGGGGCCCTGAAGGGTAGTCATAAGCAGATCAAACGGTGAATTCAGTCCATTTTTTGTCCGACTGGCCCGAGGCAATGACGTTCTCAATGAACGCCATGCCGCGCACGCCGTCGGCAATACTCGGGTAGTCAAGAGCTTCGGGCGAAGCGGTTTCGCCGGCCTCGCGCGCTTGCAGGGTCAGCGCGAAGTTGCGGTAGAGGTTGGCGAAGGCCTCTAGATAGCCCTCGGGGTGGCCGGCGGGCACGCGGGCATTGTGCTGAGCAAAAGAGCCAACGTAGCCGGTGCCGGTGCGCCGGATTTCGGCGGGCCGGTCCAGCCACTTCACTTGCAGCGTGTTGGCATCCACCTGCTGCCACTCCAAGCCCCCTTTGTCGCCGTACACGCGGATGCGGACGTTGTTTTCCTCGCCGGCCGCAATCTGGGAGGCCACGAGCACGGCGCTGGCGCCGTTGGAGAGCTTCAGCAGTACGGCCCCGTCGTCGTCGAGCTGCCGGCCGGGCACTACCGTGTTGATGTCGGCGCAGAGGCGCGTCACTTGCAGGCCCGTCACGTACTCTAGGAGGTTGAAAGCGTGGGTACCGATGTCACCCATGGCTCCGGCCACGCCGCTACGGGCGGGGTCGGTACGCCAAGCGGCTTGCTTGTTTTCGCCACCCTCCTCAAAGCCGCTGAGCCAGCCCTGCGGGTACTCCACGTAGGCCTTGCGGATGGGCCCCAGGGTGCCGGCGGCCAACAATTGCCGGGCCTCTTTCACCATCGGGTAGCCGGTGTAGGTGTGGGTGAGGCACAGCAGCCGGCCGCTGACCTCGGCCACGGTTTGCAGCTGCTTGGCCTCGGCCAGCGAGAAAGTCATCGGCTTGTCGAGCACTACATCGAAGCCGTTTTCGAGGGCCATTTTGGCCGGCGCGAAGTGCAGGTAGTTGGGCGTGACGATGGAAATAACCTGCACCCGCTCAGTGGCGGGCCGCTGCATTTCCTGGGTAATCAACTCTTCGTAGGAGCCATACACCCGGTCGGGAGCCAGGCCCAATAACACGCCGGTGGCCCGCGATTTGGCCGCGTTGCTGCTGAAAGCGCCGGCCGTGAGCTCGTACAAGCCGTCGAGGGAAGCGGCGATGCGGTGGACGGCCCCAATAAAGGCCCCTTGCCCGCCGCCAATCATGCCCAATCGTAATTTCATGCGGTAATGTCTGGAGCTGCTAGCTGCTGGCTAGTAGCTGTTGGCCTTCGGTTGAACGGGTGCCAACAGCCAGCAGCTGTTAGCCAACGGCTCAATTTTATACCTCCAGGCGCGCAGTGGCCTCGGCGTAGGTAATTTCCCCAGCCGTTAAGGGGGCAGCGTTGCGGTCTTTAAACAACAGCAGGAACACCACCAGCACGCCCGCCGCAATGGCGGCCGGAATCAGCCAGATGGTGTGCCAGTCGTGCAGGCTGCCGCTGAGCTGATGGGCATCCACGATCTGGCCTGAGAGTAGCGAGCCGATTAGCATGCCCACCCCGTAGGTGGCCAGCGTGATAAAGCCTTGAGCGGCGCTCTTCGACTGCTCACCGGCCAGGTTATCGGTGTAAATCTGGCCCGTTACGAAGAAGAAATCGTAGCAGATGCCGTGCAGCACAATGCCCGCAATCAGCATCCAGTAGTTGCCATCGCCGTTGCCGTAGGCGAAGAAGATGTAGCGCACCACCCAGGCCGCCATGCCGATGGCCAGCATTTTCTTCACGCCCAACCGAGCGAAGAACACCGGAATTAGCAGCATAAACAGCACTTCCGATACCTGGCCCAGGCTCTGCACGCCGGCGGCGGCCTTCATGCCCACCTCGTTCAGGAAGGGGTTGGTGAAGCCGTAATAAAAGGAGAGCGGGACGCAGATGGCCACCGAGGCCAGGAAGAAAATGAGGTACGAGCGGTTTTTCAGGAGCCGGATGGCATCCAGGCCCAGCAGGTCGCCCACGGTGGTGGGGCCCGCTTTTTTAATGGGGGGCGTAGAGGGCAGGAAGAAGCTGAATACGCCGAGCAGGGCAGCGGCCCCGGCCGCCATCTTGAACGTGAGGCCTAGCATGGTGAGGCCGTTGGCGTCCTTATTTTCCCAGTGCAGCCAGCCGATGGTGAGGCCCGCAATGATCCAGCCGAGGGTACCCAGCACCCGGATAGAAGCAAATTCCTTCTCCGGATTTTGCAGCTGCCGGAAGGAGATGGAGTTAACCAGCGCCAGCGTGGGCATATACAAAATCATGTAGATGAGAATGTAAGGGTAAAAAGCTCCGAAATCGGCTGCCCCGGCCGCTTGCCACAGCAGCAGGGCCCCTGCCAGGTGCAGCACCCCCAATATCTTCTGGGCCGAAAAAAACCGATCCGCAATCAGCCCGATAATGAACGGTGCGATGATGGCCCCAATGGATTGGGTAAGGACCGCTACTCCGACCTGAATACCGGTGGTGCGCAAGTTGCTCTGCAAGTACGTCCCCAGCGTCACGAACCAAGCTCCCCAGATGAAAAACTCTAGGAACATCATCAGCGACAACTTAAAGCGGATGGTAGCGGTCATAAGCGAGGAAACAGGGTAAGGCAAAAGGTAATGGGGGCCCGGCGGGCCGGGTTAGGCTTACGAAGTGGCCCAGGCTTTGTCGCCTTTTTTGTAGGGCACGTTGCCGTCGTAGCGGCCGGGCACGGGCAGGTAGCGCAGGGCTTTGGTGGCGCCCACTTCGGAGGTGAAGTAGCCGAGCAAGGTCAGTTGCTTCATCATGCGGAAGTAGTGGCTGGGGGCCCCTTTCTCGGCGTGGGCAGCGGCGTATTCCTTCTGCTCCTTGTCCAGGGCCACCAGCAAAGCGGTGCGCTCGGCGGGGTCGCAGGCAATGAAACCCTTGTTGTACTGCTTGTTGGCTGCCTCGCTGAGCTTCACAATGCCGTCCGTGAAAATCTTTTGGTCGGCGGGGGTATAGCAGTCGCGCACCATCACGTTCATGAAGCGGCCGATGTGGGCCTCCTTGGCCCCCGGCGACGCGGCGGTGGTAGGCAGGATGGTGTCGCCCACCTCGTCGAGCAGGCGAATCTGGTCCACGTCGAAGTCGGGCATTTTGGCGGCGGGGGCCCCGGCGCCAGCGCCGCCCTCGGCCACCGGCTTACCGGGCGAGGAGCAGCTGCTCAAGAACATATCGGCGCCGATAACGGTGCCGCCCATCAACAGGGCTACGCGGGCAATGGCATTTCTGCGGTCCATAAAAACGGAGCTGGAGTGGTAGGGTCCTAGATGTTTTGCTTTTTCATTTCGCTCACGGCGTGGTCCACGGCGCGGGCCGTGAGGGCCATGTAAGTCAGCGAGGGGTTTTGGCAGGCGGCCGAGGTCATGGCCGCGCCGTCGGTTACGTACACGTTGGGCGCGTCCCACACCTGGTTGTACTGGTTGAGCACCGACGTTTTGGGGTCGCGGCCCATGCGCGCCGTGCCCATTTCGTGGATGCCGCCGCCCAGCACGTAGCCGTTGTCGTAGGTTTTCACGTTTTTGATGCCCGCACTTTCCAGCATTTCCTTGGCGTCGGCCATCATGTCGACGCGCATTTTCTTCTCGTTTTCGCGGGTGTGGGCGTCGATGGCCAGCACCGGCAGCCCCCATTTGTCCTTCTTGGTTTTGTCGAGGAATGCGCGGTTATCGTGGTACGGCAAAGTCTCGCCGAAGCCCGTCATACCCATCGTCCACTTGCCGGGCTCGGTGAGGGCGTCTTTGAACTCGCCGCCGATGCTCATTTCCGGAATTTCGCGGCTCCAGCCTTCGCGGCTGGCGCTGCCCTGGTAGCCAAAGCCGCGGATATAGTCGCGCTTGTCGCCGAACAGGTTACGGTAGCGGGGCACGTAAATGCCGTTGGCCCGCCGCCCGTACACGTACTTGTCTTCGTAGCCGTCGGCATCGCCGTGGGCCCCCGCCCGAAAGTGGTGGTCCATTAGGTTGTGGCCCAGCTCGCCGCTGCTGCTGCCCAAGCCCTCGGGCCACACGTCGGTGGCCGAGTTCATCAGCACCCAGGCCGAGTTCAGGGCCGAGGCGTTGAGGAACACCACTTTGGCGAAGTACTCGTAGGTCTGGTTGGTTTCGGCATCGAGCACCTCCACGCCTTTGGCGCGCTTGGTGTCCTTGTCGTAGAGGATTTTGGTGACGATGGAGAACGGGCGCAGCGTGAGGTTGCCAGTAGCCACCGCAGCGGGCAGCGTGGACGACTGCGTGCTGAAGTACGCCCCGAACGGGCAACCCAGCCAGCACTTGTTGCGGTACTGGCAGTTGGTGCGGTTTTTCAGCGGCTTTGTGATGTTGGCCGTGCGGCCAATGACCATGCGCCGGTGCTCATAGTTCTTTTTGATACGGGCCGCCACGTCCTTCTCCACGATGTTCATCTCCATGGGCGGCATGTAGTCGCCGTCGGGCAATTGCGACAACCCGTCGCGGTTGCCGCTGATACCGGCAAACTTCTCTACGTAGGAATACCAGGGAGCCAGGTCTTTATAACGAATGGGCCAGTCAACGGCGATGCCATCGTTTGCATTGGCCGAGAAGTCGTAATCACTCAAGCGGTACGATTGGCGGCCCCACATCAGCGAGCGGCCGCCCACGTGGTAGCCCCGGAACCAGTCGAAGGGCTTCACCTCCACGTAGGGGCTTTCCTTCTCGTTGACCCAGTACTTGAGGTTGGTTTCGTTCAGGGTGTAGTCGCGGCCCAACACCGGATAGTCGGCAATCATCTGTTGGGTTTTGCCGCCGCGGTGCGGGAAGTCCCACGGGGCCTTGTTGGCGTTGACGTAGTCTTTGACGTGCTCGATGTTTTCACCGCGCTCGAGCATAATGGTTTTTAATCCTTTTTCGGTCAATTCCTTGGCCGCCCAGCCGCCCGAAATTCCCGATCCGATGACGATGGCATCATACGTGTTTTTTTCCATGAAACTGCTGCTGAATAACGGGTGGGGTAGGGTTGAAAAGACGTTGGGAAACCAATGAAAACCGACTAGCTGCGTGCTTTCTACAACCTAATCAAGTAGTTGATACCATTTGGTTGGCTATCGCAAACCATTGTGCTGACTTGGAGGTGGCAATGTAATGAGTATTTCTAACTTCTACTGGCAGCAACGGCACAAAAACAGGTTTTTGTGGCACATTTCACCAACAGCATGGCCTTAAAGGTAGGCATGGCTTAATCGTTTTAGCAAACCTATTTGCACGTTTACACGGCGAACCCTAGCTGAAAATAGGGCCCCACGCGGCCCGCCGGGGCCCTACTTGGCCACTACGCCCCCGAACCTTGGGGCCCGGGCCGCCGTATGCCTGGGCACTTTCTTTCCTCCCCAACTTATTGCCTTCCTTAATGAACAACGTAGCCGCCGGCGTAAACCAGCTGCGCATTCAGCGCTTTGTAAACGTATATTTTGTGGATGCCGGCACACCCGGCGACTGGGTGCTGGTGGACACCGGCCTGCCCGGCAGCGAGGAAACCATTCGCGCCGCCGCCGCCGAGCGGTACGGGGCCGGGGTGGGGCCCCAGGCCATTATCCTTACCCACGGCCACCTCGACCACCTGGGCTCGGCCCTGCCGCTGGCCACGGGCTGGAACGTGCCGGTGCTGGTGCACCCCCTGGAACTGCCCTACGTGACGGCCCAGGCCCTGTACCCGCCGCGCGACCCCACCGTGGGCGGCTCGCTGGCCTTTATGAGCCGGTTTTTTCCGACGCAACTGCCCGACCTGAGCGACGTGGTGCAGGAGCTGCCGACGGATACCGACGCCGTGCCCTTCCTGATGGGCTGGCGCTGGCTGCACGTGCCGGGCCACGCCCCGGGCCAGATTGCGCTGTTCCGCGACGCCGACCGCACGCTGCTGGGGGCCGATGCCTTCGCTACCACCCACCACGATTCCATCCCGGCGGTGCTGCTGGGGATACCCAAAATCAGCCGCGCCGGCACGCCATTCAATTACGACTGGGCCGCGGCCGAGCGCTCGGTGCAGGCACTGGCGGCGCTGCGCCCGGCCGCCATTGGCTGCGGCCACGGGCCGGTCATCACGGGGCCCCGGCGGCGGAAGGGCTGGCCCACTTGGCCGCACACTACCCCCTGCCGGCCCACGGCCGCCTACGTGCACGAGGCCGCCGCA
>NZ_MDZA01000075.1 GCF_001816125.1 Hymenobacter coccineus | reverse complement strand
ACGGGGGCCCCGGCGGCCCACGCGGCGCCGCTGCCCCCGCCCACCGCCGCGCGGTGCCCAGTGGGGCCCCACCGCGCCCCCCGCCCCGCTAGCGTGTTGGTTTTTCGCCGCGGGTATTTCCTACTCGCCTCGCTGCTGTTCGGCGTCGAGGCCGCCATTGCCGCCTTCGCCCACGATGCCCTGCTGCGGCCCTACGGGGGCGATTTGCTGGCCACCGTCATGCTCTATTGCCTGCTGCGCAGCTTCTGGGCAGCGCCGGCGGCGCACACCATCTGGGCGGCGCTGCTGATTTCGTACGGCATCGAGGCAGCCCAAGCCGCCCACCTGCTGGCGCACCTGGGCCTGGCGCACTCAGCGGCGGCGCGGCTCGTGCTGGGCAGCCAGTTCGAGTGGGGCGACGTGCTGGCCTACACCCTGGGGGCCCTGTTGGTGGCCGGCGTGGAGCGCCGCCGGGCCACCCGGACGGCGTGACTGGGACACCGGGGAAGGCGGGACGCTCGGAGGCACTTTTCGCCTTTTAACAAGGACCTTTGCCCAAGCCAACTGTTTGATTGCCGGGCCCTACTCTTAACCGCGGTCTGGGGCCCCAGCCGGCTCGAAACACGTTCACATAGCGCACCAAGGCAAAGATTTTTGGGGCTTTTGTTCGTAGTGCGCACGTTCGTTTCAGCGGAAATTCTTGCCGGCCATGCGCAATGGACCCGTAACAATACCGTAGCTTTGCAGCATGCTTCAACCGAAAAACCTGTTGACGAAGCGCGGTACCCTGCTCGGCCGGGAACCGCAAGGGGGCCGAAAGGTCTTCGCCACCATCGGTTTTCCCGATTTCGCCGCTGGTATTTCCGTTGTTTTTTCTGAGTATTGCCCCGCTACCGTTTCGGATTCCGAAACGGTTTTTTATGTGCGTTGCGTTCGCCGGCCACCGCCCGCCGCCGATTCACATTTCCTGACTCAACCGCTCCCCACCGGCCGCCGCTGGGCGCCAATACTCCCCCGCCCGTGGCGGCGTCCTCCGTCGCTGGGGCCCCCACCGGCCGGCCGCTGCCCCGGCACGGGCGGCGGTAGGTAAGGCTTCACCCGATCCATTTCAGCTAGATAACCTCATTTTCCTCTATTCCGGTATGGCACGTAAAGACCTGATCGACATCGCATCCCTTCGCCGTGAGGAAATCGAGTTCCTGCTCGACCAATCCACGTCGTTTAAAAAACTATTTTCCCACTCGGTGAAGAAAATCCCCGCCCTGGAGGGGAAGTCCGTGCTCATGCTGTTCTACGAGGCCAGCACCCGGACGCACTCTTCCTTTGAGGTCGCCGCCAAACGCCTCTCAGCGGAGGTCACGAATTTCGACGTCGACCACTCGTCCATCAGCAAGGGCGAGTCGGTGCGCGAAACCATCGAAACGCTCCAGGCCATGCGCACCGACTACATCGTGGTGCGCCACAGCCACCCCGGCCTGCCCGGCATGATTGCCCGCCAAACCACGGCCTCGGTCATCAACGCCGGCGACGGGGCGCACGAGCACCCCACCCAGGCCCTGCTGGACGCCTTCACCATCAAGGAGAAATTCCCCGATCCCCGGGGCAAAAGAGTCCTCATCATCGGCGATATCCTCCACTCGCGCGTGGCGCGTTCCACCAGCACGCTCCTGCAAAAGCTGGGCATCGAGGTTGCTTACCTGGGCCCGGGCTCGCTGGTACCCAAGTACGTGCCGGAAAGCATCCGCCGCTTCACCGACTATGAGGCGGCCATGGCCTGGGCGCCCGATGTGGTGTACCTGCTCCGCGTGCAGATGGAGCGCCAGGACGTGCAGTTTTTTCCCAGCCTGCGCGAGTACCACCGGGTCTACGGCATCACCAACACCCGGCTGGCGGAAATCCGCGACCGCGGCCTCTACATCATGCACCCCGGCCCCGTGAACCGGGGGGTTGAGCTCTGCGACGCCGTGATGGACTACGAGCGCAGCCTGATTACCAACCAGGTCGAAAACGGGATTTCCATCCGCATGGCCGTGCTCGACTGGCTCACACCGGGCGGGGATTTCCCGCGGCAGGAATCGTACGTCGCCCGGCCGCGCGCCAGCGCAACGGTGGCGATGCCCTAAATGCCCGACGCGGCGGTCTTCACTTCTTGAAGCTGTGTAAACCGTCAAGCTGAACATCTTCCTTATCTATAACCCCATCCCTTGCCGGTTTACCGCACTCCTCCCTACATGCTTCTCCTTCAAAACGCCCGCATCGCCACCGAAAATTCACCCGCGCTTGTCGAGGCCGATGTCCTGATTGTCGAAGGAATCATCCAGGACATCGGCAAAGGCCTGGCCGTTCCCGCGGGGGCCCGCGTCATCGACGCGCGCGGCCGGGTGCTGATGCCGGGCATGTTTGATGCCCACGTCCACTTCCGCGCCCCCGGCTTCGAGAACAAGGAAACCATCACCACGGGCAGCGAAGCGGCCATCAACGGCGGCATTACCGGCGTGGTGATGATGCCGAACACTCTCCCGGCGCTCGACTCGGCGACGGCGATAGCCACGGTGCTGGAAAACGCCAAGCTCCGGTCGCGCATTCCGGTGTACACCTCCGGCTGCGTCACCAAGAACCGCGCGGGCAAGGAGCTGGCGGAAATCGAGGGCATGCGCGAGCTCGGGGTGAAGATGCTCACCGACGACGGCGACACCACCAACGACCCGGCGGTGCTGCTGCGGGCGATGCAATACGCCACCGAGTTCGGAATGTTTTTCGCCAGCCACTGCGAGGTGCCGGAGCTGGCCGGGCCGCGCGCCCTGAACGAAGGCGTGATGAGCTACCGGCTCGGCATCAAGGGCTCGCCGGCCTGTGCCGAGGAAATCATCATCGACCGCGACATTCGCCTGGCCCGGGCAACGGGCGCGCACGTGCACATCCAGCACGTGTCCAGCAAGCTTGGCATGGAAACCATCCGCTGGTGGAAATCGCGCGGCGACGTGCAGGTGACGGCGGAAGTGACCCCACACCACCTGATGTTCACCGACGAGCACATCGGCGACTACGACACCAACTACAAGATGAACCCGCCGCTGCGGACGCAGGCCGATTGCGATGCCCTACTTGAGGGGCTCATCGAAGGCGTATTCGACATTATTTCTACGGACCACGCGCCGCACACGCCGTTCGAAAAGGCCCAGGATTTCATCAGCGCCCCCAACGGCATCACCGGCCTGGATACGGCCCTCGTGTCGCTATACCACCACTTCGTCGAGCCCGGCACGTTCGGCTGGGACGTGGTGGTGAAGCGCTATTCGGCGGAGCCCCGCCGCCTGATGGGCCTGCCGGTAGCCGCCATCGAAATCGGCCAACCAGCCGAGTGCCTCCTCTTCGATACCGAAGCGGAAACGACTTTCACGCGGGACTTCATGAAATCAAAATCCCAGAACACGCCCTTCATTGACCAGACACTGAAAGGCCGGGTAGACCTGGTGATTTTGGGCACGGAAATCCTGCTGGAACGCTAACCGTTCACTACGCTAAAACCTGAAATACCCCGGAATTCGCCCCGAATTCCGGGGTATTTTTTTTGTGGCCGACCCATCCGCAGGACAACTAGCCATTTTTACCCGGCCACCTCGTGGATAGCTATGGCTACGCCCATCCTTCCCCTGGGGCCCCTACTTAGCCACCACCTCGTAGCTCACGCCCGCCTTCGTGGGGAATGAGGTGAGGTAATACTTCACCCCGCCGGCCGTGGCGGTAGCGCTTTTCGCCTGCACCCTAAGCACTTGCACGGGCGTGGTGGTGCGCAGCATGCAGGGGGCCCCGGCGCGCGAGGTGAGGCGCGCGGTGGCGAGGCGGCCGCTTTTCCAGGTCATGTCCACCACGAAGCCGCCGCGGGCTACCAGGCCGCGCACAGCGCCAGTGGCCCAGGCGGCGGGCAGGGCCGGCAGCAGGTGCACGTCGGCGAGCTGGCTTTGGAGGAGCATTTCGGTGAGGCCGGCGGTGGCCCCGAAGTTGCCGTCGATTTGGAACGGTGGGTGGGTGTCGAAGAGGTTGTTGAGGGTGGAGTTTTTGAGCAGCTCCTGGTACATTTTGTAGGCGTGGTTGCCGTCGAGCAGGCGGGCCCAGAAGTTGATTTTCCAGGCCTTGCTCCAGCCGGTGCCCGCGTCGCCGCGCACGAGCAGCGTTTGGCGGGCGGCGGCGGCCAGGGCGGGCGTGGTGAGCGGCGAAATCTCGCGGCCGGGGTGCAGCCCAAATAGCTGCGACACGTGCCGGTGCTGCGGGTCCACGTCCTCAAAATCGCCGTACCACTCCTGCAAATTGCCCTTCCGGCCGATGTGCAGCGGGTAGAGCCGGGCCCGCGCCGCCCGCACCCGCGCGGCAAACGCGGCGTCGGGGGCCCCCAGCACCGAGTCGGCCGCCAGCACGTTGCCAAACAGGTCGCGGATGATGGACATGTCCATGGTGGAGGCGATGGTCACGACCTCCTCGCGGCCGTTGGGCAGGCGGTAGCTGTTCTCGGGCGAGGTGGAGGGGGCCGTTACGAGGTGGCCGTCGTGCTCCACCAGCCAGTCGAGGCAAAACTCAGCGGCTCCGCGCATCAGCGGGTAGGCCGTTTGGCGCAGGTAGGCGCGGTCCTGCGTAAAGCGGTAGTGCTCAAAGAGGTGCTGGGACAGCCAGGGGCCGCCCAGGGCCCAGTTGGCCCAGCGGGGGTCGCCGGTGCCATCGCCCACGGGGTTGCTGGGGCCCCAAATGTCGGAGTTGTGGTGCAGGGCCCAGCCGGCGGCGCGGTAGTAGGTGCGGGCGGTGGCCGCGCCGGTGGTGGCCATGTGCTGAATTTGGGTGCGCAGCGGCTCTTGCAGCTCCGAGAGGTTGGCGACTTCGGCGGGCCAGTAGTTCATCTGGAGGTTGATGTTGGTGGTGTAGTTGCTGCGCCAGGGCGGCTGCACCAGCGGGTTCCAGAGGCCCTGCAGGTTGGCCGCCTGCCCGCCGGGCCGCGAGCTGCTGATGAGCAGGTAGCGCCCAAAATCGAAGTACAGGGCCTCCAGGGCCGCGTCGGGCTGGCCGGTTTTGTAGCGCGCCAGGCGCTCGTCGGTGGGCAAATTGGGCCCGGGGGCCCCGGCGAGCGTCAGCGCCACGCGGCGGAAATAGGCCTGATAATCGGCCACGTGGCGGGCGCGCAGCTCCGCAAACGGGCGCGCCTGGGCCCCGGCCAGCCAGCGCCGGGCCTCGGCGGTTTCGTTCTTGCCGTCGGCGTCGGGGCACTTGTCAAAACCGTTGAAGCTGGTGGCGCCCGACACGAGCAGCAGCGCCTCAGTGGCCCCGGCCACGCGCAGCACGCTATCGGCCGTCACGGTGCCGTCGGTGCGCACCACCTTCAGCCGAATTTGGAAGCGCATGCCGTTGCAGCCCGGGCGCTGCTCGTAGGCCAGGGGCTCGTCGGGGGCCCGGGGCCCGTCGTCAGCCGACGCCAGGGCCTTGCCGCGCAGCACCAGCTCGCCGGGGCCCTCCACGGCCCGCTGAAAGGGCAGCGGGTGGCGCAGCGACAAGTTGAAATTCAGCGCGTTCTTCTTGCTGGCCGTCAGGCGAATGACGATGACCTGGTCGGGGGCCGTCACGAATACCTCGCGGGTGTAGGCAACGCCGCCCGCCGTGAAGCGCGTGGTGGCGGTGGCGGTGGCTAGGTCGAGGCTGCGGTAGTAGTCGGTGGCTGCGCCGGCCAGCGGCTGGCGCAGCAGCAGGTCGCCGAGGGGCTGGTAAGCGTTGGAATTAGGGCCCTGCATTTTTTTCATCAGCGCCGCAGCCGCGGCGTTGTCGCCGGCGAAGAGCAGGCGGCGCACCTCGGGCAGGTAGGTGGGCGCGGCCGGGTTGGGGTCGGGGTTGGCGGGGCCGCCGGTCCACAAGCTGCTCTCGTTCAGCTGCATCAGCTCCTCGGCCGGCCGGCCGAACAGCATGGCCCCCAACCGGCCGTTGCCCACGGGCAGCGCCTCGTTCCAGTCCTTGGCGGACTGCCGGTACCACAGCACCGGCCCGGCCGGCTGTTGGGCCCAGGCGGGCGCGGCGCCCGCGAGGGCCAGCGCCAGGCAGCAAGCGCGCAGTAGCTTGTCAATCATTTAGTTGGGTTAATAAAACGGTCATGCTGAGCGGAACGAAGTGGAGCCGAAGCATCTCTACCGCAGCAGTAATTATGATTAGTGGAGCAGTAGAGATGCTTCGGCTTCACTTCGTTCCGCTCAGCATGACAGTCTGAACGACCTACTGAACAGCTTCCAAAATTCCTCGTCCGGGGCCCAGGCTACGGCATGGTCATCACGGCGGCCATGGTTTCCATGCCGTCCCAGAGGTTGCCGAGGCGCAGGTTTTCGTTTTCGGCGTGCTGGTTGTTGTCGTAGTTGGCGATGGGCACGGTGAGGGTGGTGGCCCCCAGCGCGTCCTTGAAGGCGAAGAGCGGCAGGCTGCCGCCCGAGGTGGGCAGGCGCACCACCGGCGCCGCCACCGTGGTTTGCACCGCCGCCACCACGCGCCGGGCCAGGGGCAGGTCCATGGGCGTGCGCTGGGCGTTGTAGCCAGTGGCGGGCGTCACCTGCACCAGGCGCGGGTGCTGGGCGCGCTCGGCGGCGGTGGGCGCGGCGCGCGTCACGAAGTAGCCCTGGCGCTCGAGGTGGCGCACCACCTTGGCCACCTGCCGCTGGTAATCGTTGCCCAGCACCAGGCGCAGGTCCAGCACGGCCTCGGCGGTGGTCGGGATGACGTTGGCCGCCTGGGGCCCCACGTTGGCGCTGCGCATGCCGTTGATGTTCAGCGAAGGCTGGTTGATGAGTTCGCTCAGCGACTGGCCCCGCCCGTCGGCCCGGGCAAAGCCCAGCCCCTGCCGGATGGCGGCGTCGTTGTTGGGAATCTGGCGCACGGCTTCCTGCTCGGCGGCGGTCAGCGGCACCACGTCGTCGTAGAAGCCGGCGATGGTGACGCGGCCGGTGCTGTCCTGCATCGAGCCCAGCAGCCGGGCCAGGGCCATGGCCGGGTTGGGGGCCCAGTTGCCGTAGTGGCGCTGTGCAGCGGGCGCGTGGGCCCGTACACGGTCAGGGCCACGTTCACGTCGCCCCGGGCCCCGTAAACCACCTGCTTGCGGCCCGACTGGTGCACCGGCCCGTCGCAAATAATCCACAAATCGGACGCGAGCAGCGCCTTGTGTCGGCTCAGCAATTCGGCCAGGTGGGGCGAGCCCCGCTCCTCTTCGCCTTCGAAGAAAAACTTGAGGTTGGCCGTGGGCTTCACGCCGCTTTCGGCCAGGGCCTGGTAGGCGGCCAGGATGGCCATCACCCCGCCCTTGTCGTCGGAGCTGCCGCGGGCGTAGAGGCGCCAGTCGGGGGGAAGCGGCGTGCCCGCCGGCGGCAGCGGCACCACCTGGCCGCCGGCGCTGAGGGCCCCCGTGGCCAGCACGGGCACAAATGGGCTCAGGCCCGGGGCCCACTGGGCAGGGTTTACGGGCTGCCCGTCGTAGTGGGCATAAAAGATGAGCGTGCGCGTGGCCCCGGGCACGCGCACCTCTCCGAACACGGCCGGCGGCACGCCCGGCGTGGCCGCCCCCAGCAGCTGCACCCCGCCCAGGCCGCGCTGGCGCATCAGGTCGGCAATGGCGCCGGCCGTGCGGCGCAACCCGGCCGAGTCGGCTGCCACGTTCGGAATGGCCAGCAGGCGGGTGAAATCGGCCAGCAGTTCGCGCTCGTGGCGCTGGCGGTACTGGCGCACTTTGGCCAGCACGGATGCGGGTGGGCCCCGGCGGCGAGCAGCCCGGCGGCCGCCGCGGCCAGCAGGGCCCCCAGCAGGTAAGGTTTCTTCATGGCCGCAAGTAAGCCCGGAAACTACCAGAAATTCGGGCTTCAGTGCCGTTTTTAGGAGCTATCGGAATTAATAAACCGGGTATGTTCCGCTGGCGTCCGCGCAGTCGAAACATCTTTCCCGCAGCGTTAATTATGATTAGCTACTGCTGTTAAGCAGTGCTTTAGCCGGGGACCTGGGGCGAGTAGCGCGGACTTTGTAGTCCGCGTCCCCGCGCCGTTCAAGTCATTCCACCGACGCGGGGACGCGAACTACACAGTTCGCGCTACGCCCCCAGGGCTCCTAAATGCAAAAAAAGAGGAGCGGCTAGCCGCTCCTCTTTTCTACTTCTGCTGGTTGAGCGCGCTGGGTTACAGCTTGATGGTTTTCTGGGAAACCACCTGGCCGTTCACCGTCACGGCGGCCACGTAGAGGCCGGTGCGCAGGCGGGTGCCGTCCACGGCCACGGTGTGGGCCCCGGGGCCGTAGGACTGGCCGGTGACCACGGTTTGCACTTTCTGGCCGATTTCGTTGAATAATTCCACCGTTACGGCGCCGGCCGTGGCCAGCGTGAAGGCCACCTGGAAGCGGTCGGCAAACGGCACGGGGCTCAGTTGCACGCTGGCCGTGGCCAGGGGCCCCGCGCTGGGGCCGCGGGTGCTGAGGGTGGTGGCGAACAGCGTGAGCTGCATGAAATCGGCCAGGATGGGGGTGATGGCTGTGTTGTCGAGCAGGCCGCGGCCGGTGATTTGCTGGGCGTGGGTGTTAGTGTTGTCCTCCGCGGCCACCCAAATGTCTTGCGGTGTGTGGTTGCCCACGGCGCCGGTTTGGGCGGCGCCGTTGCCGTTGGTGAGCGGGTTGGAGGCGTAGGCCACCACAATGCGCTTGGCCGTGGCGGAGGTGGGCTGCGGGTAGGTTTTGCCCTGGAAAGTGGCCAGCGTGTAGTCGGGGAACCAGCCGTTGGCCCCGCCGTCGCCGCGCACCAGGTTGGTGGGGGTGGCGTAGCCGGCCTCGGCGGCTACCGACTTGCCGATTTGCCCGGCGTAGGTGCGGATTTTGGTGCCGTTCTTGTTGGCGTTGTCCTCGTCGTGCAGGCCCGTCACGGCAAAGCCGCCGCACTCGTGGTCGGACGTGCTAAAGATCAAGGTTTTGCCGCTGCTGGGCGTGGCCATCAGGGCCCGGCCCTCGGCCACGGCATAGTCGAAGGCCAGCACTTCCTTGATCATGTAATCGGAGCCGTACACGCCGGTGGTGCGCGCCGTGGTGGGCGTGGCCGCCACGCCGGCGTCGCCGCCGCCGGCGTACACCGGCTGGTCGGCGTCCACCACGTACTGGTTGGTGGTGCCCGTGCCCGCCACCACCGAAATACCACCGGTATTGGAGTGCTCCAGGTGGTCGATGCGGCCGGCTTCCACCATCAGGAAGAAGCCCTTGCCGTTGCTTTTGGCCTGCAACACCTTGATGGCCATGGCCGTCATGTCGGCCAGCGAGGGCTCCCAGGCAGCGCTCGTCTGGCGGTCCTGCTCGTAGTTGACGTGCGAGGCGTTGAAGAGGCCGAGCAGTTTCTTGCCGCCCGGGCCGTACTGCGCCAGGTCGATGTTCAGCAGGGCGTCGCGGCTGTTCACATACTGGTAGTTGCGCTGCTCCACGGCGTACTTCACCAGGTCCACGTCGTCGGCACGGTTGCCTTTGAGGGTCACGGCCGCGCCGGCCGCGTTAAGGATGGGGGCCCCGGTGCGGTCCACCACGGCTTCGTAGGGGCTGGCCGCGCCGCGGGTGCGGGGCATAAAATGCCGGGCGCCGCCGCCGAGCACCACGTCGAGTTCCACGCCCACTTTCGGGGCGGGCAGCACCCAGTCGCGGGTGGCGGAGTAGCGGTAGGCGGCCGTGGGGCTGCTGTTATAAATGGCCTCGTATTGGGCCTGCGTCGAGGCAATGTACTGGGCCGAAATGTAGTCCTCCAGGTCACGGTACCAGATGTGGCTGGCAAAGGCGGCCGGCGTGGCGTGCGTGATGCGGGCCGTGCTGACCAGGCCCACGGCGTAGCCCTGCTTCTTGGCCGCCTCCAGAATGGTTTCGATGGCCGCGCCGCTACTAGCGTTCAGCGAAATCACCTCGTTGTCCTGCTTGCCGGGCTTACCGCAGGCGTACACCGAGGCCCCCGGGGCCGAGTCCGTAATCCACGAGTTGAGCGAGTGGGTGGTCACGGTGGCGTTGTACTTCATTTTGTCCAGGTTCAGCACCTGGAAGCCAGCGTCGGTGGCAAAGCGCTTGCCGTCGCGCCCCTGGCCCAGGGCCATGCGGGTGGCGGTTTTGGGGGCCAGCCCGAAGCCGTCGCCGATGTAGAGGATGACGTTTTGGTTGGTGGACGCCGCCTGCGCGCGGGCCTCGTGCCGGGCCCCGGCGGCCAGCAGCAGGCCCCCAGCGAGTAAAAATCTGACCTTCATAAAAACCGAAAAGAGGTGGAGGGAATGTGTAAGCGTTTGCCGCCCGCAAAAGTCCCCGCCCTCTGTGAGGCCGGCATTACCCATTCATCAAGTCTACATTACCAATTAAAAATATACCAGCCCATCATTTAATATTGCCATAACCCGCCGCCCGGGGCCCTATTTTACCTTTGCGGAACCCTTTTTCGGTGGCAGTCTGAAACGGGGTGGCCGGGGTGGTCCGGCGACTTTTTCAGTCGTCGGGCCACTCTTACTACAGAACGGGCCCCCACGGTAATTAACCAAGGTCCCTATTCTTTGGTAAGAGTGGCCCGACGACTGAAAAAAGT
>NZ_MDZA01000074.1 GCF_001816125.1 Hymenobacter coccineus | reverse complement strand
CCCAGGGCCACGTCGCCGCCGGGCAGGGCCACCAGGCCGGTGGCGTAGTCGTTGCCCAGGCCCCCGCCCCGAAGCCTTGCAGCCATTGCCCGGTCGTGATGTCCAGCCGGGCCACGAACAGGTCGTAGTCCCCGGACCCCAGCCGGCCGGGCCGGGCCGAAACGATGGGCGGCAACGCCCCGAGCTGTAATTGGTTGCTGAACGCGCCGGTCACCACCAGTTCCCCGCCCGCGCCCAGCACCATGGCTCCGGGCAGTACCAGGTCGAAGCCCTCGCGGGTGGCCAGCTGCGCCACCCACCGCCAGCGCCCCGTCGAGCCCGCCCACGTAGCCGTCGCGAATGCCGACGCCCGACAGGGGCGGCAAGGTGCCGAATACCACCGGGGCGAAGCTGTTGGGGAAGCTGCCCAGGACCAGTACGTCGCCATCCGGCAGCACCAAGGCGCGCGTGGCCGCGGTGCCGCCCGGCGGCGTGAACAGGTAGTCGGCCCACTTCCATTGTTGGCGCTGGGGGCTGTAGCGGGCAATTACGGCGTTGGTGTAGCTGCCGGCCTGGCCCACCGGCCCCAGGTTGCCCAGTTGGGCCGTGCCGCTCACGCCTCCCAGCACGATGACGTCGCCGTTGGGGGCCAGCGCTGATCCATTAAACCCGGCTAAGTAGCGGTCGGCCACCGTTCGGGCCAGCAGGTCCCAGGTTTGCGCGCGCGCCGGACCGGCCAGCAGCACCAGCGCCAGCAGTCCCCACCGCAACGGCCCACCCCACCTCAGGTCCAGTCGCTTCTTCATACCGGTTAAGGTACAAGCGGCCCGCAAGCCCGCGGAAAAGAACGGCCGGTCGGCTGCCTTGCGTGGCCGTTTCCTTACCGGGCCGGGCTGTCCAGAAACTGCTCCACCACCGTGCGGTACTTGGCGGGCTCCTCAAACCAGGGGAAATGCCCGCTCTGCTCGAAAAACACAATCTTGGCCCCCGGAATGGCCTGTTGCAGGCGCCAGGCGGTGAGCGGGGCCACGTTCATGTCGTAGCGCCCGGTGAGCACCAGCGTGGGAAACGCGAAGCCGGCCAGCTTCGGCGTGAAATCGGCCTTGCCGGCGTCCTCGCCCACGGCTTGCCCCACCGCCGGCTCCAGGCCCACGTTGTGGATGGGGCCCAGCTTTTTGAAGTACAAGTCGCGCTGCGCCGCCGAGTAGAAGAGCAGGTTGAAGTGGGTGCGCATGCTGGCTTCAGCCGCCGCCTGCGTCACGACCGGCGGCTGTTTTTGCTGCTTTTCGGCGGCCATCGTTTCCGGAAACACTTCGTCAAAGAGGTGCACGAGGGTGTGGAGGTTGCTGCCCGCCGCGTCCGAGAGGATGAGCTTGGCCACGTGCTGGGGGTAGGCGCTGGCGTAGGCAATGGCGAGCAGCCCCCCGTAGGAATCGCCCAGCAGCAGCACTTGCGGCAGATTCAAACCCTGGCGCAGGGCTTCCAGGTCGGCGACCTGCGCCGCCAGGGTCTGGGGAGCGCCCTCCTGCACGGGCTTGGAAGCGCCCGTGCCCCGCTGGTCGTAAAAAATCACCTGGCGCTTTTGCGCCAGCTGCCGCCACACGTCCGTGGGCAGCAGGTAGGCGTGGGACAGGCCGGGTCCGCCGTTGACGACCAGCAGCGGCAGGGCGCGGCCGGGGGCCCCAAAAGTCTCGTAGGCCAGCGCTACCTGCGCCGTGGGAATTTTGCCCGCCTGGTGGGGGAGGTCCTGCCCGGCGGCCAGTACGGGCCCGGCCAGCAGCAGGCCGCACAGGGCCACCGAGTAGCCGGCGCGCCAGCTCATTCGAAACAACTTCATGGGCAACGCGGGAAGGTGCGGGGGAAAAGGGTTGGCGCCGGTGTCGTGGCCCGGCGCGGGTCACCGGGGCAAGGTAGGCAGGGGCCCCCGAAAAGGCCTGGGGCGGGCGACAACGCCCGGGGTCGGCGCATTGGGTGCCATATTGCCGCGGCGCCGGCGCTCCTCCTCCGCCGCCCGGTACTTGCTCATGCGTAAAAGCTGCTTTCTGCTGCTCCTGGCCCTTTTTTCGGTGGGGCCGCCCCTGGTTTTACGCGCGCAAGTCAAGGCCCTGCGCTTTGGCCAAGTCGTGGACGGCCGGGGCCACGTGTTCACCGACGCCGTCGTGCTCGTCCGCGCCGACCGCATCGTGGCCGTCGGCGCGGCCAAGGACGTGGCCATTCCCGCCGGCGCCGAAACCATCGACTTGACGGCGTACACGGCCATCCCCGGCCTCATCGACGCGCACACCCACATGTCCTTCTACTGGGACCGGGCCCCGGGCACCACCCCCTGGGCGCAGCTGGGTACCCTGGGGCCGGCCGTGACGGTGTTCCTGGCCCAGGAAAACGCCCGCAAGGCCCTGGAAACGGGCGTGACCACGGTCCGCGACCTGGGCTCGTTCGACAACATGGACTTTGCCCTGCGCGAGCTCATCAACCGGGGCGCCGTCGTGGGCCCGCGCATGTTCGTGGCCGGCAACGGCCTGCACATCAGCAGCTCGCCCTACAAGGTGGGGGCCATTCCCGACGCCGGGCAGTGCGACGGCGTGGAGGCCGTGCAGCGCGTGGCCCGCCAGCAAATCGCCGCCGGGGCCGACTGGATCAAGATGTACGGCTCGACCGGCAGCGACAAGGACGTGACCGGCTTCCAGACGTTCACCTACGCGGAGATGCGGGCCGCCGCCGACGTGGCCCATTTTGCCGGCAAGCGCATTGCCATCCACTCCTACGGCCCCGACGGGGCCCGCGACGCGGTGCGGGCCGGCACCAACACCGTGGAGCACGCCATCGACATCGACGACGCGACCCTGGCCGCCATGGCCAAAAAAGGCATCGTCTACGTGCCCACCGTCGAGCACAACCGGTACTACATTGCCCACCGGGCCGAGTTTGGCTACGACACCGCCGTGGTCCGGGCGCTGAACGGCTACGTGGCGCAGAACTTCGCCACCCTGAAGCGCGCCGTCAAGGCCCGGGTAAAAATCGCCATGGGCTCCGATGCCGTCTTCACGGGCTTCGGGGAGAACACGCGCGAGCTGGCCTGGTTTGTCAAGGCCGGCATGACCCCCGCGCAGGCCCTGCAAACCGCCACCACCACCGGCGCCGAGATGCTGGGCCAGGAAAAAAACCTGGGGGCCATCGCCCCCGGCTACCTGGCCGACTTGGTGGCCGTGGAAGGCGACCCGCTCCGCGACATCAACGCGGTAATCGACCACGTGAAATGGGTGATGAAAGCCGGCAAGGTCGGGGTCGACAAGACCCAGAACGGGCCCCCCGGCCCGCGCTGAACCCGGCCGAAGGCCCGCGGACTCGTGTTGGGCTTGCCAAGCAGCAGCACTTCTCGCGGCAGTGTCGGGAAAATCATAAAGTACTTGGCGCAAATAATTTAACCGATTCGCTCCGCTGCGAATACCCCAGCACCGGCCCGACAACAAAAAGGCCAGCTCCCGAAAATAGGAGCTGGCCTTTTTACTGCCCTGCGCAAATGCGCGCTTATTCCACCGTGAAGGAGCCCGTCACGAACAGGCTGGGCTGCCCCACCACCTCGGCCCGGTACTGCCGCACGCCCCCCGTCACGAAGCGCGTGCCTAGCGCGGAGCTGAAGGGTTCACCGGTGGGGTGCGTGCCCCCGTCCACGAAGTTGTCAATGGTGAGGTGCACCGCCACGGCCCCCGTGCCGCCCGTGGCCGTCACCTGGCCCGCGAGCACAGTGTTGCCCCCGTCCGCGGGGTTGGTGCCGCGCAGCGTGGCCCCGCTCAGGCGCAGCGCGCGGGCGGGGCGCCGTCGGGAGCTCCCCAAAGATGGCTTCGCCCGCTAGGGCCAACCCGCCGGCAGTGTCAGGTACCACGGCCAGCGCGGGCAGCGCCTCCACTACCGCGTAGGCGCCCACCAGCTGTCGGGCCCCCGCGCTGTAGTCATCAAAACCCGCCGACAGGTCGGTTTGCTCGGGATAGGCCGTGCCGTACACCTGGTTGAGCCGCACCAGCCGGGCCAGTGCATCATTCATTCGCTGCTGGGCGGCGGCCACGCGGCTCAGGCGCTTGCGCACGTCCCGGTCGGCCCGGGCCACGGTGGCGCGGGCCTTTTTGCCGCGCACTTTGTATTGTTTTTGATAAGCAGAAGTTGCCATAACGAATTGCAATAGGGAGGTGAGAAAAGGCCGGTGTTATTCGCCAAAGGCGGCTTCGGTCGGCAGCGCGGCCCCGCCGTTGGCGTCGGCCACGTCGGCATACAGCAGCGCGTCGGCCTCTTTGTTGATTGTCAGGTTGGCCAGTGTCTCGGAGGTGCCAAAGTCCACCATGAGGTCCGTGGCGGTGGGCAGGGCCGTGCCGTAGAGCGCGTTGAGCCGGGCGGCGCGGGCCGCGGCCGCGGCGTTGCCCAACTCGGCCGCCTTGAGTTGCCCCACCAGGGCGCGCACCTGCTTGCGGGCCTTGGTGTAGAGGGCTAGGGCCTTGGTGGCCCGGCGCTTGTATTGTTTCTGATAAGCTGTCAGTGCCATGATAATAAATGGTAATAGGAGAGGAGGCCCAGGGCCCCGTTAAAAAAAGTCAGGGGCGGCGCAGCAAAAACGGCCGACCGTTTCCGGCCGGCCGCTGGCAGTACCCCGCGTCGCCGCTTAGTCGGCGTAGACGATGGCCAGCGGGTTGCTGGCGTTGTTGTTGAGCGGGTACTGCTTGCCGTTGAGCAGCTGGTAGAAGTTCACGCCCAGCACGCCCAAAACCACGTCGTCCGCCGTCGGCGCTACCGCCAGCGAGGCCTTGATGGTCTGGTTGACCAGCACCGGCCCGTTGAGCGGCAGGCTGCCCAGCGGTGCGGCCACCGCGCCCTGCGAAATCGCGCCCGTCTCGAAGTTGATGGCCGCCGAGCCCAGCATCAACTCAAAGTGCGTCGCGCCCTGCGGGGCGGCCACGTCGGTCAGCCCGTTAAGGCTGGGGAGGCTGATGGTCAAGTCCGCGCTGGCCGCGGCCGTGGTGTACGAGCCGAAGAACACCTGGCTCAGCGAGGCCGCAGCGTTGAAGTCAAAGCCTACCAGCTCCAGGGCGTTGTCCTTGTCCATCACCCGGGCCCCGCGGTCGTTGGCCTCGTCCATCCCAATGATGGCGCGGGTCTTTTGCGTCAGGCGCGAGACCATCAGCGAGTCGCTGGCCGTGCTGATGAGCGTGCGCAGCGCCGTGCGAATGAGCTTGCCGGCCGTGCCGGCGCGCCCAAATTCGCTGGCGTTTTCGCGGGTGCGGGCCAGGCTGGCCGCGCTGTTGAAGGCCGCCTTGTTCGACGCCTGTTTCTGGCGGACCGTGCCGTTGCGGGCAAAGACCAGGCCCCCCACGGTGCCCTGCAAGCCTAAAATACCATTCTGTGATGCCATAACTGTAAAAAAATAAAAGGTGAAAAATAGGTTTGGCTGCTCTGATGAGCGGCTCAGTTACCAGGAGCAGCCCGCCCCGTAACGCCGCTTGTTTTGGTAGTTAAGTCCCCGCCACACCTTGGGCGGCACGGCCCCTGCGGCCCCGCATTTCCACAGGCCCCGCCCCGCCGCCTGGGCCAGGGCCTGCTGGGCCGCCCGTCCGGCCACCGCGTGCGCGGGGTCGTAGGCCCACGCCCAGCCGCGCACCACCAGCAGTGAATCCAGGGCCCCGGCCCCGCGGCCCCGGGCACCCGTCGCCGGCAGGGTCAAGCTGCCCAGCGTGCGCCCGTACAAGTCCACGCCGTGCCGCCGCAATTGCACCAACTGGCCCACCGGCAGCAGGGTCGCCACCGAGTCGGTGGCCTGCGCGCCAAACGCTTGGTCGTGCTCCGGTGCGTCCGCGCCCAGCAGCCGCACGCGCACCCGCTGCCCACCCGCCACCACGTCGTAAGTGTCGGCGTCCACCACCCGCGCCACGCGGGCTGCTTCCGGCAGCGGCACCGGTTTTAGGGCCCCACTGGCCCCGCCCAGGGCCGCCAACAAGGCCAGGCCGCTGCCCACCAAAAAGTGCTGTTTCGCGTTCATGGGCCGAACCTACCGCCCCGTTTTGCCGGTTGTATCTTCGCTGACCACCTTGACCCCAATCGGCCCCGTTATGCCCCAGGTTTGCATCTACCCCAAGGACGCGGCCCGCCTCACCGGCACCCAGTACACTACCGGCAAGCGCCTGCTCCAGCGCATCCGCACCAAGCTCGGCAAGCCCATGCGCGCCTACGTCTCCGTCGCCGAGTTCTGCGCCTTCACCGGCCTGCCCGTGGCCGAAGTCAGCGCTGCCCTGAACGGCCCAACGGGCGGGCCCGACCCGGCGCGCTAGTCCCCAGCAAAAGGCAGGCTAGAGCTAGGCTAGAGTTACCCTCGCCCTACTCTGCCACTGCCTCGGTAGGCCCTAACTCGACACGGATTGAGCGCGGATTTTCGTGCTGTAGTCTCAAGCTTTGCCACCTGTTGCCCGAACTATTATGCGGTTTTTTTGCTGCTATTTCCCCCTGTGCTAAATGATGAATAGCCGCACGCTTCTGCTGGTTTTGTCGCTGTCCAGTTGCTTCCGGCCGCTGGTAGCCCAAACCCGAAAGCCGGACGATAGGGTCCTTATCAAGGCCATGCGCACAGCCTCGAACGCGGCCATTGCCCGGCACGAGGTTGACGGCATCGCCCGGTATTGGCTGCCCGACTTCGTGCAGGTGGGGGGCAATGGCGGCTACAAAACCGGCAAAGACTCGGTCGTGGCCGGGTGGCAGAAAGCGTTCCGGCTGCATCCCGACGTGGTGTACGTGCGGAGCCTCCAACGCATTGCCGTGAACCCCAACGGCCTACTGGCCTGGGAAACCGGGACCTGGGTCGGCTCCTGGAGCCAGGGCGGCTCCTTTAAGGGAGGCGGCAACTACTCGGCGATGTGGCGTAAAAAGGACAAGGAGTGGCAGTTGCAGGCCGAGCTCTACGTCACCTTACACTAGGGACTCGCAGCGCGATGGCCCAGGCTGCCCGGAATGTAGCAAGGCAGTACCTCGTCCGTCAGTGACGCCCCAAAAAAGGTCCGGCCTGGATTATACCGGGGCCGGACCTTTTCCGTGTTCCTGCTCACCAGTGCCACTGCCGCTTCAATTACGCAAGCCGGGTTGGCCGCCGGGGCCCCGCCCGGCGCGGCCGTACCCCCTGCACTTCCCAATCCGCCGCATCTCCTGGTGTTGGAAGCACTCCACTACCTTGGCGTAAAGCATCTTGGTGAACTCGCAACCTCTTTATCGAATTCCCCTTCTGCTTCTAGCATGCGGTAGTAGGTATAGAAACAGCAGGCAAGCAGGATGAATAAGAGAAGGGCTAAGAGAGCGAGTATTTTCACAACCAAGCGCATATACTTCAGGCGATTAAAGGCAGCCTTGGGTGGGTCGGTGATTTGGGCTTAAATCGGTTTAGTAGGCGTCCTGAAGCTTAGAAACAAGAGCACGCAAGCTCCGATTTGCAGCCCCTGCTGCGCCAGTAAATGAACTATTCCCGCCGGGGTAGCATAGCTAGTGAGGGGACGCCAGCCGCTTATTATTTGCAGCAGGACGAATGCGTAGAGCAGCAGAAAAAGAATCTTGGCCACGCGGGCGCCCCGGCGGATGTAGTAATACACCACGAGCAGGGGAGGCGCGGCCGTGTACATGCTGAGGTAGCCGTACTGCGCCGGGCCCCGGTGCCGGGGTAAGTAGCCCAGGGCCACCAGAAGCCCGACCGCTGTGCTGATGGCAAAAGTCAAGAATAACAGGTTAGAGGCCCACACCTCGTAGCGGTGCTGCTGGGCGGCAGTTAGGGGCATCAGTTAGGGCAATTGAAGGCAGCTATGCGTTAGTTAATGGCTTGATTCTTGGCGGTGATGAGTGAATTCTTCGTTGTTCACCGCGCTTTTAGGTGCCTTGCTAATTTTCGGCGGATGAACGTGCACGTTGGTGAAGCGGCCCTCGCTGGCGGAGGTTAGCCCGGGCTTGCTGTCGTAGAAGGTGCCAGAGAATGCCCCAGGGCTCGTTTCGCGCAGCGTGGCCACGACGTTATCATAAAAAACGGGCGGCTCTAGTCAGCTCGCGCAGTACATGGCCAGCGCAAGCTGATACGGGGCGTTGGGTTGGTTCCCGGGCCTTTGAAAGTCTAGAGCGAGGAAACGTAGGTCGCCGGAGGTGGCATCGGCGGTATCTTCTAGTTGAACGGAAACGCTCACGAGTGAATCAACGCTCGATAAAATGTAGCCGGATGTAGCCGTCGCCTGGCAACTCACTACGCGGCCTTCCATGCGGAAACTGCCCGTATCGGCCGTAGTGGTGGCCGGTACGAGGTTTTCTTGCCTGGTGCAACTCAACGCAGTGCCCAGCGCAACTAACAAAAAGGCCAAAGCTGTTTTCATATAGCGGCGCAATTAATTAAGCTGGTGGAAGGCCGCCTTGAGCAGGCCGACGGTTGCGTCCTGGACTGCGCGGTTACTTGGATGACCCGAACAAGTAGGCGGCCGAGAGCTGAAACCCACGGTTGCGAATGACGGGCGCCTCGTAGGGGTTGCCGGCGTTGGGCGCGTAGTCCGCCCCAATGTTGCGCAGGCCCAGGCTGAAGCTGGCTTGCACCTGGAGCGCGTCAAAACCATAGCCCACGCCCACTTGCGCGCCGGCGTCAAGCTGCCGGATGTAATAAGTGTTGGAGTTGGCGTAGGTGTCGCCAGTTTTCACGTCGCCCGAGGCGGTGGTGCCCCCCGACACGGAGCTGCCGCGGCCCGAACCCGTCGTGCTTTGGTAAGTGCCGCCCAGCAAGAAGCCCACGTAGGGGCCGGCGAACACCTGCCCGCCGCGCCCGTTCGGCCGCTGGCTGTAAAGCAAGTTGACGGGCACCAGGAGGTAGTTGAGCTTCAATTCGTAATCCTGCTTATAGCTGAAGTCGTTGGGCTGGTAGTAAGAATGCGTGCCGTAGCCCGGGGCCTTGCGGGCGTAAAGCACCGCCGGCTGCACGGCCAAGTGGCCACCAAAGGCCAGCTGCGCCACCACGCCGGCTTCGAAACCGCTGTGGTAGGTGCTCGGGGTGGTGAAGTAGTCGGGGTAATCGGCCACGGTGAAGCGCGCCGAAGAAAGCGAGTAACCTACTTTCGGGCCAATGCTAAAGGTGGTTTGTGCGCTGGCCGGTGCGGCAACTAACGCCAGGCCGCTAACTGCTAACAAAGGAATAAAACGTCGCGTCATAAAAGGGTTAAATGGGGTGGTTACAGCTGCCGCGAAGCAGCGAAATGGTTTGGTCTTTGGCGGCGATGACGGTGTCCTTCACCGCGAGCTGCTGGCATAACAGTCCAATCTGGCGCAGTAGGCCCTCGTTGCTGGTCTTTATAAGTGGGTGCGCGCACGTTTGTGTCGTGCACCATGCGTGTTGCCTGCAAGAAAGCAGGTGGCGAATGAACTGTGCCAAACCCAGCCCGACTGAGTGGGCAATGAGTGGTAAAAACTCCTCCACTTCTTGGCCTTCGCCGGCGAGAACCTGCCCCCCAGCGCCATCGACGCGGCCGTGCGGGCCCCAGCTACGCAGCCGCCACGCCGATGCTGGGCAACGTGCGCTTGGGCCGGGCGGTGGCCCGGTGGCCTTGCCACGCCCCAAGTACACTTCCGCGCATTGGTAAGGCCGATTGCGCGCACCAGCACTATGGGCTTGCTGCAATTCTTGTTAGCACTTCGGCTTCAGGCGAAGCAGGAGGGAGGCGTTAGGAAAACTATTTACTAACTAAAGTAGTAATATGTGAACTACAATACTTAGTATTGCAGTGCGATTCCCATACCTCCACCCCCTAAACCCCCCGCTCCGCATGGCTGCCCTCACCCTCCAGTACCGCCACGGCGATGTACTCCTCGCCACCGTCGCCGCGCTGCCCGCCGGTGCCGTTCCGCGCCCCGACCTGGTGCTCGCCCACGGCGAAGTCACCGGGCACGCCCACCGCATTCGGGAGGCGGGCGCCGCCCGTCTTTTTACGCACGGGGCCACTACCTACTTGCACGTTACCGGCCCCAAGGCCACTTTGGTGCACGAAGAGCACCGGTCCATTGAGCTGCCCACCGGCGTGTACCGCATCTGGCAGCAGCGCGAGTACACGCCCACTGCCATCCGCACCGTGCTCGACTAAGCCCCGCCCGCCCATGTTCCGCATCGCCGCCCAAGGCCGGCTGGCCACCCGCCCCCCCGCACCCGCCGCCGGGCCCCCGCCACTCCCGGGGCCGTCTTTGCCAGGTGCCGCTGCTCCCGCGGCCGTCAAGGTGGCTGCTAATCCGGTTAGCGTATCTTCGGAGCGGGCGCGCATCCTGCTCTTGTCGGGGCAGGCCCCCGCGGCCCTTAGCGTAACGGGCCCGGTGCGGCTGCGCGGCGAAGCCCGCCTGCGCGAGCTGCCCGCCTCGTTAATCTGCACGCACCTCGACGTGCGCGACTGCCCCCAGCTGGCGCTGCTGCCCGAGCACCTGCGGGCCACCAGCGTGCGGGCTTCCCGTACCGGCCTGCGGGAAGCCACCGGCGACTGGCTCGTGCGCGAGCACCTCGACCTGGGCCAAAACCCCCACCTGCGCGTCCTGCCCGCGCGCCTCACCGCCCGCACCCTC
>NZ_MDZA01000073.1 GCF_001816125.1 Hymenobacter coccineus | reverse complement strand
CGCCCCCCAGTGGGCCCGCCTACCCCCGTCGCGCCCGCCGAAGCCGGCGTTGCCGTAACCCAAAACGCGCAGCCCCGGCCCGCGCAGTGGCCTGGCACGCCGGTGGTCAGCACCGTGGCCAACCCCGCCAACGCGGCCCTCGACAACCTCAGCTTCAACCACGACAAAGGCGCCACCAGCCTGGGGCAAACCTTCCGGGTGCCCACGGCCTGCCAGCTCACGCGCATCAGCCTGTTTGGGGGCGATGGGCTGGGCACCGCGCCCGCGCAGCCCGTCACCCTGGCCCTGTACGACCTGGGGCCCACCGAGGCCGCCGCCGCCAGCCCGTCCACCTACGCCCCCAGCCCCAACCTGCTGGGTGCGGGCAAGGGACTGAAAATCAATTACACACCCCAGGCCGCCGGCTTGCTGAACTTCGATTTTACGGGCCCCAACCAGGTGCCGCTGCTGGCCGGCCACACCTACGCCTTCGAGCTGCAAGGGGTGGAGAAGTCGGCCCCGCTGTTCTGGCGCGTGAGCCGCCAGGAGGCGTATGCCGACGGCAGCGCCTACCTCAACCGCGCCCCAGCTATGCTCAACGACAAGCGCGGCTACGACTTTGCGCTGGCCGTGTACGGCCGCGCCGGGGGCAATTAGTGATTGCGCGGGGCCCTGCCCGCCCTTGGCTTCTGGTGAAGGGGGTAGGGCCCTGCGCAAACCACTATAAATCGTGCCGCCACCTACTGGGCGCCCGTGGAGGGCGAAACCCTCGGCCCAGACTACCCTATTTCCAACTACCCAACGCTCATGCCTTTCCCCCGAATCGCCCTTTTCCTCGCCTACCTGGCCCTGTGCTGGCCGGGGGTAGCCCTGGCGCAGCAGTTCCGGAGCTACACCCGCACGGCCGACCGGGTGACGATTACCCTCGCGGATGGCCAGCTGGTGCTGCGGCCGGTGGCCGACAATGCCATTCGGCTGCAATACGCCCGGGGGCCCCTGCCGCAACTGCCGGAGCTGGTGTTCACGGCCGGTGCCCCGGTGCCCGCTTTTAAGGTGACGGAAACGGCGGCGGCGCTGCTGCTCACGACCCGGCAGGTGGGCGCCCGGCTCGACAAGGCCACCGGCACCGTGAGCTACCTCGACCCGGCCGGGCGCGTGTTTCTGCGCGAAACGCCCACCACCCGCCTCGTGGCGGCCCCGCCCGTGCTGGGCCAGCCCGATGTGGTGGCCCAGCAGGCTTTTGAGGCCGCGCCGGACGAGGTTATCCTGGGCCTGGGGCAGTTTCAGGATGGGCATTTCAACCTGCGGGGCGTCACGCGCCAACTCACGCAGGTGAACACCCAGATTGCTCTACCCTTCATCTATTCCAGCAAGGGCTACGGGCTGCTCTGGCACCAGTACGGCCTCACCGATTTCAACCCCGCCGACGCGCCCATTGCCCTCACCAAGCAGGTCGAAACCACCCAGGCCGGCACCGCCGTGGACGCCACCACCGCCACCGGTACTCAAAAGGTAGCCCAGGACCAGGCCACCTACACCGGTACGGTCACGCTGCCCGCCGCGGGGCCCTATTCCGTGCTGCTCGATTTGGGCGCGATGGGCAACCGGCACTGCGTGGAAATTGACGGGGTAGCGTGCATCGACCACCGCAATTTCTGGCTGCCGCCCACCGCCAGTGCCCAGCTGAAGCTGGCCGCGGGGCCCCACACGGTGCGGGTGGTGTGCAAGGCCAACAACGCGCCGCGCCTCACCTACAAGCAAGTGGATGCCCGCACCACCTTCCGCTCGCCCAACGCCCAGCTGCTTGACTACGTAGTATTTTACGGGCCCCAGGCCGATGCCGTCATCGGCAGCTACCGGCAGCTGACGGGGGCGGTGCCGATGCTGCCGCAGTGGGCCTACGGCTTCTGGCAGTGCCGCGAGCGCTACACCTCCAGTGACCACCTGGAGGCCACGGTGGCCGAGTTTCGCCGGCGCCAGATTCCAATGGATGTGATTGTGCAGGACTGGCAGTACTGGGGCAAGTACGGGTGGGGCGTGATGCAGTTCGACGAGGCCCACTACCCCGACCCGGCAGCCCTCCTGCAGAACCTGCACGCCCAGCACGCCCGCTTCAACATCTCGGTGTGGGAGAATCTAAATAAGGAATCGGCCATCGGCAAAAGCCACGTGGCCAGTAACTTCTACATTCCCGACAGCCCCTGGCTCGACCTCACCATCCCCGCCGCCCGCACGGCCCACTGGGCGGCCATGAATAAAAACCTTTTTGGCTACGGCGTCGATTCGTGGTGGCTCGACGCCACCGAGCCCGAAAACGACGCGCTCCACGGCAAGCAATTGGCGATTGGGCCGGGCGACTTCTACCGCCTCACCTACCCGCTGTTTGTGAACCAGGCCGTGTACGAGGGCCAGCGCGCCACCACCTCCGATAAACGCGTGTGCATCCTCACGCGGTCAGCCTTTTTGGGCCAGCAGCGCTACGGCACCATCAACTGGTCGGGCGACATTGGCGGCACTTGGGATTCGTTTCGGCGGCAGGTGCCAGCCGGCCTCAATTTCACCATCACTGGCCAGCCTTACTGGACGACTGACATCGGCGGGTTTTTCCGGCCCGGCCCCGGCCAGTACACCGACCCGCAGTACAACGAGCTGCTGATGCGCTGGTACCAGTGGGGCGCGTTCACGCCCATTTTCCGCGTGCACGGCTACCAGACCGAAACTGAGCCTTGGAAAAACGGCCCCGTGGTGGAGGCCAATATCCGGCAGCTGCTCGACGTGCGCTACCGCCTGCTGCCCTACCTCTACTCCGAGGCCTGGCAGGTGCACAGCCAGGGCTCCACGCTGATGCGGCCGCTGGTGATGGACTTCCGCACCGATACCGCCGCCGCGCGGCAGGCCGGCGAGTACCTGTTCGGCCCCGCATTTTTGGTGGCGCCCGTCACCGCGCCGGGCCGCACCGAGTGGCCGGTGTACCTGCCGAAAGGGGGCCCGTGGTACAGCTTCTGGACGGGCCGGCGCTACGCGGGCGGCCAAACCGTGGCGGCCCCCGCGCCCGCGGCCACCACCCCGGTTTTCGTGCGGGCCGGCGCCATCGTGCCCCTGGGCAAGCGCCTCCAATACACCGGCCAAAAAACCGCCGACACCCTGGAAATCAGGGTCTACGCCGGGGCCGACGGCCACTTCACCCTCTACGAAGACGCCGGCGACAGCTACCGCTACGAGCAGGGCGAGCGCCGCACCATCCCCTTCACCTGGAACGACCAACGCCAAACCCTGACCATCGGCCCCGCCCAGGGCACCTACCCCGGCGCCCTCCCGCGCCGCGTATTCAACGTAGTGTGGGCCAGCGAGGCCACCGCCCACGGCGCAGAGTTCGGCACGCTCGGGCAGCGGGTGGTATATACTGGTAAAAAGGTTGCGCTGAAGCGTTGAGGGCTTACTTGGAGCAGTTTAGGGGTTCGTGTATGTGGCAACCCGTACCACCAAGCTGTGCTGGCACCGCAGGGGTTTTGCCCCAGGGCCCCTAACGCAAGCCCCCTGCGGTGCCAGCACAGCTTGGTGGTACAGGTGAGTACCATCATCATGTACACGAACCTGGAAACGGCTCTAAGAAGCTGTTTGAGTTAGCAGAAATTCCTTCTGAAACGGTCATGCAGCGCGCAGCGAAGCATCTTTCCCGCGTTATGATTACCGGCGCGAGAAAGATGCTTCGCTGCGCGCTGCATGACCGTTCTTAAGCAACTCAAACAGCCCCTAAGCTAAAGTGCTGCTTAAGCAGTAGCGCATGAGTAAACGCACGTTGGCTGCTCGATAACAGGTTATCAATCAAAGCAAAAGCTAATGGCTGATTGCTTGGTAGCGGTTAGTAAAGCAGAATCCCCGTTGGGGTGAGCCTCGCGCGAGGGCCACCCAACGGGGATTCTGCTTTACTTGGTTTCTGCGGGCTGGCCAGCGGCGTGGGGCGCTGGGGCCCCTGGCTGCTGCCGGCCGCAGTGGCTACAGCTTCACGGCTACCTGCTTGCCGGTGTAGGCTACCTCCTTGGCCGGGGCGTCGTCGGCGCCCACGCCGGTGCCGTGCTGGGCATCGACCAGGATGACGCGGAACGTGCGGCTGGCCTGCATGCCGGGAAAGGTGCCGGCGCGGTTCTCCAGCGTCAGCTGGCGGGCCCGGTCGTTCCAGCGCATCCGAATGGTGGCGTAGGCGCCCTTCTCGTAGTTGTAGTTGTCGTTTTCATCCTCGTAGAGCGTGAACTCGCCATCGGCCCCGGGGTACACCCGGATTTCCAACGGGGCCCCGTCCTTCTCGCCGGTGTACTGCTGGTGGGGCCCCAGGGGCAGCACCGAGCCGGCGCGCACGTAAAGCGGCATCAGGTCGATGGGCGTTTCGCGCTGCACGGTTTGGCCGCCCGCCTGAGGCTGGCCGGTCCAGAAATCGACCCACTTGGCCCCGGCTGGCAGGTACACGTCCACGCCCTTGGTTTGCGCAAAGCTGGCCGGCACGGGCACGTTCTTGTCGGGCCGGTTCACGTACTGCGCCTCCGTAACCGGGCGCACCAAAAAGGCGGGCCCGAACATATATTCGGAGCCCATATCGGTCACTTTCGGGTCCTGCGGGAAGTCCATGGGCAGGGCGCGCAGCACCGTGCCGGCGCGGCTGGTCACGGCCCACATATTGGAGTAGAGGTAGGGCAGCAGGCGGTAGCGCAGGTCGATGAACTTGGCCTGCGCATCAAACGCCCAGCTGCCGCGCTCGCCAAACTGGTAAATCTCGCGGGGCGTGGCCTCGCCGTGGGCGCGCATCATGGGCGTGAAGGCCGCAAACTGCTGCCAGCGCGTAAACAGCTCCTGGAAGGCCGGGTCCTTCGCACCCTTCGGGTACTCGCCGTTGGGGAAAAAGCCGCCGATGTCGCTGTTCCAGTGGGGCAGGCCGGCGAGGCTCAGGCTGAGGGCGGCCGGGATTTGCTTGGCCAGCACGTCCCAGCGCGAGTCCACGTCGCTCGACCACACCATGGTGGCGTTGCGCTGCTGCCCGGCAAAGGCCGAGCGCGTGAGAATGAACACGCGCTTGGCCTCGCTGACCTGGCGCTGGTGCTGGTACACGCCCCCGGTCGCCACGAGGGGGTAGGCGTTGCGCACCCGGCGGAAGCTGCCCAGGGCGGTTTCGTTGTCGTCGTCGGTGTCGAAGGGCGCAAGCTGGTCGGGCTCGGTAGCGTCCATCCACCAGGCATCCATGCCCAGCCGGAAGATGCCCTGGTTCAGGTACTTCCAGTAAATGTCGCGCGCGGCGGGGTCGAAGGCATCGTACACCTTCACGTGCGGCGTGCGCGGCCAGGTAATGAAGTCGAAGAGCATGTCCTTGCTGGCCAGCTCCTGGTAGGCCTTGGTTTTGCGGCCAAACGAGGGCCAAATCGAAATCATCTGGTGGGCGTGCAGCGCGTGCACCTTGTCCACCATGCCCTGCGGGTCGGGAAAGCCGGGGTTGTTGAAGGCCATGTCGTTCCAGAAGTCGTTGTCCTCGCCCCAGTACTGCCAGTCCTGCACAATGCCGTCGAGGGGCACGCCCAGGGCCCGGTATTTTTCCACCACGCCCACCGTTTCGTTCTGGCTGCGGTAGCGCTCCTTGCTTTGCCAGAAGCCCAGCGTCCAGCGCGGAAACAGGGGCGCCTGGCCCGTGAGCTGGCGGTAGCGGGCCACCACGCCGTCGGCCGTGCCCTGGCCGTTGAGCAGGTAGTAGTCCACGCAGTCGCCAATCTCCGAGTCGAATAGGGCCCCGGCGGCGTTGTCGGCAAACTGGGTAGTGGAGTAGTTATCCCAGAGCACGGCGTAGCCCTTGCCCGAGTGCAGCACGGGCACGGCAATGTCGAGGCTTTTCTGCTTCAGCAGCACCTGCTGGCCGCGGTAGTTGAGGTGGCCGTTCTGGTGCTGGCCCAGGCCGTACACCGCCTCGCCCGGGGCTAGCTGAAACCGCTGGCGCACGCGGTAGGTGGCGGTGCCCAGGTCTTTTTTGGGGGTGAAGCGGGCCCCACCGGCTTGCTCACTCAGCAGCGGCTGGCCCTTGGCGGCCAGGAAGCTCACCTGCCCCGTTTGGCGGTTGATGCGCACCTGGGTGCTGGCGCTGGCCACCTGCACGGTGCCGCGCTGCTCGCCGTATTTCAGCGGGCCGGCGGCCGGGGGCTGCAACACCACCAGGCTCTTTTTGCCCGGCTCGTGGCCCTTCGGAAACTTCAGCACCCGCACAATCTCGGGCGTATAAAACTGAATCTCAACCGTGAGTGAGTCGGTGGTGAGGGTGAGGCCCGCGGGATTTTTCTGGTACTGCTGGGCCTGGGCCCTGGGCGCAGCCAGCAGCCCCAGGGTGGCCAGCAAAGCAGTGGGCGGTAGGAATCGCAAAGGGAAAGGGAGGGGCATGGGGAAAGGAAGAAAAGGAGTAAGCTTTGACAACAGCTGGGCCCCCCGGGCCCGCCGGGCGGGCCACGGCCAGCCGAGTGCGCCGCTGGCTGCGGGGCATCTGGCTGGGGCTAGCGGCTGGCGCAACGCGCTGCAAAGTAAGCGCCCCACCCACCTGGGAGGGGGGGGCATTTTCAGCAAAATGGGGTACAAAACCACCCAAAAGCCCATCCATCAGCCCGGGGGCGGGGCAATGCCAAAAAATAGGGCCCCCAGCAAAAGGGCCGCGGCAGTTGCCGCGGCCCTTTTGCTGGGGCCCCAAAGGCCCGGGTAGCCCGGGGCTACTTCAGCTTGACGCCCTGCGCCGCCATCTGCTTTTCCTGCTCGGCGTGGTTGGCCAGGTACTCGGCGTGCTGGGCCTCGGTGCGCTCGGAGCCGAGGCTGCGCAGGTGCTCGCGCAGCTTGGCGGCGGTCCAATCGGCCCCGTACGACGGGGTGCCGGGTTGCTGCCGCCACGACTCGTGCAGGCTGCCGTCTTCCACGGCGTCGAAGCCCAGCTCCTCCACCAGGGCCATTACCTTTTGCTTGGCGGCGGCATCGTCGCCGGCCACGGGCAGCGCAATGCGGCCGGGCGTGCCAATGGCCGTGCCCTTGTTTTGGAGATGGTCGGCGTAGATGTTGTTGAATACCTTCACCACCGGGCGGCCCAGGTGCTGCTGCACCCACTCACTCTCGGTGATGGAGCCGGTTTCCAGTTCCCGGATTTGGCCGTCGCGCAGCAGGGGGTAGTAGTTGCTGGTGTCGATGACCGGCACCTCAGGCGCCACGCCCGCGAACAGGTCTTTGGGCAGGTCGGGGATGTTGATGAGCGGAATGGTGACCACGATGATTTCGCCGTGCTGAGCGGCCTCGCGGGCAGTGGCGGGGGTAGCACCGGTTTTCTGGGCCACGTCGCCCAGGGTTTCGGGGCCCCGCGAGTTGGCAATGCGTACCGAGTGGCCGAGGCTGGTGAGGCGCACGGCCAGGGCGCTGCCGATGTGGCCGGCGCCGATGATTCCAATGTTCATAGTGGGTAAGATTAGTAAGCGGCTGCTTTGCGCAGCGGAAGGTAGTAAGCCCTCCGGCCAGCCAATTGTTTGGCCCCGCCCCCTGGGGCCCCGGGAGCCGCCCGGTACGCCAGCGCCGGCCGGGCTACTGCTGCTCCAACACCGCTTCGCCCTGTTGCTGAACGCACCAGCCCCAGCGTGTACTGGCGGCGGCCGTCCGCCCTGTTGGCCGCCCGCTCGAGCGTGGCCTGGCCCAGCCAGCGCAGCACCTTGCCCCCCACCGGCGCCACGCCCTCGGCGCGCTGGCCCGCGGCGTCGGGCTTGGTTTGGCGGCGCGTGGGGCCCTTGGCGTCGAAGCCGCCCACCCACTGGCTGTAGCCGGTAGAATACGAATCGTTGTACACCTGGTAGGGCCCCAGGGGCCCCGGGTGCGCCACATCAAACCAATAGAACAGGGGCGAAATGCCCGGCAGGTGCAACCGAACGGCAAAAGCCTCGGGCCGGCTGGGGCCGGTAAGGGCGCTGGCCCCGAACGACTCCAAAGCCGCCACCGAGAGCTGCCCGGCCGAATCGAGCTGCAAATGCTTCGCCGGATACCCTCGATTTCAAACGATTACGGCCTGCGCGGGCAAGGGCTGGCCCAGGGCATCGAGTACCGTAAGGTGGAGCACGTAGGCAACCGAGCGCTGGCCCAGCAAAAAAATCCACGCCGTGCCGCCCAGGGCAGCCACGGCCAGGCCACCCACAATAAACAGTACTTTGAGCATGGCAGGCAGTAAGGAAAAGGAATGATAAAGTAACCAGCCACCGCCCAGCACCCGCCACGGCAGGGTAGGGGCCCCAGCCGCGCCAGGGAAGCGCGGGCCGCGCCGCACCCGCCGTCTCCCCGGGGGTCGGGAAAGGGGAGATGGACGGTGCCAGCCGATATATGGGGCCTCGTAGGGAATGGTCAGGAAGCTGTTTGAGTTGTTTAAAAACGGTCATGCAGCGCGCAGCGAAGCATCTTTCCCGCGTCACTAATTATGATTGCCGGCGCGGGGAAGATGCTTCGCTGCGCGCTGCATGAAGTTCAATACTAAATGTTTAGAGCGGTTTCCAGGTTAGTGTACGTGGCAACCGCTTCTTAGGAAGCCAGCGCTTGGCTGGCCAGGTAGGTTACGTCGTCGTCGGGGGCATCGGCCAGGCTGGCCAGGTCGGCCCGCACGGCCTCGCGCCAGGGAGCGTGGGCTTGCAACTGGGCCAGCACCTGCACCGCCCAGCGGTTCACCATGCTCCAGCCGGTGTAGTGCCGGGCCAGGTGCACGAGGGCCGCCCGGAACTGCGTTGCGAGCGGCAGCGGCAACGCGGCCAGCGCCTGCACAAACGCCGCACCCGCCGCTGGCTGCGGCTCGGCCACCGCGTCCAGCGGGCGCAGAAACTTGCTCTCGGTTTCGAGGCCGATGAGCACGGGCAAGTGCTTGATGCCGTGCACGAAGTGCGTGACGTAAGCCGCAAAAGAACCAAAATAGAAGCTGGCCGCTTCCTCTGTGAAGGCCAGCGGCAGGGGAGGCGACTGGTGGTAGCCCTCGTACCGTTGGGCCAACACCCCGTTGGCCTGCTGGCGCGCGGCCAGCGGGGCCCCCTCATCCCAGAGCACCCCGCGTAGGAAGGTGTGCAGGGCCTGCGCCTCGGCGCACGCGGCCCCACAGCTGCTCTTTTTCTTCGGCCGAGGCCTCGTTCAGGCGGCGCGGAATCCCGTCTTTGGCCAGGCCATCGCGGCGCAGCAGCAGGGCCAGCGGCAGCTCGGCGGTGCGCACGAAGTGGGCCCCGCAGTTGCTGCAGAACCTGCCGGGGCCGCTGGCGCCGCACCAGAAGCACTGCTCGATGGGCTCGGCCTAGCGGCTGCAGTTCACACACAAGTCGCCGGGCGTGTAGTCCTTGGGCTGCTTGTGGTGGCAGTTGGCGCAAAACGCGGCATCCGACGAATCGACCACGATGGGGAGATTGGGGCCCCGGGTGCGGCCGGGCCAGCGGGCGCGGCCGGGCCAGCGGGCAGGGCCCATTCTAGCACCCGAGTTGCCACAGCGGGGTCGAGGTCGGACAGCAGCTCCAGCAGAGTCACCACGGTGCCAATCTCCGCGAAAGCGTCGCGGCCCTGCACGCCCATCTCACCCAGGGCGGCTAGTTGTTCTTCGGTCAGGCTCTTGGCCTTGAGGATGGTGCGCTCCAGGAGTGAAAATTCAGTTGCCATGGGCTGGTTCGTTAGCCGGTTGGGAAAAGCCATCGTTCTGGCCGCGCTCGGTCAGGGCGGCCGTGCGCTTCTCCGCGCCGGGGGACGAGGCGGAAAGCTGCGCGTGTACAGCGGGCTAAGGCAGGAGAAAAAGGCAGTGGCGCTTGGCAGCGGGCGGCGCAATAGCCCGGGGCCAAACGCGCCCAGGTGCCCGGCCACCGCGCCACCTGCCTTACTCCACCACCAGCGGCTGCACGGCGCGCCAGCCGCCGGCTTGCACCTGCACGTGGTACAGGCCTGGGGCCAGGCCGTCCAGCGCTACTTCGGCGGTGGTGCCAGTGGCCGGCAGGGGCACGGCCCAGGCGCGCACCACGCGGCCCCGGGCGTCGAGCAGCGTTAGGGTGGCCCGTGCGGCCCCGGGCGCGGCGGGCACCCGCACCGTGGCGCGGACTTGGGCCGGGTTGGGGTAGGCCACCACGCCGGCCAGCGGCGCCGGAGCGTTGGTAGCCAGCGCCGTGCCGTCGGCCAGGGCCGCCAGGTAGGCCGTGGTGGCGCTGTTGGGGTTGGCCAGGGCCATGGGCCCGAAGCCGGCCGTGGGGCTGGCAAAGTCGCCGGCCACGTATGTGCCGGTTGCGCCCACGGCCACGGCGGTGGCGTAGTCGTAGCCCGCGCCGCCGGCCCGCGTGGCCCAGGCGAAGGCACCGCTGGGGCCCGCGTCGGTCAGCTTGGCCACGTACAGGTCAATGAGGCCGGCGGTGGTGAACGTGGTGCTGCCGAAGGTAGCCGCGGCGTTGCCCAGCACGTTGCCCGCGAAGCTGCCGGCCACGTACACGTCGGCCCCGCGCACGGCCAGGGCGTTGGCGTAGTCGTCGCCGGGGCCCCCGGCGCGGCGCGCCCAGGCAAAGGCCCCGCTGGGACCGGCATCGGCCAGCTTGGCCACGAATACGTCGTAGTACAAATTATCAGTGGTCGTATTGGCCAGCACGGTCAATGAGGCCGGCGGTGGTGAACGTGGTGCTGCCGAAGGTAGCCGCGGCGTTGCCCAGCACGTTGCCCGCGAAGCTGCCGGCCACGTACACGTCGG
>NZ_MDZA01000072.1 GCF_001816125.1 Hymenobacter coccineus | reverse complement strand
GGCGGGGGCGGGCCTGCGCCCGGGCTTCGCCGCGGGCGAAGGCCAGGCAGGCCGCTAGTAAGAACAAGGACGACGCAGCTTTCAGCATTCCACAGCGGGGGGTAGGCACGGGTTAGGGCCGCCGCCCGGGGTGCGGGTAGCGGCCATAATCGGCCGTAAAGTAGGACTTAAGCGTGGAAGTCCAGTCCTTTTACCGTGGCCTTCACCACGCCGGTGCGCACCACGAAGTCGCCGAAGCCCTCGCCAGGGCCCCGGCCGGTGGCGTAGGCGGCCAGCAGGGGCGTCAACTCGCGCAGGATGCCGTCTTCGTCCAGCATTTCGCGGTAAAGCTTGTTGAGGCGCTCGCCGGCGTGGTTGGCGCCCAAGTACAGGTTGTAGCGGCCGGGGGCCTTGCCCACCAGCCCAATTTCGCCCAGGTAGGGGCGGGCGCAGCCGTTGGGGCAGCCCGTCATGCGCAGCAAAATGCCGGCCTCGGCCAGGCCGTGGGCCCGGATGACGGCGTCGAGCTTGTCGAGCAGCTGGGGCAGGTAGCGCTCAGCTTCGGCGAAGGCCTGCGAGCAGGTGTTCAGGGCCACGCAGGCCAGGGCGTCGCGGCGCAGCTTGGTGATTTGGTCGGCCCGGGGCCCTGCGCCGTTCTCCTCCAAAATGGCCTGGATGCGGGCGCGGTGGCCGGGCGCGATGTTGCCCAGAATCAGGTTCTGGTTGCCCGTCAGGCGGAAGTCGCCGGTGTGGAAAGCGCTGATTTCGCGCAGCGCCGACTTGAGCCGGTAGCCCGGCCGGTCGAGGATGCGGCCCCCTTCAATAAAGAGCACCAGGTGCGATGGCCCGTCCGGGGCCCCCGTCCACCCAAAGGCGTCGCTGGAGCTGTGGAACTGGTAGGGGTGCGCCGGGGCCAGCTCGTGGCCCAGGCGCTGGTGCAGCTCGGCCACGAAGGCGGGCAGGCCCACGCGGTCGATGGTGTACTTGAGGCGGGAGAGCTTGCGGTTTTCGCGGTTGCCCCAGTCGCGCTGGATGGTCACCACTTTCTCGCACACGTCCAGCACTTGGTCGGCGGGCACGAAGCCGATGAGGTCGGCCAGGCGCGGGTAAGTTTCGGGCTGGCCGAACGTCATGCCCAGGCCGCCGCCTACGGCCACGTTGAAGCCCAGCAGCTCGCCGTTCTCCTCAATGGCGATGAGGCCGACGTCGTTGGAAAAGATGTCGGAATCGTTGTAGGGCGGCAGGGCCAGGGCAATTTTGAACTTGCGCGGCAGGTAGGTGTGGCCGTAGATGGGTTCGTCGTCCACGGCCTCGGTGGTTTCCTGCAAGCTGCCGTCAAGCCAGATTTCGCGGTAGGCCGTGGTGCGCGGCGTGAGGTGCGCGCTGATGGCCTGGGCGATTTCCACCACCGCGCCGTGCACTGGGCTCTCGTGCGGGTTGGTATTGCACATCACGTTGCGGTTCACGTCGCCGCAGCCCGCAATGCTGTCCATTTGCACCTCATTAAAACCCTGAATAGCAGCGGGTAGGTTGCGCTTCAGCACGCCGTGCAGCTGGAAGGTTTGGCGCGTGGTCAGCTTCATGGTGCCGTTGCCGTAGGCGTCGCTTAGCGCGTCCATGCGCTGCCACTGGGCGGCCGAAGCCACGCCGCCCGGTACCCGCACCCGGATCATGAACGAGAACAGCGCCTCCAGCTTCTGGCGCTTGCGCTCCGATTCGAGGTCGCGGTCGGTTTGCTGGTACGAGCCGTGGAACTTGATGAGGTGGGTGTCGTCGGGGTTTAGGGCCCCGGTGAGGCGGTTGGCGAGGCTATCCACCAGCGTACCGCGCAGGTAGCGGCTGGCAATTTTGACGTGCTCTACTTCGGAGTGCGCGGCAGGGGCGGGGGCTGGAATATCGGACATGGGAAGGTTGCGAATTGAGATAAAGAGAAAAGGAAAACCGGCTACTGCCGCGCCGCCAGCAGCGAAATATCCTTGAATAAGGTGAGGCGCAGCACGTCGCGGTCGTTATAGCCGGCGTTGGGGCCCCGGCGCTGGTAGATGAACAGGTAGCCCAGCTCGGCGGCCCAGCCCGCCCCCAACTGGCGCTCGGCGCCCGCGTAGAGGCGGTTCTGGTCAAAACTGTCGGTGTTGAGCATCAGTTCGTCGGAAGCGCGGATTTTCCAGTTGGCAGTGAAGTGGTAATCCAGCTGCAAGCGGGTGCGGAAGCGCAGCTTGTGCAGCCACTCATCGGTGAGGTCGGGGCCGGCCAGCTGGCGCAGCCAGCGCTGCTCCACCCGCAGCCGAGGCATCAGGCGCAGGCGGCCGGGCAGGGGCAAAGTGGCGGTGGCTTCCTCAAAAATGCGCCGCTCGGGCACCACCACGCCGCCCTGCGGCTGCCACGAGAGCGTGCCGCCCAGGGCCCCGTCCCAGGTCGGCGAGAAGCGGTAGTGCAGGTGTTGGTGCGTGATGAATTGCCACTGCCCACCGGGCCAGGCAAAGCGCCGCTCGTCGAACTCGCTGTGCAGCGTGAGCCGCTCGCTCAGCCGCGTCCGCAAAAACGCCCGCCCCCAGTAGCCCTGCTGGTGCACGGTCTGGGCCGGCGCCAGCAGAGGCAGGAATAGCAGGAGGAGGAGCAGGGATTTCACGGGGACGGAGGGAAATCTTGTTTAATGAAAAGGTCAGTAGGGTAGTGATTTAGCACGAAGTGGTCCGGCGAATTTTTCAGTCGTCGGGCCACTTTAACGATTAAACAGGGGCCCCGGGCCGTGGTCAAAGTGGCCCGACGACTGAAAAAGTCGCCGGACCACCCCGTTTTAGAACGCCGCCGCTTTTAGCACCCGTGCCGGCCCGCGGCCCCGGGGCCCTAGTATACGTCCTCCAGGTAGCGGCGCTGCTTGCGCAGGTTTTTCACGTATGCCGTAGCGTCCTCTGCGGAGATGCCGGCTTCCTTTTGCACCACTTGGGCGAGGGCCGTCTGCACGGCGTGGCCGAGGCGGTTTTTGTCGCCGCACACGTAGAAGTGGGCCCCGTTTTCGAGCCAGCCGAACACGTCGCGGCTGCGCTCCAGCAGGCGGTCTTGCACGTACACTTTCTCGGCTTGGTCGCGCGAAAACGCCACGTCGAGCCGCGAGAGACCGCCGCGCTTGAGGTGCTGCTGCCACTCGGCCTGGTACAGGAAATCGGTGGTAAAGTGCGGGTTGCCAAACAGCAGCCAGTTGCGGCCCGGGGCCCCCAGCTCCACCCGCTCCTCCACGAAGGCGCGGAACGGTGCGATGCCCGTACCCGCGCCCACCATGATGATGTCGGTGCCGACGTTTGCCGGCAGCTTGAAGTACTCGTTGTGCTCCACAAACACGCGCACCTCGTCGCCCACCGCCACCCGGTCGGCCAGCAGCGACGAGCACACGCCCTGCTTCTGGCGGCCGTGGGCCTCGTAGCGCACAGCCCCCACCGTGAGGTGCACCTCGTCGGGGTGAGCCAGCAGGCTGCTGGCGATGGAGTAGGCGCGGGTGGGCAGTGGGCGCAGCGTGTCGGCCAGGGCCTGGGGCGTGAGCTGGTCGGTAGGGAAATCGAGCAGCAAGTCAGCCACGTCGCGGCCGTAGAGGTAGGGCTGGAGGCGGGCCGTGTCGGCCAGCAGGCTGTGCAGCTCGGCGTGCGGGGCCAGTGCGGCGTAGCGCTCCAGCACGTCGCGCGTCAGCACGGTCAGCTCGCGGCGGCTGGCCAGGGCGGCGGCCAGCGGCAGGCTCTCGCCGCCCAGCAGCACGGGGGCCGAGTCGCTCAGGCGGGCGGCGGCCAGTACTTCCTCTACCAGCGGGTGGTGGTTGAGGGGGCGCACGGCCAGGGCATCGCCGGGGGCGTAGACCAAGTTGGCACCCGCCAAATCCAGCTCGATGTGGTACGTTTCCTTGTCCGAGCCGCGGCCGTTTAACTGAATGCTCTCCAGCACCTTGGCTGGCCAGGGGTTGGCGTTGGTGTAGTGGGCGGGCGCAACTTCGGCCAGCACAGCCGCCGCTTCACGTGGGGCCCCCACAGTGGCTACCGAAGCCGGAGCAACGGCGGGCGCGGCGGCTGGGGCCCCGGCTATGGCGTCCAGCACGGCTTCCACCCACTGGTCGGCGGCGGCGTGGTAGTCCACGTCGGCGTCGGCGCGGGGCAGCAGGCGGGTGCCGCCCAGCGCGGCCAGGCGCTCGTCGAAATCCTTGCCCGTCTGGCAGAAGTGCAGGTAGCTCGTGTCGCCTAGTGCAAACACGCTGTACTTCAGCTTTGGCAGCTTGGGGGCCCTGGCGCCGCCGATGAACTGGTGCAATTCCTCGGCGCTAATGGGCGGGTCGCCCTCGCCGTGCGTGCTCACGATGACGAGCAGGTTCTGCTCCTGCGCCAGCTGCCGGGGCGCGTAGTCGTTCATGTCGCGCACCTCCGCCGCCAGGCCGCGGCGCTGGGCCGCGGCGGCCGTTTGCTGGGCTATCTTCTTGCCGTTGCCGGTGTGCGAACCATAGAGAATAGTCAGCTTTTCAGCCGCTGCTGGGGCCACAGTGGCGACTGGTTCGGCAAGGGCGGCGGCTACCGGCGCAGCGGCACTGGGGGCCCCAGCGCCGGCGGCCTGGCCGTAGAAGTAGCCGCTCAGCCACACCAGCTGCTGCGGAGTAAGGCCAGCCGTCAGCTGCTGCAATGCAGCTTCGTCAAGGGTAGGCGGAAGGATGGGTAACGCAGGCATCAGGCGAAGAAAATCAGCGAATTATACTTGTTGAAATTGCGGGCGCGCAGCCCTCAGGCCACTTTGGCGTAGGGCAGCAGCTCGTGCAACAGGCCGGGCAGCGCCGGGTTTTCGGTGGCTCCTTGGGCCGGCAGCTTGGCCAGCCGCACCACTTCGCCCAGCACAATCACGGCCGGGGCCCCAAGGCCGGCGCGGCGGGCGCGCTCGGCGATGGTGGCCACGGTGCCGGTCACGGCGCGGGCGGTGGGCAGGGTGCCGTTCTGCACCACGGCGGCGGGCACGTCGGCCCCGCCGTAGCGGCCAAACAGCGCCATGATTTCCGCCAGCCGGCTCATGCCCATCAGGATAATGGTGGTGGTGCGCGGGCTCTGGGCGGCTTCCAGCAGGGCCCCCGACAGCTGCTCGTCGGCGGTGGTGGCCGTCAGCACCCGGAAGCCTTCGCTCAGGCCCCGGTGGGTAGCCGGAATGCCCAGGCTGCCCGCCGCCGCCACCGCGCTGCTGATGCCTGGCACGTACTCGGTGGCCAGGCCGTGGGCTTCGGCGTAGAGCATTTCCTCGCGCCCGCGGCCGAACACGAACGGGTCGCCGCCCTTCAGCCGCACCACGTGGCCGTGTCGAAACGCCTGCTGTACAATCAGTTCGTTGATGCCGAGCTGGGTGTAGGCCATGGCCCCGCGGCGCTTGCCCACAAACAGCAGGTGCGCGCCGGTCCGGGCGTGGGCCAGCAGGTCTTCATTAGCCAGTGCGTCGTATAGCACAACGTCGGCCGCGGCCAGCACCCGCGCGCCCTTCAGGGTGAGCAGTTCCGGGTCGCCGGGGCCCGCCCCAACAACCGTCAGGCGGGGCACGAAAAGCGGGGAATTAGCCATGAGCTTGGGGCAAATACCGGGGTTGAATTAGATGGAAAACACCGTTTCGGCCGGTACTTCCTGGGTGAAGTACTCGGGGTCGGTGGCGGCGATGAGGCCGGCGGCAAGGGTGGCGCCGGTCTGGTCGTCTACCAAAATGAAGGCCCCCGTGACGCGGTTTTGACGGTATTCGTCGGCCACCAGCGGCAGGGCAGTTTTGATGCGCACCCGCACGATGTCGTTGAGCTTGGCCTCGTCGGTGCCCTGGCTCTCGAAGGTTTCGATGTTGGTTTTCTGGAGGATGGTCGTCACCGAAGCCTTTACCACGTCGGCGTGGTGCTGCACCAGCAGCTTGCGGCCGGCGCGCAGGGGCCGCTCGTCCATCCAGCACAAGGTGGCCTCGAACTCGCGCACCACGGCCGGGTGGGCGGCGATGGGCACAATGGTATCGCCGCGGCTTATGTCGATGTCGTCGCGCAGGCGCAGCACCACGCCCTGCGGGGCCACGGCGGCGGCCACCGGCTGCTGGTTCACCTCGATGGTGTCAATCACCGTTTCGAGGCCCGACGGCCAGATGCGCACCTTGTCGCCGGCCCGGTACGTACCGCTCTGAATCCGACCGGCGTAGCCGCGGTAATCGGGCAGTTCCTCGGTCTGGGGGCGGATGACGTACTGCACTTGGAAGCGCGGCTCGTTGGGGTTGGCGTCGGTGGTAGCGGGCACGCTTTCGAGGTGTTCGAGTAGGCTGGGGCCCTGGTACCAGGCAATTTGCTTCGAACGGCGCACCACGTTGTCGCCGTGCAGGGCGCTCAGCGGAATGGCCACCACGCTGGCCAGCTTCAGCTGCTTGGCCACGGCCTGGTAGTCGGCCACAATCCGCTCGAAAACGGCTTCGTCGTAGCCCACCAAGTCCAGCTTGTTCACGGCCAGCACGAAGTGTTGAATGCCCAGCAGCGAGGCCAGCAGCGTGTGCCGGCGCGTCTGCTCAATCACGCCCTGGCGGGCGTCCACCAGCACAATGGCCAGGTCGGCGTTGCTGGCGCCGGTCACCATGTTGCGGGTGTACTGCACGTGGCCCGGTGCGTCGGTGATGATGAACTTGCGGCGCGGCGTGGTGAAGTACTTGTGGGCCACGTCGATGGTGATGCCCTGTTCGCGCTCGGCCTTCAGGCCGTCGGTCAGCAGGGCCAGGTCCACGTCGGTGCTATTGGTGGCCGTGCGCTTCTTCTCAAGCGTCGCCAGCACGTCGAGCGACACCGAGTCGCTGTCGTACAGCAGCCGGCCGATGAGCGTGCTCTTGCCGTCGTCGACGCTGCCGCAGGTGATAAATCGTAGTAAATCCATGATTGCTGGTTATTAATTGCTTGCCTTAGAAATACCCGTTGCGCTTGCGGTCTTCCATACCCGTTTCCGAGAGGTTGTCGTCGAGGCGCGTGGCGCCGCGCTCGCTCACCTTGGCCAGCAGCAAATCCTGGATGATGTCGTCAATCGAGGCGGCGTCGCTTTCCACGGCCGCCGTGCAGGTCGAGTCGCCCACGGTGCGGAAGCGCACGCGGCGGCTCACAATTTCGTCAGTATCGTCGAGGTTGAGGTGCTCGCTCAAACCAAGGAGCTGGCCGCTGGGCAGCACCACACACTGGCGCTCGTGGGCGAAGTAAATGTCTGGCAACTTGATGTTTTCGCGCTGGATGTAGTTCCACACGTCCAGCTCCGTCCAGTTTGAAATCGGAAACACGCGCACGTTTTCGCCCTTCTGGATGCGGCCGTTGTAAATGTTCCACAGCTCGGGGCGCTGGCGCTTGGGGTCCCACTGGCCAAAGTCGTCGCGCACCGAGAAAATCCGCTCTTTGGCGCGGGCCTTCTCCTCGTCGCGCCGGGCCCCGCCAATGCACGCATCAAACTCAAACTCCTCAATCACGTCGAGCAGCGTGTAGGTCTGCAGCGGGTTGCGGCTAGGGTACTTGCCGCCGGGCTCGTGCAGGCCGCGGGTACGGATGGTGTCTTCCACCTTGCGCACAATCAGATTCTCGCCCAGCGAGGCCGCCAGCGAATCGCGGAAATCGATGATTTCCTGGAAGTTGTGGCCCGTGTCGATGTGTACGAGCGGAAACGGAAACTTGCCGGGCCGAAACGCCTTTTCGGCCAGCCGCGTGAGGGCAATCGAGTCTTTGCCGCCCGAAAACAGCAGCGCGGGCCGCTCAAACTGGCCCGCTACTTCGCGCAAAATGTGGATAGCTTCGGCTTCGAGCCGGTCGAGGTAATCGAGATAAATGGGGGTGGGCATGGCCGTAAAATCGGGGCCCCGGCGCGGGGCGGTTGCTTAATGAATTGATAACGAAAGAATAAGTATTAGCCTGGCATTCGCTCCACCACGGGGTCGAGGCCCTGGTGGGCATTGGTGTCGTGGAGGCCGCACTCCTTGGCGTCGGCGTTTTCCCACCACCAGCGGCCGGCGCGGAAATCCTCGCCCGGCTTGATGGCCCGGGTGCACGGCGCGCAGCCAATGCTCACGAAGCCCTGTTGGTGCAACGGGTTGGTAGGGATGCCATTTTCTTGCGCAAAGGCCACGCATTCGTCCCACGTCCAGTCGAAGAGCGGGTGCACCTTGATGAGCTGGTGGCCGGCATCCCATTCGGCGCGGTGCATGTGCTGGCGGTTGGCCGACTGCTCGGCCCGGATGCCCGTGAACCAGAGCTGGGTGCCGGCCAGGGCCCGCGCCAGCGGCTCCACCTTGCGGATGTGGCAGCACTCCTTGCGGTTCTCCAGGCTCTCGTAGAAGCTGTTGGGGCCCTTCTGCGCCACGAGGGCTTCGAGGCTAGCGGTCTGGGGCGCAAATACTTCGATGGGCTGGCCGTAGCGCAGCAGCGTCTTGTTCCAGGTCGAGTACGTCTCCTGGAAGTTGCGGCCCGTATCGAGCGTGAACACCCGGATGGGCAGCTGGTGCTCGAAGATGAGGTGGCTGATGATTTGGTCTTCCAGGCCAAACGAGGTGGAAAACGACGTGCGGCCGGGAAAGCGCGCGGCCAGCAAGGTCAGCGTTTCCAGCGCGGCGTGTTCGGGCAAATCACGGCGCAGGTCATCGACCTGGCCTTCAAGGGGTAATTCCATAATGATAAAGGGGGAGGCAGTTCTTCCGAGGAAAAAACCAGGGGCCCGGGGCCCTGCTGCACCGGCCGCCGTTACAGAACAGGCAACGGCTTAGATACCGCAGTGGGAGCGGGCGGGGGGAGGCTACCGGGGCAGCCGCAGGAAATTAAACGGGCTTCAACAACCAGCACAACCCCCCCGCATACGGCCGGTGGGGCATGGCATGCAACAGCACATTCGGCGCAGGGTAGCGGCGGAGGTGGCGGGTTGCAAGCGGGGGTGGACGAAGTAGCGCACGGCGACGGGTTTTATATGTCAGGACTTGGCACCGTTCCACGTTGTGGGGGTTGCCGGCGGTTCATCGAGCCTGTCTCTCCGCGCCTCTGTATAAAAACAACCTTAAAATGGGTTGCTGCCACAAAGGTAATGCAAGGCTTCGCAACAATGCAAGAAAATTGTTCTGGGCGTTGCGGCCCGGCGTAACTTCGGGGCTCTATTGTTCAGCCAAGTATCTCGCCCGCAATGCAACCCCGAACCCATCGCGCGGTCTTTGGGTTGCTAACGCGTTCCGCTCCTTCATTGCCCCGCATGGAAGCCCTTGCCTACTCTGCCTACGTCGACATCAATGCCCCGCTGGTGGAACGCTGCCGCCTGCACGACCGCCAAGCCCAGGCCGAGCTGTACCGGCGCTACGCCAAGGCCATGTTCAACGCGGCCCTGCGCATCACCGGCGACTACGCCGAGGCCGAGGACGTGCTGCAAGAGTCGTTCCTGAGCGCCTTCCGCGAGCTGAGCAGCTACAAGGGCGACTCCTCGTTTGGGGCCTGGCTGAAACGCATTGTGGTGAACAAGAGCATCAACTGCCTGCGGCAGCGCCGCCTGGCGCTGGTGCCGCTGGGCGAGCAGCACCACGACGCGCCCCTCGAAACCCACTACTCGGCCGAGGATGAAGCCGAAACCCACTACCGCGCCGACGTGCTGCGCCGCTGCATCCAGGAGCTGCCCGACGGCTACCGGGTAGTGCTGACGCTCTACCTGTTAGAGGGGTACGACCACCTGGAGGTGGCCGGCATCCTCGGCATTTCCGAATCCACTTCCAAGTCGCAGTACAGCCGGGCCCGGGCTAAGCTGCGCGAGCTGGCCGCCCAACAGGGCCTCCGCTGAACCTTTTTAGGGCCCCCGGGCCGTTTCACTGTTAACCAGTCTCTTTAGAATAGCTGCCGCGCCGGCCGCTGCCCCACCCAACGCCGGCCGCCCGTCCTTACTACTATCATGCAATCCGATAAGCCCGATTCATTAGCCACCTTCGTCGAGCGGCACCGCGCCGATTTTGACGTGCACGAACCGCGCCCCGACCTGTGGGCGGCTATCGAGAACGAACTCGCGGGCCCCACCGCGGTGCCGGCCGTCGCTGTGCCGCTGCCCGCGCCTGCCGTGCCCTTGCCCCAGGCCGTGGCACCCGCTGCCCGGGCTCCGTGGCTGCACCGCTACGGCGTGGCCGCTGCCCTGGCCTTGCTGGTGGTAGCCGCCGGCGCCAGCGAAGCCTGGAAATCGAGCCACCGCCAGCCGGGCCCCGAGCCGGGCATTGCGGCTGAGCCCAGCGCCGCCGCGCCCGTGGGGCCCCTGTCCATCGGCGACCCGCTGGCCCTGGCCGCGGCCGATCGCAACGACCTCACCGACGACCGCCTGCTGACCGCCGTGCGCGGCATGGAAAGCTACTACGTGGCCCAACTCAACGAGCGCAAGGCGGAGCTGCGCCAACTGGCCGACTCGGCCGCCGGTAGTCCCACGGCCGAGTGGCGGCACGATCTGGCCGCCCTCGATTCGAGCTACCACACCCTGAAGCTGGAGCTGCCCCACCACCCGCAGCCCGACGTGGTGCTGACGGCCATGAACCGCAACCTGCAAATCCGCCTCGACCTGCTCGACCGCCAGCTGCAAACCCGCGCCATGACCGAGGCCCGCCCCACCACTGCCGCCGGCCTGGTGCTGGCCGACAGTCGCTCTTACCGCCCGCGCTAATGCAGCGCGGGGCCCTTCGTTGGAAAACACGGCGCCTGGGGGCGCTGGTGCTGGCCGCCGGGCTGCTGGGCCTCGGCGCGCCGCGCAGCCCGCCGCGCG
>NZ_MDZA01000071.1 GCF_001816125.1 Hymenobacter coccineus | reverse complement strand
CCAGTGCGCCGCCAGCCACCGCGCGCCCGGCCCGGGCCCCCGCCGTGGCCACCCCTTTCAGTCCCCGCGAGCTGGAAGTGCTCCGCCTGGTGGTGGACGATTACTGCAACCGGGAAATTGCCGGCCACCTCTACCTGAGCGTGCGCACCGTGGAAAGCCACCGCCGTGCCCTGCTCCAAAAGTCGGGGGCTCGCACGCTGGTGGGGCTGGTGGCCTGGGCCCTGCGCGCCGGCATGGTAGCCTAGCCCCTCCGCACCGGGCGGCTACCGAGCCGACGCAGTGTTTTACCTCATCCAGAGCACAAAAAGCACAACATAAAATACTGCGTCGGGCGGTTCCTTTCTACTGGTTTTCTGATGCCCAAGAGTGTTACCAATGAGCGGAGCACTATGTTGCAGATCAGGTATATAGCTAATATACTGGTCGGTACGGTAGCGGCGTAGGTTTCGTGGGAGTTTCACGTGTCGGCGGTCACGGCGGTCCTGTTGGTATTTGCCTGTTGCAGCGTTGCCCTGTACTGGAAGCAGGAAATTAGGCCTGCGCTCCTTGCGGTTTGGCAATTGTGAATCCTGTTCCGCCGCGTATTTTCAGTGCTGGTACTGATGTAGTTAAGTAGGGAAAGAGAAATATTTGTGGAGCTCATGCACGGCCTCGCCAGCGCGGGTTGGGCCCTGTTTTCAATCGCTTCTCAACAACCCCTCTTATGCAGCCCGGAGACATCGTTATTGCCTGGAACAACATCTACCTGGACGTGGTGCGCCGTATCGGCGGCGCACCGGGGCCCCTGTCCCACATGGGAGCCGTTATGCACCTGGCCATGTACGAGGCCGTGAACCAGCTCTCGGGCAACACGTACCCCAACGTACTGGCCCCGGTAGCTCCGGTGGGCACCCCCGATCCGGCCATCAGCGCGGCCTACGCAGCTTGCTACGCCCTCACCGACGCGTTGGAAACCTACATCCGGCTGTCGAAGGGAGTGCAAGGGGGAGCCCTCAACCCACTTGACCCGTTTCAGGTGAGGGCCGGCGCGGAATTGCACGCGAAAGAGCTTATTAATGCCGGCTCCACCCCCGTTGACCAAGATTCCGACAAATTTGGCAAGGCCATATCGAATGCTATCAAGGCTAAATTCCCCATCAGTACCAGCGGGACAGTAACCTACGATGGCTTGAACATGACCGTAGATCCGGTTCTCAAGGACCACTTGAATGGCGAATGGCGCGATACCGGCTCTGGCTCTGCCCTGACTCCCCACTGGGGCGAGGTACCACTGTTTCTGCTCGACCCTGCCTCGCGGCCCATTTCCCACTACGAACCCAAAGACATTCCAACTTCCCTGTTCGATTACAGCAAGCTCCTGAAGTCGGAACTGTATGCGGCGCAGGTGCGGGAAGTGAAGCGTCTGGGGGGCATGCACTCTACGGAACGAACGCCGGACCAAACCGAAATTGCCATTTTCTGGGCCAATGACCTCAATGGCACCTCCAAGCCGCCCGGCCAACTCTACACCATTACCCAAACCGTGGCCAAGCAGCAAGGCACCCTGAAAGACCAGCCCGCCAGCGGCGCCACGCCCGCCACGAACGGCCTGATCGAAACGGCGCGCCTGTTTGCCATGGTAGGCACGGCCATGGTGAATGCCTCTATGGTGGCGTGGCACGCCAAATATTTCCTGCTGAACAGCAACAACAAGCCCCTGCGCCTGTGGCGGCCCGAAACTGCCATCCAACTGGCCGCTACCGATGGCAACAACGGCACCACCCCCGACCCGGACTGGCAACCGCTGTCAGCCACAATGAGCGGCACGCGCTTCTCGCCCAACTTCCCGGCCTACGTATCGGGGCACTCCACGTTTGGGGCCGCCCACGCGGCGGCCATGCGCACTTTCTACGACACCGACAACATTGCCTTCACTGCCACTACCGAAGACCCGCACGGCGCGCGCGACGCCAATGGCATCCGCCGCACCCGCTCCTTTACTTCCTTCACGCAGGCCGCGCTGGAAAACGGCCGCAGCCGCATCTACCTCGGCGTGCACTACCAGTTCGACGCGAGTGGCGGCTACGAAATAGGCACGCGGGTAGGCGAGGACACCGCCAAGTCGTTTCTTCTGGGTAGCTAACCCACGTTGCGGGGACGAGCCAGCTTTGTAGGAATGTTGGTGAGCACTTCCACAGGAGTGCAGACGAGCAAAATAAGCCGCCAGCATACGGAAGAAGCAATTAAGTATCCTCCGTGCGCTGGCGGCTTTTATTCATGGGAGGAAAACGGCTACCTATTACCCCAACCTCTTATACCGTACGCGCTTGGGCTCCACGTCGCCCAAGCGCTTGCGCTTGCCTTGGTCTAAACAGTTAACCAACAGTCATTAAAAACAACCACAATGGACCCTGAATCCATGGTTGCGGGGCCCCGGCTGGTATTTGGCCGGCATTTGTTGTCGCCTTGGTGGGGTTGCTCATTCCGGCCCTTCTAGTTTTGTTGTTATCCAAAACAATGACCGAAGCCAACCAGTGGAAGGCCAGCGAATTGGTGTCGTTGGCCGGTCTTTTTACGGGCATTGTGGGCACTCTGGTGGGAGCCTTCCTGGGGGTGCAGGTAGGGGCCCAAGGCAAGGATGCTGCGGAGAAGCAAACGGTACTAGCAGACAAGCGCGCAACCAAAGCCGAAGCCCGGGCCGATAACGCCGAACAAAAATTTATGCGCGCATTCATGGCGCTGCCCGCGGACCAGCAACAAAAATTCAGCAAATGATTGGCTTGCCAGCAGGATAAAAAAATGGCGCGAACCGAGCAGGTTCGCGCCATTTTTTTGATGCATTGAGGACAGGGCCCCGGGGGCCCTAGCCCAGCTTCTTGTACCGTACGCGCTTGGGCTCCACGTCGCCGAGGCGCTTGCGCTTGGCTTCCTCGTAGTCGGTGAAGTTGCCCTCAAACCACACCACTTCCGAGTCGCCCTCGAAGGCCAGGATGTGGGTGGCCAGCCGGTCGAGGAACCAGCGGTCGTGGCTGATGATGACGGCGCAGCCGGCGAAGTTTTCCAATGCATCCTCCAGGGCCCTAATGGCGTTCACGTCCAGGTCGTTGGTGGGCTCGTCGAGCAGCAGCAGGTTGGCGCCCTGCTTGAGCGTCATGGCCAGGTGGACGCGGTTTTTCTCGCCGCCGCTCAGCGTGCCCACCTTCTTCTCCTGGTCGCCGCCGCCGAAGTTGAACTTGCTCACGTAGGCCCGCGAGTTCACCGGGCGGCCGGCCAGCAGCATGGTTTCGGTGCCGCCCGTGATGGTGTCGAACACCGACTTGCTGCCGTCGAGCGAGTCGTGCTGCTGGTCGATGTAGGCTGTGAGCACCGTGGGGCCCACCTCGAAGGTGCCCGCGTCGGGTTGCAGCTGGTCGGTTATCATCCGGAAGAGCGTGGTTTTGCCCGCGCCGTTGGGCCCGATGATGCCCACGATGCCGCCCTGGGGCAGCGAAAAGCTCAGGTTCTCAAATAGTAGCTTGTCGCCAAAGGCCTTGCGCAAGCCCTCGGCCTCAATCACTTGGGCCCCCAGGCGCGGGCCGTCCGGGATAAACAGCTCCAGCTTCTGCTCCTTGTCCTTGGCTTCCTCGCTGGCCAGCTTGTCGTAGTTGGCCAGGCGGGCCTTGCCCTTGCTCTGGCGGGCTTTGGGCGACATCCGCACCCAGTCCAGCTCGCGTTGCAGGGTCTTGGCGCGCTTGCTTTCCGAGTTTTCCTCCTTGGCCATGCGGTCGGTTTTCTGCTCCAGCCAGCTGCTGTAGTTGCCCTTCCACGGAATGCCCGCGCCGCGGTCTAGCTCCAAAATCCAGCCTGCCACGTTGTCGAGGAAGTAGCGGTCGTGGGTCACGGCAATCACAGTGCCTTTGTACTGCTGCAAGTGCTGCTCCAGCCACAGCACGCTCTCGGCGTCGAGGTGGTTGGTGGGCTCGTCGAGCAGCAGCACGTCGGGCTCGCGCAGCAGCAGGCGGCACAGGGCCACGCGGCGCTTCTCGCCGCCGCTCAGCGTGCCGACGATGGCCTCCTGGGGCGGGGTGCGCAGCGCGTCCATGGCGCGCTCCAGGCGGGCGTCGAGGTTCCAGGCATCGAGCTGGTCCAGCCGCTCCTGCACAGTGCCCTGGCGCTCCAACAGCTTGTCAAAATCGGCGTCCTCAGCCCCGAAGGCCTCGTTGATTTCGTCGTATTCCTTCAGCAGGGCCACGGTTTCGCCCACACCCTCCTCCACAATTTCGCGCACCGTTTTGGCGGGGTCGAGCTGGGGCTCCTGCTCGAGGTAGCCCACCGAGTAGCCGGGCGAAAACACCACTTCGCCCTGGAACTGCTTGTCGACGCCGGCAATGATTTTCAGCAGGCTCGACTTGCCCGAGCCGTTGAGACCGAGCACGCCGATTTTGGCCCCGTAGAAGAACGAGAGGTAGATGTTTTTGAGAACTTGTTTTTGCGGCGGGTAAATTTTACTCACGCCGGCCATGCTGAAGATGATGGTCTGGTCGCTCATTGAGAAAGGCGTAGGGAGGAAATGGGGACGGGAAAAAACAAAGAACGGCAGCCTGCCCGGGAAACCGGCCCGCCCGGGGCCCCGCGCCGGGGCGGCTTCTGTTTCCCGCGCGGCTGTTTTCTCGTAAACTTGTAATTTCTGGCCGTTTCGTGCGGTCCCTGCCCTTCTTGTTGCCTCAAATTCCTGCCTGTACTTTCTTATGGAACCAACCGACCACATGCTGGCTGCCGCGCAGCGCTTCGGCTACGTGGCCGACGGCGACGTGTGGCTGCGCCCCGTGCTGGGCCAGCCCGCCCGCCGCGTGGGCCTGGTGAAGGAGTCGGACGCCGACGCCCTCACTTACTTCGCCCGTCGCTTCGCGGCCTTCCGGGCCAAAGTCGACGAGCTGTTGGACCGCATGGCGGCCAGCGACAACCAGGGCTCCTTCCTGATGAAGGTGCTGCACCTGAAAGAGCAAACCCTGGCCTACGACGCCCTGGGCGACTTTGCCGCCCTGCGCCAGCGGCTGGAGGCCGCCGAGGCCGAAGTAGCCGTGGGCGTGGCCCGCAACCGCGAGAAAAACCTGGCCACCAAAATCGGTTTCGTGGAAGAGGCCGAGGCCCTGCGCGAGAGCGTGGAGTGGATATCGGCCAGCGAAAAGGTGAAGGACCTGCGCCAGGGCTGGCTCAAAACCGGGCCCGTGGACAAGGACCTGGCCGACGAGCTGGAGGCGCGCTTCCAGGCCGCCATCCAGGTGTTTTTCGACCGCCGCCGCGCTTTCCAGGCCGATAAAAAGGCCATGGCCAACCGCGCCGTGAACCGCTACCGCGACCTGGTGCTGCAAGCCGAGCAGCTCAAGGAGTCGCCGCAGTTTGAGGTGGCCTCGCGCCAGCTCAAGCAGCTCCAGCAAACCTGGCGCGAGGTGGGCGGCAACCTGCCCAAGAAGCAGGCCGCCGAGCTGTGGGCGCGCTTCCGCGGGGCCAACAACTACTTTTTCGAGCGCCTCAAGCAGCACGTGGAAGCCCAGCGCGCCGTAGGGCCCCACGCCGGGGCCCCCGGCTCGCCCGAGGAGCTGCTGGCCCGCAAGCGCGCCCTGGCCGAGCGCGCCGAGGCCCTGCTGAACGTGGCCCCGCAGGAGGCCATCCAGCAGGCCAAAAGCCTGCAAACCGAGTGGAAGCAGGTGGGCACGGTGCGCGGCGACGAGTCGGACCGCATCTGGCAGCGCTTCATGCTGGCCTGCGACAAGGTGTTCGAGCTGAGCGCTTTGGAGTACCACCTGCGCAAGCGCCCGCTGCCCGAGGGTGGGGCCCCCGGCGGCCGGGCCCAGCTGCGGGCCGCCGCCCTGCGCGAGCTGCTCAAAACCGACGCCGAGGAGCTGGAAACGCTGCGCGGCAACTTCGGCAACCTGGCCGCCACGCCTGCCAACGAGGCATTTCGGCAGCTGCTGCAAACCAAAATCCGGTCGCTGGAACGGAAAGTGCGCACCAAAAACGATTTGATTGTACTTTTTGACCAGCAGGCCCGCAAATTGGCTTAACTTTTGAAGGCGGTTTACGTTGGCGGAAACGCAAAGCTTCTACCATATTTATTCAGTCTTTGCGCCTACCTTCGCTCAACTCTTTATTTCTTTTTTACTATGTACTGGACCCTCGAACTGGCCTCCTACCTGGAAGATGCCCCCTGGCCCGCCACCAAAGACGAACTGATTGACTTCTCCATCCGCTCGGGCGCGCCCATGGAAGTGGTAGAAAACCTCCAGGGCCTGGAGGACGACGGCCAGCCCTACGAGAGCATCGAGGAAGTGTGGCCCGACTACCCCACCAAGGAAGATTTTATGTTCAACGAGGACGAATATTAAAGGAATTAAAAATTAAAAAATGATGAATTAAAAATTCGCGCCGAGGGCATAAGATTTACTCTTTCCAGTGCAGATTTTTAATTCATCATTTTTTAATTTTTAATTTCAGAAAAGGAAGGGATAGGGCCCGGGTTTCGCCAGAAACCCGGGGCCCTATCCCTTCCTCTTTTTGCCCGGCCGGCCGCGCAGCACGTGCCCGATGGAGCGCATAAAGGGCCCAGGGGATACCGAGTTCATCACCCGTAGGTTGTCGGCCCAGCTAGTGGTTTCGTCTAGAAACCGGAAGATCCGCTCCACCGGGTTGCGCTCGAACAGCTGCCGGAAAATGTCGCGCGTGGTTTCGCCTCGGCGCTGCATGATGTCGAGCAGCAGCGTGTCGAAAAGCCGGAACTGCCACCGGTCGCCGGTGGCGTCGGCGGGCAGCTGGCCGGTTTCGGCCAGCGCCGCCACCAGCCGCGCCGATTGCGCCTGAATGCGCCGAAAGGCGTAGCCCGTGCTGGGCTTGGCCCGCCCGCCGCGCGTGCCCAGGTTGACGATGTGAGGCCCCACGCGGGCCGGTAGCGGGTGGTCGGTCATCGGGATGGCGCCGGCTTCCTCAGCCACCACGCGGTACTGGCCGGCGGCCAGGCCTAGCGTATGCTGCAAGTAATCAGCGATATGGGTCTCATAGTCGGCCCTGGGCAGCGGGGTTTCCGAAAACAGCGTGTACTCGACCAACGCCCGGCGCGGGCCGAACGGCAGCACGTAGATGAACCGTGCCTCGCGGTGCTGGGGCCCCCGGAAATCCATGAATTCCACCACACTGGGGTCGAACAAGTCGGCGTCGGTTTCCACTTCCCAGCCCACGAAGTGCTGCAATAGGTAGCGGTGCCGGGCGGGGTTTTGCACCACGGCGGGCGGGCGGCTGTCGAAGCCGTAGCGGGCCGTGGCGGTGCCGGCGCTGCCCTGGGCGCGCACGCCGGTGGGCGTGTTGGTCAGCTCGTCCACGGTGCCGCGCAGCAGCGTGAAGCGCGGGTTGGCGGCCAGGGCCTGGCGCACAAAAGTGTAGAAATCCAGCCCCCGAATCATCTGGTAGCGGTAGGGCCCCAGGCCGATAACCTGCTCAAAACCCGGGCTGCGGAACGCAATGCGGTGCCACTCGTGCGCCACAATGGCCTCGAAAAGGTGCGGCTCGGCCGTCCAAAACGACCAGGTGCGGTCGTTCTGGTCCTTGGCCTCGGGCTCGATGAGCAGCACGGTTTTATCGGCCAGCCGCGGCTCCTGGCTGAGGTGGTAGGCCAAGCTGAGGCCCGCCGCACCGCCGCCCACAATGAGGTAATCGTAGGCTGCGGACTTATCGAATGAGGCAGGGTTTGAAGAGGGCAGCATAGTGTTGCAAAGGTGGGCCTGCTGCAAACAAGAAAGCCGGGCCCCAGGGCCCGGCTTTCGGTAGCATTAAGCAGATGATCGACAAAAACCGCCGGTTAAGAAATCAGCAAAATCACGGTTAATCACGCCTAATCAGTGATTTAGAAGTTGGGCGAGAGCGAATACTTGTGGTAGAAGTCGTCGATGATTTTCACGGCCTCGCTGGCGTCGTCCACAATCTGAATCAGGTTCAGGTCTTCGGGCGAGATGTTGTGCTCCTGGCTGAGCATCACGTCGGTAATCCACTGGAACAAGCCGTTCCAGTAGGCCGAGCCCACCAGCACGATGGGAAAGCGCCCGATTTTTTTGGTCTGGATGAGCGTGATGGCCTCAAACAATTCGTCGAGCGTGCCGAAGCCGCCGGGCATGCCCACGAAGGCCTGGGCGTACTTCACGAACATCACCTTACGCACGAAAAAGTAGTCGAAGTTGATGCACTTGTCCTGGTCGATGTAGATGTTGTGGCTTTGCTCGAAGGGCAGCTCGATGTTGAGGCCCACCGACTTGCCGCCCTCGGCGCGGGCGCCCTTGTTGCCGGCCTCCATGATGCCCGGGCCCCCGCCCGTGATGACGCCGTAACCGTGGCGCACCAGTTTGGCGGCAATTTCCTCGGCCAGCTGGTAGTAAGGGTTGTCGGGCTGGGTGCGGGCCGAGCCGAAGATACTCACGCAGGGCCCGATTTTGGACATCTTCTCGAAGCCCTCCACAAACTCGGCCATCACCTTGAAAATCTGCCAGCTGTCGGCGATTTTAATCTCGTTCCAATCCTTGTCCACAAACGCCTTGCGCAGGCGCTGCTCGTCGTCGACGGCGATGCCGGTCTGGCCCTCGCCGTGGGCCTGCTCGCGCATTTCGGTGATGGAGGTCAGCTTGTCGTCGTTGACGTTGGGCTGCTTGATGGTTTTGCCACTGCCGGCGTTCTGGATGTCGTCGGCCAGCTTGGTTTTGCTGGTTTTGGGCGTTTTGTTAAGTTCGGCCATATATAAATAGGGTGGGAGGTAGCAAAAGAAAAACCGCCCCGCGGGCGGGGCGGCCAAAAGTAGGGCGTCAAAGTTACCGAATTGTTACCGGAAAATGGCCGTTGCGCCGGCCGGGCCGCTGGGGCCCCCTACGCCGCCTCGGCCGCCACCGCCCGGCCCGGGCGCCCGGCCTGCACCATGCTGAGAGCGAAGCTGATGCCACCGAGCAGCACCACCAGCAGCGTTTGGGCCCCGTGCACCACCAAGGCGTAGGCAATGCCGGCCTCCAGGCCCACGCCGTAGGCCACCAGCGTGCTCTGCACCATCACGTGGAACGGCCCGATGCCGCCCGCCACCGGCGCGGCCATGCCCACCGCCCCAAAGGTGAGCACCGCCAGGCCCGCCCGCAGGCCTAGCTGGTCGGTTTCGGGAAAGCAGAAAAACGCCAGGTAATCCATCAAAAAGTACACGCCCCAGGTGAAGGCCGTGTGCGCCAGAAATACACCCTTGCGCTCCATGCGCCAGATGCTGAACATGCCCGCCAGCATGCCCTTGGCAAACGCCACGGCCCGGGCAAAGAGCCGGTGCTGGCGTAGCCGCTCTAGGTTGCGCACCAGGGCCCCGGCGGCCAGCGCCAGCAGCAGCGCCCCAATGGCAGCAGCCCACAGCAGGGGCGTGCGGTTACGGGCCAGTGCATCGAAGCGCCCGCCCAATACTTTGTCGGTGAAGAAGGTCCAGAACGTGTGGAAGTCGAGCAGCAGCGTGGCGGCTAGCAACGAAGCCAGTACCAGCACGTCAATCACCCGCTCCGTCACGACCGTGCCCAGCGACACTTCCACCAGCACGCGGCTGGTGCGCCGCAGCACCGAGCAGCGGATGACCTCGCCCATGCGCGGCAGCACCAGGTTGGCCAGGTAGCCCACCATCATGGCGTGGTATACCTCCCAATAAGGAGTTTTGTGCTGCGATGCCGTAAGCTGCATCTGCCAGCGGTAAGCCCGGCTGAAGTAGCCCAGCGCTGAGAGCGTGAGCGTGAGGCCCAGCCAGAAGTAGTTGGCGGTGCGGATGTATTGCCCGATGCGCGAGAGATCCTGGCCGCGCACTGCGTAGGCCATCAGGGTCCCCGACACGGCCAGCAGCAGCGCGTACTTGAGGATGGTGAAAAGGGACTTTATCAAGGAGTGAATGGGTGAATGGGTGAATGAGCGAATGGGTGGATGAGTAAGCAGGGGCCCTAAGTAGCCGTCATTTACTCATTCAATCATTCACCCATTCACCCATTATACCAAGCGGTTGTGCTCGTTGGGGAAGATGACGGTGGGGCGGTGGGCCCGGGCCTCGGCAAAGTCAATCTGGGCGTAGGAGAAGATGATGACCACGTCGCCCAAAGCAACCTGGCGGGCAGCGGGCCCGTTGAGGCACAGGGTGCCCGTGCCCCGCTCGCCGCGGATGGTGTAGGTCTCGAACCGGGCCCCGTTGTTGACGTTGACGACCGTTACCTTCTCGTTTTCCACCATGTTGGCCGCGTCCAGCAGGTCCTCGTCGATGGTGACGCTGCCCACGTAGTGCAGCTCGGCCTGCGTAACCGTGACGCGGTGGATTTTGGATTTCATCACCTCGATGTACATCGCCATAAACGGGGAAAGCTGGAATTGGTCGGAAGGATAAGATTTGGGGCCGCAAAGGTAAGAGGGTATTTTAGGGTGTGCGGGTAAGAGGTCTTAACCTGTACTACCAAGCTGTGCTTGGTTTCGGATAGGGCCCCTGAGGCAAGACCCCTGCGGTGCCAGCGCAGCTTGGTGGTACAGGTCAAGGCCACTGCTACCCCCTCCTACCCCCACACCCTCCTACCCTCTCACCCTAAAATACCACCACCACGTTGTCGATGAGGCGCACGCCGCCCAGGTCGGCGGCTAGGCACAGCACCACGGCCCGGCCCGGGGCATATGCTGCCAGCGGCTGCAAGGTGGCCGCGTCGGCCACGGCGAAATACTCCAACACAATTTCCGGGGCCCGGCCAGGGCGGCTTCGGCCTGGGCTTGCACCTGGGGCGGGCGGCAGGCCCTGGCGTACCTGGGG
>NZ_MDZA01000070.1 GCF_001816125.1 Hymenobacter coccineus | reverse complement strand
GCCGCTGCCCGGGGGCGGCACCCAGCGCTACCGGGTGCGGCCGGTGCCGGTGCTGGCCCCCGCGCTGGCCGCGCGCTTCCCCCAAATCCAGACCTACGAAGCCCAGGGCCTCGACGACCCCACCGCCACCGCCCGCCTCGACGTGGGGCCCGGCGGCTTCCATGCCCAGGTGCTCAGCGCCGGCCGGGCCTACTACATCGACCCGGCCGGCGACAGCGCCCACGCCATGGCCTTCAATAAGGGCACGGGGGCCCTGGCCGACGGCTGGGCGTGCCTGACGGGCGGCCGGGGCCCCGGGGCGGGGCTGGCCGACTTGGCCGGGCAGCCCAACGGCGCGCAGCTGCGCACGTTTCGGCTGGCGGTGGCGTGCACGCCGGAATACTCGCTCACCCAGGGCAATACCGTGGCGCGCGTGCTAGCCGCCGTGGCCACCACCGTCAACCGCGTGAGCGGCGTGTACGAGCGGGAGCTAGCCGTGCGCTTGGTGCTGGTGGCTAATGAGGACCAAGCGATTTTCCTCAGCGGTGCGGGGGCCCCGGTGGCCAGCCCGGTATATTCGAACAACAACGGCACGGCCATGCTGGGGCAAAACCAGACCAACCTCGACCGCGTCATCGGCACGAACAACTACGACATCGGGCACGTGTTCAGCACCGGCGGCAGCGGCATTGCCTACGTGGCCTCGGCTTGCAGCCCCACCGAAAAGGCCGGCGGCGTGAGCGGCCAGGCCAACCCCACCGGCGACAGTTTCAACATCGACTACGTGGCCCACGAAATCGGGCACCAGCTCGGGGCCACTCACACCTTCAACGGCACCGGCGGCGACTGCGGCGGGGCCAACCGCTCGCCCCGCTCGGCCTACGAGCCAGGCAGCGGCGCCACCATCATGGCCTACGCCGGCATCTGCGCCCCCGAAAACGTCGTGGCCAACAGCCTGCCCTACTTCCACTCGCGCAGCTACGACGAGATTCTGGCGTTTTTGGCCGGCCAGGGCACTTGCGCCACCGTTACGAGCACTGGCAATCGCCCGCCGGTACCCGTGGCGGGCCCCGGCTACCGCATCCCGCTGGGCACGCCCTTCGCCCTCACTGGCCAAGCCACCGACCCCGACGGCGACGCCCTGACCTACGCCTGGGAGGAATTTGACCGGGATTCGGTGACCTCGCCCATCGCCAGCCCCACCGGCAACGCGCCGCTGTTCCGGCCCTTCGCGCCCAGCCTCTCGCCCACCCGCACCTTCCCGCAAATCAGCGACGTGGTGAACAACGTGCAAACCATCGGCGAGCTGCTGCCCACCTACGCCCGGTGGCTGCACTTCCGCCTGGTGGCCCGCGACAACCGCGCCGGCGGTGGCGGCGTCGATTACGACTCGACGAGCCTGGTCGTCATCGGCACCGCGGGGCCCTTCCGGGTGCAGCAGCCCAACGCGGCCGGCGCGCAGTGGCAGCCCGGCACCAACGCCGCCGTGGCCTGGGACGTGGCCGGCACCGCCGGGGCCCCCATTAGCGCCGCGCAGGTCGACATCCTGCTGAGCACCGACGGCGGCTATACCTACCCCACCGTGCTGCTGGCCGGGGCCCCCAACACCGGCGCGGCCACCGTGGCCGTGCCCACCAGCGCGCCCCTCACTGCCCAGGCCCGGGTGATGGTGCGCGCCGTGGGCAACGTCTTCTTCGACATTTCCGACCAGAATTTTAGCATCGTGCGCGTGCTGGCCACCCAGCCCCCGGCCGCTGCGGCCGGGGCCTCGGTGTACCCCAACCCCAGCACCGGCGCGGCTACCCTGGCCATGGCCAACGCCCAGCGGGGCCCCGTAACCTTGCAACTTTTCGATGCGCTAGGCCGCCCCGTGTGGGCTGCCCAAGCCACCAAAACCACCGAGGCCTGGCAGTACCCGCTGGACCTGGGGCCCCTGGCGGAGGGTGTGTACTCGCTGCGCGTGGCCCTGCCCGCGGGGCCCCTGGTGTTGAAGGTGGTGCGGCAGTAGCGGGCTTGAGCAAAGGGGCCACTGCCCGATTTTTTAGCTCACGCAAGTTGCGGGCCATGGGCCGGCTTGGTGTAGAGCGCGGGCAAAAACGAATGCTTAGGTATTAGACTTGTTCCTAAACAGGACTCACGCACTTGTAGCCCCAGAGGGGCGGGGCGACCCGTCGGTGGTAGTTGGCTGCTATTGAGCGCGAAAGCCCCAGCGGGGCGACCCAATTGCCTGCCACGGTATTGGGTCTCCCCGCTGGGGCTTGAGCGTTATTAGGCAATAATCTACTATCGATGGGCCGCCCCGCTGGGGCTAGTCATCGGCTTACTTGCGTAAGTCCTATCTAGGAACAAGTCTATTATGTACCCTGTGCATTCTATGTTAGCCGCTTCGCTCAGCCTGGGCTGGTACCCGGGGTTGGCTTTTAACCAGGCCCCCAGGCAGGTGCCGGCTGCCGGCTGGCACCCCGCAGCGGCCCCGCGCGCTGCCTTTTCCCAACCAACTACGCTCCCTGCCTCCTGATGATTTGGCCTACCTCCGCACTGCTCCCGAAGGCCTGCTTAACGGCCTTCTTGGTTTTAGCTGCCAGCTTGCTCATCTCCCTGCAAGCGCAGGACTTTTCGCACCAAAACGAGCTGTTCTGGCAGCCGCACGGCGGCCAGAGCATCAGCTGGGACCTGACCAAGGAAACCAGGCTGCCCCATTACGACAACATCGAGCTCTCGGGCCAGCAAGTCTCCGCCATCATCCGCTACGAGGTAGACAAGGCCAAGCGCTTGCACCTGAGCCGCGACGTCATCTTTCCCCAACTGCGCCGCTACACCACCGCGGCCGAGTCGCCCTACCGCGCCTATTTGCGCGGGGAGTACCGCGACGACCTGCTGCCGGTGCTTACCCTGGCGGATAAGAAGTACGAGCTTGGCGAGGTGGATTCAGTGCGGATAAACGGCAAAATCAGCTTTTACTTCCGGGCACGCGACGGCCTGGCCGTGGTCCGCTCGTTCTTCCCCTCCATGCACGAGCGGTGCCTGGTGGAAAAATGGACCGTACGCAACACCGGCCCAACGCCCCGCACGGTCAGCATCGGGGCCACCGAGCTCCAGCAGGAGGAGGCCGGCTGGCAGGGAACCTACCACCGGCGCGTGTTCACGGATGCGAAGCGCACCGTCACCCTGCAACCGCGGGAGCAGTACGAGTTTGGCCTCTACTTTCTGGCCACGCTCCAAAACGAAGCCGCGCCCGCCGTTTCAGTGGCCACCATCGAACGCAGCCGCGATGCGTTTCTGGACAGCATCGCGACCAATCTGCAGCTGCACTCACCGGACCCGGTGCTGAACACCCTGTTTTATTTCTCCAAGATCCGGGCCGCAGAAAGCATTTTCCGCTCCCGCTACGGGCTGGTGCATTCTCCGGGCGGCGGCAACTATTACGTGGGCATCTGGGCCAATGACCAGGCCGAGTACAGTGGCCCCTTCTTTCCGTACCTGGGCTACCAAACCGGCAACCAGGCGGCGATGAACGCTTACCGCATCTTCCAGCGCAACCTGCCGAAAGACGGGGGCAAGATCTGGGCCTCGTTCGAAATGAACGTCACCTTCCCCTTCGGGGAGCGCGACCGCGGCGATGCGGCCATGATTGCGTTCGGAGCCACCCACTTTCTACTCGCCGCCGGCGACCAGCAAAAGAGTGAAGAGCTCTGGCCTTTAATTGAATGGTGCCTGAACTACTGCCGGAAGCGAACCACTGCCGACGGGGTCGTGGCATCGGAAAGCGACGAGTTGGAAGGCCGTTTTCCGGCGGGCTCGGCCAATCTCTCTACCTCGTGCTTGTACTACGGCGCCTTGGTGCAGGCGGCTAGGCTAGCGGCGGCGATGCACCAGCCGGCTGCCCTGCGCGCGACCTACCAGCAGCAAGCCCAGCGCCTGGCAACGGCGATTGACCGCTATTTCGGGGCGGAGGTAGCGGGCCTGCACACCTACAAGTATTACCAGGAAAATACAACGCTGCGCAGCTGGATCTGCCTGCCCTTGGTGGTGGGCTTAACCCCGCGCAAAGCCGGCACGCTAGACGCCCTGTTCGGTAAGTTGTGGTCGGCCAACGGCGTGCTGACCGAGCTCACGCCCGGGGCTAGCTCCTCGCCCGTGTTTTGGGACCGCGGCACCCTCTATGCCTTCCGCGGCGCGTTTAAAGCGGGGGCCGCCGACCGGGCCTTGGAGCGCTTGCGCTCCTATTCTACCACGCGCTTAACTGGTTTTCGGGTGCCCTACGCCGTGGAAGCCTGGCCCGAGAACGGCATGGCGCACCTCTCGGCCGAGAGTGCCTTGTATTGCCGCCTCTTCACCGAGGGCATCCTGGGCCTCGAACCAACGGGGTTTCATTCCTTCACCCTGCGCCCTAATTTACCAAGCAAGTGGGACCAGCTGACGATCAGCGCCATCAAAGCATTTAATACCAGCTTCGACGTTCACCTGCGCCGGGACAAGGGGAAGCTCCGCTTACAGGTCGTTCAGCAGGGCAAAGTGGTCGTCCAACGAGTAGTGCAGAACAACACGACGGTGGAAGTCAGGTTGAGGTAAAGCGCTTTTTGTGAATAGGCAGCAACAAAACGAAGGTGTCGCAGCAGCTATTTCTCCTTCAACAACCGGCTTGGGATGGTCCAGTAAAAACGGACAGTGTGCCAAGGCCGGTTGGATTGCAATTCCGGTTCAAATTGGCGGGGCGAGCGGGAACCCAGCGCGGAGTGGCGACGGGCAAGGTTGAAGTACACATCGAGCTAATGGGCCAGCCCCAAGCGGGCCAGTTCCAAGCGAGGCGACAACGGATCCCAGAGGCAATCATTCGGTTTTAAGCGTACTCCAGCCGGCTTCGGCTTGCACGTGGCCCTGCCCGCGGGGCCCCTGGTGCTCAAAGTGGTGCGGCAGTAGCTAGCGGATCGTCACCGCCGCGAGCATTGGTATGAGCAGACAGGCCAGCCTTGAGCGGTGGGAGTGCAACACCGGGAGCCGAAGGCAGTCTATGGGAAGCCCGCCCCCAAGGAAAATCAGGGAATCAACTGCATTGCCTCTCGCGTCATTCTTCGCTCCCTTACACCATGAAGTGGTTCAGCTTACAGCTTAGCCGGCATTTACGGCTCGCCGCGGCGGTATTGGCTATTGTGGTAAGCGGCGGCGGCCCTGCCCAGGGCCAGGTAAAAATGCGGCTGACGGCGCGCGTCGACACCACCCAGCCCGATGTGCAGGCGGTGTACGCCTTGCTCGGCCACTACTTCAACGCCCGGCCGGACAGCGCCTACGCCAACCCGTTTTGGAACGCCGCGGAAGTGGCTTACCACGTGGGCGAGCACCACGAAAAGGTGGACCTGGGGGCCCTGTTCATGTTTAATGGCCTATCGGCGAAGCAGTTCTTCGCCATTTACCAACCCACGGTGCTCAGCATCGAGCCAGCCGGGGCCAAGTACGTGGCCCGGGTGCTGCTGTACGCCGACGGGCCGCCCGCCTGGGTTGCCGCCGACCACTGGAACCCGCCGTTCCAGCTGCGGTACTACGCCGTGCGCAACGCCGCCGGCCAGTGGCAGCTGGAAAACACGTGGCCGAACGAGGTTGGGACTTGGAACGAGTTGGTAACGCCCTGGATTCGGTTTCACTACCCGCCCACCGCAAAGCCCGACGCAGCCAAGGCGCGCCGGGCCAGCGCGTTTTGCGATTCGGTGGTCACGCTGCTGCACCTGGCGGCCGCCCGGCCGTTTGATTACTACGTCGTCAATTCAGAGGAGCAGCTGGGGCGCTTGTTCAACTACGACTACTGGCTGCCCTTCCTCAACGGCGTGACCCAGAAGGCCTACAACCGCACGTTTTCGGCCCGGGGGCGCGAGCAGCACCTGCACGAGTTTGTGCACGTGCTCTACCCCGAGGTGAAGAACTACTTTCTGGCCGAGGGGTTGGCCACCTACCTGGGCGGCGTGGACGGCTACACGCCCTACCGGCAAACCCTGCGCGCCGTGGCCGCTGACCTCGCGCGCCACCGCCCCGCAGTCCCCTTTAAAGACTTGTACGACGGCACATTTCGGTACCCCACCAACGGCAACCCCCGCTACGTGGCGGGGGCCCTGGTTTACGAATTGGTGGCGCAAAAGGCGGGCGTGGCCAGCTTCCAAAAGCTGGAACAAAGCGAAAATACCTACGCCTCGTTTTTAACCCATTTCGCGGCGCTCATGCAAATGAGGGCCCCACAGGCCGAAGCCTTGTTACAGAAACGATTAGCCGCGTACGCAAAATAACGCCTGATTTTCAGGGCCCTATTCACTGATTTATTGGCCTTGCTTTGCCGTTGCGCAAGCGCAAGCGGCGGCCCAGCACCAGCTGCAACGCCGCTCAAAATTTGTACCTCAGTTGCACCTTCACCTCGCTGCGCGCCGCGCCGCTGATGGTTTTCAAGCCGGTGCCGACGGTGGCTTGGTAGCGGTAGCGGGTTTCGGCGTCACGCAGCTAAACTTCAACGTTTAGCCTTCCTCCTACCCGAGTTTTGTTTGCAGCCAGCGGCGAACTGGCTCGTCGTACCATTTCAAACTAGCGTACGCTAAAGCTATGCCCCCGGCCAAGATCACCGATGCGTAAGGCCAGGCTTGCGCAAGGGTCACGCCTTTATGGTTGCTGATCCAGGCGACATAAAAGTAGACCAGCGGGTAATGCACGAGGTAGAGCGGGTAGGATAGCTGACCCAGAAATTTGCATATTCTCCCTTCCGCCTGGGTCTGCACCACGCCGCTGGCACCCAGATACACAATGAGCGGAAAAATAAGGATTATCGCCACTGCTTCATAGACGCCATTCAGCCAAACACGTTCCGCACCGCCGAGGCGCGGCATGTACAGCACGAGGGCCAGCAGGAGGCTGCACCCTAAAAGGGCGTGCTTCAGGCGGGTGGGTTTGGCTATGCGGGACAGCAGCAGCCCCGCAAAGAAGGGGTACATCGTCCGCGTAATTCCCACGCGGACCTGCTCCGCGTTGAGGGTCCACCCCCCGCTGACGTCGCCGGCCGGGCTGGTAATGGCCAACTGCGCGAGCGCAACGGCCGCGAGCAACACCAGAATACCCAGCGCCGTATTGGAGAATTTCCGGATGCCGAGGGCGTAGAGGATATTGGCCAGGTACTCAAAGAACAAGGACCAGCCGACGCTATTGAGCGGGTGCATTTCTTGCCAGCCCCGGATATCCAGGGATAACGGAACCGGCAGAATGGTGCACCCGATGAGCAGCACCAGCAGCAGTTTCCACAGGGGAACGGTGTGGATGAGCGGCCAGATCGTTGAATCGGTGAAATAGAATCCGAGGGCCCCGAGGAGCATCCCGAGCACCACCATCGGTTGCAACCGTTCGATGCGGCGCTTGAAAAAAGTGCCGATGGTCATTGTTTGCCAGCGGTCGTCATACGCGTAGCCGATGACGAAGCCCGACAACAGAAAGAAAAAATCAACGGCCAAATAGCCGTGGTTGACCAAGATATCCAGGTGCCCAGTTCCCAAGGGCTCGGTCAGGTGAAAGGTGACCACGATAATGGCGGCGACCCCACGCAAGCCATCCAAGAGGGGATAATGCGGCTTGGCGGCAAGGCTATCATTTGTCATTGGCCTTTGGATGGGTAATTCTGAATCTACTGGTAGAATGGCAAATTGACGTATGCTTTATGGTCAGGTCCGGCCAGCAGGCGCTGCTAGGCAGCTACCCTTGAGCAACTCATCGCAGCGCGTCGGTGAGGTGCCGGAATTTTAATCGGTGGAAGATTATTATCAACCAAGCTTCGAAGCTAGTTGACAAATTTTTACACGCTGCGAGCCCCTGCTTTTAGTAAGCAGAATGGTAGGTCAAACGCTTGTCATATTTATTAAGCGAACCTTCTCACCTGTAAAGTCCAGGCAAATTAGATTCCACGGGGGCCCCATTCAGAACTTGTAGCGCAGCTGCGCCTTCACCTCGCTGCGCTCCGCACCCTGGATGGCTTCCAGGCCGGAGCCGACGGTGGCCTGGTGGCGGTAGCGGGTTTCGGCGTAGCGCAGCCACAGCGTGAGGGGCTTGCCCAAGCGGATTTCGACCAGCGCGTAGGCCCGCGTGCCTTGCCCGTAGAGGGCCGGCACCGACACGGCCAGCCACACGTCGGACTCATACACGTACTGGCGCACGTCGTAGTTGTCGGCGTCGAATACGGCGTAGCGGGCCGTCAGTTTCAGGGCCCGGCCGAAGCGGTAGGCCACGTCCTGGGCCAGCACGTAGCCTGCCCGCCAGGGCTGGTCGTCGTCGAGGCGCAGGCGCGAGGCTTGCAGGCGGGTGCGCACTTCCAGGGCCGGGCTCAGGGCCCCGGCGTAGTACAGCAACAGGCTTTGCTGCAAGTAGTTGCCGGGCACCGGCACCGGGAAGTCGGGGCTTGTGGGCAGGTTGCGCGGCTTGAGGCGCTGGCGCAGCTGGGCCGAGAGAATCGTGGTTTTGCTGGGCGTGTAAGCCAGGCGCAGCAGCGCGTCGTGGCCGCGGGTGGGGCCCCCACGCGGTAGCGCAGCCACGGGAAGCGGAATTGGTCGTAGTACGTGGCGATTTCCCAGCGCGGCGCGGGCCGGATTTTCAACCCGAAGTACGCGCCGCTTTCGTTGATGTTGCGGTAGTTTTCGCCGAAGGCGTTGCCGTAGAGCGAGTGGAAATCGGCGGGGTAGTGGCGCACCAGCACGGCCGCGTCCACGGCGGGGCCCAGGCTGGCGAGCAGGCCGTTCACGGTGCCCAAGGCCCCGCCGGAGGTGCGCGCCGTTTCGCCAAACAGCAGCAAATTGTGCCACACGTAGCTGTAGTGTAGGCCCAGGGCCAGGTTGTTCTTTCCCCTGAATTCGAACAGGTTATAGGTTTCGGGGCGCTTGAGCAGGGCCGTGCCGTAGTGCGTGCCCACGGCGCTGAGGCCCACCGCCAGGTCACCGTCGGCGCTGGTGTAGCCGAGGTGGCCGCCGCCCACGGTTTCGGCCAGGCGGTGGCGGTTGGCCAGCTCGGTGGCCGTGCGGTGCAGGCCGGTGTAAATCAGGCCCGAGCTGAACTCGTCGTACTCGGCCAGCGAGTCCTGGGTTTGGCGCAGGTTAGCGTCGGCGTTGCGGTGCGAGGCGAAGGCCGTGGCGTCCCACCGGGGCCCCAGCTGGTAGGTGGCGGCCCCGCCCCGAAAAAACGAATTTTCTAGCAGCCCCGCGTAGGGCCGCACGCCCACCGACGAGCGCCGCACGGTGGTAATCACCTCCGCGCCCTTGCCCACCGCGAAGCCCGACGAGAGCAGCAGCCCCTGCCCGAATTGCAGCTGGTAGTCGCCCAGGGCGATGGTTTTCCAGCGGCCGCGCGCTTGCAAAACCAGGTGCGCCGAAAAGTAATCGAACCCCACGCGGCCCTGGCCCGGCTGCCAGGCCCAGGGCTCGCCGGCGTCTTTTTCGAGCGAAAAGCCCACGCTGAAATCCTGGCTGTGGCTGGCCCGGTAGCGCAGGGCCAGCTTCTCGGGGCCCCGAGGTAGCGCAGCGTGGGCTGCCCCTGGTAGAGCGTGGGCGCGGTGTAGCCCTGGCGGGTTTGCAGCACCCGCTCGTAGCGCAGCAACGCGTAGTTGTTGTCTTCGTGCAGGATGCGCTGCCACAAGGGGCCCCGGGCGGCGCGCCCGTCGCCGCCGGCCACCGCCACAAAGGGCAGCACCCGGCCGATGGTGCGCAAATCAAATCCCTCGATGCTTTGCAGCTCGTACACGCTCAGCAGCAATCCGTTGGTCTCGCGGTGGCGCAGCAGGTTGGTAATCTGGGTTTCCGAAAGCAGCAGCAGGGCCCGCAGGTCTTCGCGCGTGGCGGCGTTGAGGTTGACCGGGGCTTGGTAGTAGTTGAGCAGCGTTTCGTAGATGTCCTCCACCGGCACCTGGTCGCTCTGAATTTCGGCAAACAGCTCCTGCGTCAGCCGGTCGAGGTCGGGCGGGCGGCGCGGGTAGTCCTGGGCGTGGGCTGGATTTGAATTAAAAATTAAAAATGATAAATTAAAAATAAGGGCAAATATGCCAGCCAGGCTCCTTTTCGAGCACCAGGTACCCGGACGCCAATTGCGTTGCGGGCCAGTCAGCCAGGGTGAAAAACGCCCCATTTGTAATTCTTAATTTATAATTTTTAATTCTCCTTACTTCCCCCGCCCCCAGCTTTTCGTCACGCTCAGGTGCTGGCTGAAGCCGAGGGCGGCCTGAAACGCCGCGGCGTAGTCCAGCCCGAAGTCGCGCAGGCGCACCCCCAGGCCGGCGCTGATTTCCTCGCTCAGCGAGGCCACGCCCACGCGGGCGGCCAGGGCCCCCACCGGCCGGTACTCCACCCCGGCCTTGAAGTTGGCGGGCGCTCCACGTCCTTCTCGGTTTCGAGGGCCAGCAGCACCTGCGCCGTGGGCCGGTAGGCCAGGCCGGCCCGCAGCACGGTGGGCACGCGCTCGTCCTGGTAGCTGGCGAGGCGCGCCTGGCCCAGGTTGTAGCCGTACACGCCGAGGGTGAGCCGGCCCGGCAGCACCTCCACCTGCCCACCCAGCGAGGCCAGCGCCACGCGCCGGCTGCCCAGCCCTTCGATGCTGACTTGCAGCATCTCCAGCCGCCCGCCCACGCTGATTTGGCCCAGCCGGTAGCCGTAGCCCGCGGCCACCCGCGTCTCGTTATACAGCTGGCCGCCAAAGCGCTGCGCCTCCAGCGCCACCACGCCGCGGCGGGCCCAGGCACGAGGCGCGGCCGGGGCCCCCCACGGGCGCGGCCCCGGGCTCCTCAGCAGCTGTTTCAGGGTCCCGGGAGGCTCCCAGCGGCAGCGCTACCACGGCCGCGCCCACGTTGAGGGCGGCGCTAAAGTAGCGGTTCTGGGCGTAGAAGCCGACT
>NZ_MDZA01000069.1 GCF_001816125.1 Hymenobacter coccineus | reverse complement strand
GTATCGCAAACGACCAACCCCGCGAGTACCGCAACGGCAACGGCCAGGACCAGCCCCGCAACGACCAGCCGCGCAACAACCAAGGCCAGGACCAACCGCGCAACGACCAGCCCCGCAACGGCCAGGGTAACGACCAGCCGCGCATGACCCGCGAGGAGCGCCAGGCCCAGCGCGACCAGCAACGCCAGCAGCGCCGCGACGAGCAGCGCGCCAACGGCCAAAACCCCGACCAGCCCCAAGGCCAGCCAAATCAAGGGCAAAACGCAAACCAAGGCCAGGGCCAGAACCCAAATCAGAACCAAGGCCAGGGCCAGGGGCAAAACCAGAACCAGCGGCCCGCCCGCCAGGAAATCGACTTGGTGGTGCCCGGCAACGGCACGTTTGAGCTGATGCCCGACGGCGGCTACGGCTTCCTGCGCTCACCGTTTTATAACTACTTGGCCTCACCGGACGACATTTACGTGTCGCCGCAGCAGGTGAAGCAATTTGCCCTGAAGCCCGGCGACACGGTGATTGGCACCATCCGGCCGCCGCGCGAAGGCGAGAAATACTTCGCCCTGGTGGGCATCGACAGCATGAACGGGCGCACCGTGGAGGAGGTCCGCGACCGGGTGCCGTTCAGCCACTTAACGCCGCTGTTTGCCGACGAGCGGATGCAGCTCAGCACCAAGCCCAGCCAAATCAGCACCCGCGTGCTTGATATGTTTGCGCCGATTGGCAAGGGCCAGCGGGGCCTCATCGTGGCCCAGCCCAAAACCGGTAAAACGGTGCTGCTCCAGGAAATTGCCAACGCCATTTCCGAGAACCACCCCGAGGTGTATTTGATGATTTTGCTCATCGACGAACGCCCCGAGGAAGTAACCGACATGGCCCGCACTGTGAAGGCCGAAGTGCTCAGCTCGACCTTCGACGAAACGGCCGACCGCCACGTGAAAATCGCCGAAATGGCCCTCGACAAGGCGCGCCGCCTCGTGGAGTGCGGCCATGACGTGGTGATCCTGCTCGACTCCATCACCCGCCTGGCGCGGGCCTACAACACGGTGCAGCCCAGCAGCTCGCGCATCCTCTCGGGCGGCATCGACGCCGGGGCCCTGCAAAAGCCCAAGCGCTTCTTCGGCGCGGCCCGCAACGTGGAGGGCGGCGGTTCGCTCACCATCATCGCCACGGCGCTGATTGAAACGGGCTCGAAAATGGACGAAGTAATCTTCGAAGAATTTAAGGGCACCGGCAACATGGAATTGCAGCTGGACCGCAAGCTGGCCAACAAGCGCGTGTTCCCGGCCATCGACATTCCGGCTTCCGGCACCCGCCGCGAAGACCTGCTGATGACCAAGGAAGAACTGGGCCGCGTGTGGGTGCTGCGCCGCTTCATGAACGACATGAGCGCCACCGAAGCCATGGAATTCCTGAAAGACCGCATCAAAGGCACCAAGGACAACCACGAGTTCCTGCTCTCCATGAACGGCTAACGCCGCCTGCAAACTTCGTTTGCACCAAAAAGCCACCGCAGCAACGCGGTGGCTTTTTGCGTTGGGGCCCCAGCCGAAGCGGGTCCGTACCACCAAGCTGCGCTTGGTTTTGCCCCAGGGGATCCAAGTGTAGCATACACAAAACCAAGCACAGTTGGTGGTACAGGCCAGTACTTGGCCTCGATGCCGCCCTAGCGCACGCGCACAGTTTGCTTTTTCAGGGGCGACCAGGCGAGGCGCTGGCGGTCTTCTTTGCCCTTCAGGTAGTCGAAGCCGATGGTGCCGGGGCGCCGCTTGAGATCGGCCCAGGTGGCTTGGTCGAGGTTTTCAATGCTGCTGGGAAACGTGGCCTGGGGCCCCACGGCGGGCTTCTGGAACTGCGCGGGCTGGAAAAACTGGTCGATGCGGCGCAGTACGTAGGCCTCGCGCTCGGCGGGCGTGGCGGTGGGGGTTTTTAGCTCGTACACCAGGGCCGCTTCGAGGTCGGGCTCGGTCAGCATTTCGCGGAAAATAACCTGGCCGCTGGGGTCGGTAATCGTAAATTCGGCCGTGCCTTTTAGCACCGAGGGGCCCCGGAACACCAGCCGAAACGCATCGGCCGGGCCCTCGGAATGGCTGAAGTTGCGCCGCTGCCGCACCACGCGCAGCGTGTCGCCAAGGGCCGAAACGGCCTTAGCACGCGCCGTATCGGGTGGGGGCAGGGCCCCAGTGTCGGACGCGGCTGGGGTAGCGGTGGGCGGCGTAGCGGCGGTTTCGGTGGTGGCCGTGGGGTCGGTGTTGCAGGCCGCCAGCAGGGGCAGCAGCAGGAGCGGGGCGAGGCGCATGGATCCGGGAAAAGAGTGGTGGACAGATTCCTATTACTTACGCAGCTGGGCCCCCCGGGCGTTGCCGCGGCTGGGGCCTGGCCGGCCTCAGCGCCAGAGCAGCATGGCGACGAACGCGGCGCTCAGGCACAGCGACGACACTTGGTTCATGCGCATCGTCCAGACGAAGTTGGCGTGGGTGGCGTCGTGCCAGGCCAGCCAGGCCCAGCGCCCAAACAGCGCCACCACGGGCCCCGTGGCTACCAGGAAAACGAGGATGTTGCGCGGCTCGCCCCGTAACCAATAGGTGAGCGCCAGGGCCCCCGCGCCGGCCAGCAGCCCCGCCGCCGCAAACACGAACGTGCCCCGGATGCCCAGCCGCAAACTCAGGGTGCGGTCGCCGCGGCGGCCGTCTTCGGCGTGCTGGTACACCTGGGTGAGCGGGTAGGAACCGCACAAAAATAAGGTGCTGACGATGGCCAGCAGCAGGTTGGTTTTCTCGAAAAGCTGCGCCGGTGGGCCCCCGCGCCCACTTGCGTCATCCAAAAAGTGAACGCGCCCTGGAACACCACCACCACGGCCGTGCTCAGCAGCGGGTGCTTTTTCAGGCGGATGCCGTCGTAGCTGTATGCCTTGGAAACCAGCAGGTACACAATCAGTAAAGCCGCGAAGGAAACCGAAATCAGCGCCGCGCCGACGACGGCCAGCAGGTCGAAGAGCAGCACCAGGTGCAGCAGCTCGGGCGTGACTTTGGGCGGGGTTTTCAGGCCCCCGATGCTGTCCTCGTCCCGGTCGTAGTAGGAATTGTAGCCGTTGGAGGCCGGGTAGGCCAGCAGGTGCAGCACCACGAATACGCCCGCGGCCCGCGCGCCGCTCCAGGGCCCCCGCAACGCGCTGAGCCCGAACCAGAACACCGGCATCAGGTACAGCGAAAACGGGATGCGCAGCAGCGGCAGCGCTTTTCGGTAAGCGTTCAGCATCGAAACAGCCCGCGTTTTTCAGGCACGCGGGTGGGCAAAGGTGGTGAGAACAACGCACCTGTGCGGCCCCAACGGCTTGCCGCTGGGAAAAGCCCCAATTCCTAGCCGTTAATAAATAGCTACCGCGCGGCCGCCGGCCAGCCCACCAGGTACGTGACCTGGGGCCCCCACCAGTGGCTCTTTTTACCGGCTTGCCAGTGATAGCAGCCGGCCGGGTCGGCCAGGTTGGCCAAGGTCAGTAGCTCACCGGGCGAATACATGCGCAGCAGCGACACCGCCCCGTCCCAGATGGTGCAGAGTGGGATTATGGGCACCAAATAGGTGAACGCGAGGCGGCTGAGCCGGAAGGGGCGGAAAAATGGCGTCAGCAGCAATTGAGCCACGGGCAGCGCCGTGCCGGCCAGCGCCAGCTCGCCCCAGTGCTTGCCCGCGCCCTCAAACACGCCGATGCCGGTGCCGGCCCGCACGGCGTCGCGCAGCAAGGCCACGGCCGCGGCGGGCGGAAAGTGGTGAAACGCCGAAAAGATGACCCGCAGCCCCGCCAGGTGCTCGGGCACGGCCAGCGCGTTCACGGGCCCCGGCTCGGCCGAAATGGCGCCGGCAGTGCGCCGGCCGATGTCGGCCCAGGCGGTGGGCTGGGGGTAGAGGTCGGTGAGGGTGATGGTGGCGGCGGGGCAGCCCTGGGCGCGCAGGCCCGCCAGCAGGGTTTCGGTGCCGCCGCCGGCCCCGGCGCCCCAGCTCCAGCAGGCGGGTTTGGCCGGTGCGGCGCAGGGCCTCGGCCAGCAGCGGCACCACGGGCCGGTAGGTGCCCAAGGCCGTAATCATGAACCGCAAATAGTCCATCATCCCGGCCCGCACCACGGCCGGAAACCAGGACAAATCCTCAAACTCAAACAACCGAAGCCGTAGGCGCATAGCGCAACTTACGCAAATACTGCCGCCGTGGGCGATGCCCCGGTCCCAATGGGGCTGGCATTCGGTGGCAATGCGCTCCTCCTCAGCCCACCAGCCGTTGCAGCCAGCGGCCGATGGGCGGCACTTGGGCCAGGCGCACGCCGGCGTTCACAAGCCACGGCTTGTTGCCCAAAAACCGCATGATGCGGTAGCTGCGCGCCAGCTGGGGCCCCAGGCGGGCCTGCACGGCGCGGGCGTACTGCTGCACATAATCGGCGCTGAAATCCTGGGCCTCAAAGCAGGCCACGGCCTGGGCGGCGGCCAGCACGCCGCTGCGCACGGCCGTGTCGATGCCGTGGCCCTGCAACGGGTCGATGAGGGAGGCGGCGTCGCCGCACAGCAGCCAGCGCGGACCGGCCAGGGCGTGGGCCGGCCGGCCGGTGCCCAGCGGCAGCCCGAAGCCCACCACGGGGCCCTGCAACTGGGCCCCCGCGAAGCGCGCGGCCAGCTGCGGGTGCGTGCCGAGTAGCTCCAGCAGGGTTTTCTTGAGGTCAACTCCCTGGGCGGCAATGTCTTTCGAGAGCATGCCGAAGCCCACGTTGGACACGCCGCCGCCCACCGGAAACACCCACAAGTAGCCAGCGGGGTACTTTTTGAGAAAGAAAAACTCGGTGGTGCCGCCGTCGGCCCCGGCCACGCCGGTGTAGTAGGCGCGCACGGCGGCGCAGTGGTGGGCCCGGTCGATTTGGCGGTGGGCGAGCTGGCGGGCGGCCACGGAGTTGGCGTCGCAGGCAATGAGCAGGCCGGCGCGCAGCTGCCGGCCGTCGGGGGCGGTCAGCGTCACCGCGTCGGGGGCCCCAGCAATGGTTTTGACGGTGAAGTTTTCGAGGATTTCGGTGGCCGTGTGGCGCTTGACGAGGGCCAGCAGGGCGGCGTCGAAGTGCAGGCGCGGGCTGTTGAAGGTGGGCAGGTGCCAGCGCACGCCCAGGTCGCGGCCGTTGGGGGCCACCACGCGGCTGGTGCGGGTTTCGGCCTTGGGGTGCAGGCCCGCCAGCAGCTCGGGGACGTAGGCGGGGTCGAGCTGGCGCAGGGCCTTCAGGGCCGGGCCGGGAATGGCATCGCCGCAAATTTTGTCGCGCGGAAACTGGGCTTTGTCCAATAGCGCCACCCGCAGGCCGGCCCCGCGCAGGGCCAGGGCGCAGGCCGCGCCCGCCGGGCCGGCGCCCAAAATGGCAACATCGTAGGATTCGGGCACGGCGCAATTAGAATAAACGCCTAAAAGTACCGTTTTCATGTCAACAGCCCGGAGCCCCGCTTACTTTTGGTCCCGATAAGTTTCTATTTCGACCTATGCGTTTATCTCTTCTTTGGGCGTGCGTGCTGTTGGGCTTGGGATTAGCCCTGGCGGGCCCTGCCCGGGGCCAGGCTGCCGCGCCGGGGGCCTTGGTGCGGGGCGTCACCCTCACCCTCGATACCACCCGCTACGCCCAGCCGGCCCAGCAGCTCACGGTGGCCGGCGAGCCGCGCCTCTACTTCTACTACCGCACCGACGACCAGGCCGCCGAGCTGCGCGCCACGCCCACGGGCCCCGTGCGGAGCCTGCGCCTGCTGCCCTCGGCCGATTATAAGCTGCAAGACTCGCTGGTGCGCGCCGCCGACGGCAGCTACCGCGGCACCATACGCTTCCGCAACCTCACGGCCACGCCCTTTGTGCAGCTGGTGTTCGTGGCCGGCGCCGACTCGGCGGGGCGGCCCCCGCGCCAGCAGCAAATCGTGAGCCTGCTGCCCCTCACCCGCAGCAGCCTCGACCTGCGGGTGCCCAATTCCGAGCTGTTTGTGGGCGAGGAGCGCGTCGTGGACCTCAGCACCGACAACCCCGGCAACGTGCGGGTGACCAACACCTGGACGCGTGGCCAGGACATCGACTACAAAATTACCCGCGAGGGCCCCGGCCTGCGCCTGCACCTGCTGCCCAACAACCCGGGGCCCCACGCGCTGGTGCTGAACCTGCTGGCCGAGCGCCCGCGCCTGGATGCCGACGGCAAGCTAACCTATGCCTACCCGCCGCTGCGCCAGGACTTTACGGTGAAGGCCAGCCGCCTGCGCTTCCTGAGCGTGGACCGCAAGGACATTGCCTTCGATGAGGCCGGGCGCTTGCAGGGCACGGAGCTGATTCTGGACGACGGCCAGTCGTTCGACCTGCACCGCACCTACCGGCTGGAGGCCCAGCAAGAGCCCGGCGGGGCCCTGGTGGCCGAGCTCTACACCCGCAACTACCTCACCAACAACCGGGTGCTGTGCCAGCTGCGCGTCTTCAACCCCCACCGCCAAACGGCGGGCTACCTCTACATCAAGGACGGCGACGTGGCCCGCTACATCACCAACTTCGACATTGCGCCGCGCCCCCACGTTACGGCCGTGAGCGTGCTGCACCGCGGCGGCGACTGGACCTCGAACCTGGCCGTGGGCCCCGGCGAAATCGTGGACGTGCGCCTCGAAGGCGAGTCGCTGCTCAAGGGCCGCTTCCACGTCGAAGACCTGCTCTCGGTGCCCTCCGATTCGTCGGTGCGGTCGGATAACTCGCTGGTGTACCGCATGCAGGTTCCCCTGGGCGTGGTGCGCCGCCGCCTGGCCATTCTGGAAGGGGCCACCCCCACGGGCTTCGTGCTGACGGTGCGCGAGGCCCAGCGCCCGCACCCGCTCAATTTCGTGAGCGTGAGCTACGGCGAGGGGCCCCTGCCCGTCACCCGCCTCAGTGGGCCGGTGCTCTACCAGCATAGCATTCCCGACGTGGTGTTTTCCTTCAACACGGCCGCGATTGATGAGGCCACGACGCTCTACGGTAAGCAGTACCTGACGATGGATGTGCGCGTGGTGGACGCTAAAAACAACCTGCTCGCCCAAAAAACCGTCGATAACCTGGTGATTTGCCCGTCCGATCCGTCGCCCCGCGCTGCTTACTACCAGGATAAGCAGTGCCAGAGCGGACCATTTAGTCTGAACACGCTGCTGGCCCGCAAAACCTACGAACTCGACGATTGGTCGCGTATTATTATTACTATTAAACACAACGCTGGCCAGTACGGCGAGCCCGGTTACACCCAACTGGTAGACCTGGTGCTGAGCCGCCGCACCAGCTTTGACATCGACGTGAGCTTTCCCGCCGGCCTGCTCACGCGCAGTCCCGGCGACACTGGCTACGGCAGCTTTGCCGGCATCAGCATCGCCACGCTGGCGCAGCTTAGCTTCTATTCACCGGGGCGCATCAACCATCTGCGGCCTTATAAAATCGGGGCAGGATTTGTGGCCCTTAACGCCTTTAACCTGACCGATAATGCGGCTGTGAAGCGCGACCTAGGTATTGTTGTACTGGGCTCGGTAACGCCCGTACGCACTGGCCGCCTCACGTTTCCTCTGTACCTGGGGGGTGGGTATTTGCTGACAGCGGGTAAGCCGTTCTTTTTGCTGGGGCCCGGGATTGGGGTGAGTTTGTAGCGGCGCGGGGCCCGGAGTTAATCGGCTGACTCCAGCGTTGCTGCCAGCTGTTCGGCCCGTAGTAGGCGCCAGGTGGCCCAGAGTGCGCCAGAAAGCCAGGACGAGCTGACCCATACGCAAAAAATCAAGCTATTGCCGCTGGCGCCTAGCAACCCCGCCACAAGCAGCGGGGCTTCGAAAAGCAGTAGCGTGCCGAGCAGCCCCATTCGCAAGCCGGCGTCGGGCTCGGCCAGGCACACCCGCAGCAGCCACTGCATGGGCCACAGCCGTAGCAGGCCAACCGGCCCAATACTGATGCGGCGGGGGCATGCTGCGGATGGGCACAGGCTGGGTTGAAATCCCAAATTTCCGTCTAACTTTGCAGTACAAAGCACTTCGTGATATGCAGCCCGACCCGTTAGCCCAGCTCACCGAAATCCGCGCCATCATGGAGCGCAGCTCGCGTTTCTTGTCGCTCTCCGGCCTGAGCGGGGTGGGGGCGGGCGTGGTGGCGCTGCTGGGCACGGCGGCCGGCCATTTCTATTTGCAGGGCCACTACCCCAGCGAGTATGGCGCCAGCGGCTACCAGCACCTGCTGGCCAGCACGGCCGCCGAGCGGCAGGCGGCGCTGCCGTTTCTGCTGCTGTTGGCGGCCGCGATGGTGGCGGCGGCGCTGCTCGTGGCCTGGTTTTTCACGCGGCGGCGGCAGCAGCAGCAGGGCCCCGGTCAGCCCCTTTGGAACACCCTGACGCGGCGGCTGCTGGTGGCCCTGGCCCTGCCGCTGGCCGTTGGCGGGCTGTTTTGCCTGCGCCTGTACCTGGGCGGCGACGCGGGCCTGGTGGTGCCCGGCCTGCTCGTGTTTTATGGCCTGGCGCTGCTGAACGCCAGCAAGTACACGTTCGACGAAATCCGCTGGCTGGGGCTCACGCAGCTCGGGCTGGGGCTGGTGGCCATGCTGCTGCCGGGCTGGGGCGTGGCGTTTTTTGCGCTGGGCTTCGGGCTGGGCCACATCGGCTACGGCCTGCGCATGTACCAGCGCTACGAGCGGCCCGGCCCGGCCGGGGCCCCTGCCGCATCCGTATTGGGCCGGTGAAGCACCTTATCCATACCCTCAACAAAGCGTTTGACCACCGCGTGCGGCTGGGCGTGATGGCTGTGCTCCTGGCCACCGATGCCGTCAGCTTCAACGAGTTAAAAGAAGTGCTTGACCTTACCGACGGCAACCTCGCCAGCCACGTGGCCGCCCTCGAAAAAGCGGGCTACGTGCTGGTCAGCAAGCAATTCATCGGCAAAAAGCCCAACACCACCTACACCGCCACCGCCGAAGGCCGCGCCGCCTTCCAGCAGCACCTGGAAGCCCTGGAGAAGCTGCTGCGCCCGGGCTAGCGTGGGACCCCGGGGCCCCAGTTTGGGGCCCCGCAAGAATTTTCCGGCCCGCTGGCCACTGCATCCGTGCCTATTCAGCACGTTTCTTTTTGCCTTTTTGCTTTGAATTACAAAGTTCTTTAAAATGCGTGTAAAATTCATCTTGCCGGCCCTTACCGAAGCCACCAACCCGTATTGGCGGCCCATTAAATATTCTTTGTTTCCGCCCTTGGGGCTGGCCACGCTGGCGGCCTACCTCCCAACTGACTGGGAAGCGGACCTGCAGGACGAACATGTGGAAACCCTGCGCCTGAACGACTACCCCGATTTGGTCGTCATCCAGGTGTACATCACCAACGCCTACCGGGCCTATGCGCTGGCCGACCATTACCGCGCCCGTGGGGCCTACGTGTGCTTGGGCGGCCTGCACGTCACGAGCTTGCCCGACGAAGCTGCCCCGCACGCCGACAGCATTTTTTTGGGGCCCGGCGAGGAAACGTTTCCGGCGTTTCTGGCCGAGTGGCGGGCGGGACGGGCGCGGGCCCGCTACGCGTCGGGCGCGGGGCGCACGCTAGTGGGCATTCCGCCCATCCGGCGCGAACTCATTAAGCGGGAGCGCTACCTCGTGCCCAACTCCATTGTGGTGACGCGGGGCTGCCCGCATCACTGTGACTTCTGCTACAAAGACGCATTTTTCGCCGGCGGCAAGTCTTTTTACACCCAAACCGTGGATGATGCCCTGGCCGAAATCGACCGCCTGCCGGGCCGCCACCTCTACTTTCTCGACGACCACTTGCTGGGTCACACGCGCTTCGCAGCCGGTTTGTTCGAGGGCATGCGCGGCATGGGAAGATTGTTTCAGGGCGCGGCCACGGTTGATAGCATTCTGCGCGACAACGGCTTGCTGGAAAAAGCAGCGCAGGCCGGCCTTCGTAGCCTGTTTGTGGGGTTCGAGACGCTGAGCCCGGTCAACCTAAAAGCAAGCAACAAACCCCAGAACCTGGGCCGCGACTACGCCGCCGCCATCCGCCGGCTCCACGATTTGGGCATCATGGTGAACGGCAGCTTCGTGTTCGGGCTCGACGACGACCGGCCCGACGTGTTCCGGCGCACCGTGGACTGGGCCGTGGGCCAGGGCATCACTACGGCCACGTTTCACATCGCTACGCCCTACCCTGGCACGGCGCTGTACCAGCAGATGGAGGCCCAGGGCCGCCTGCTGCACCGCCGCTGGAACGAGTACGACACCCGCACCGTGGTGTGCCGGCCGGGCCCCCACCTCACCGCCCGCCAGCTGAAAGACGGCTACGACCAAGCCTATCGCGACTTTTATTCCTGGACCAACATCGCCAAGGCCAGCCTGGTGCACGACACGCTGCGCCACCAACTCAAGCACTTCGCCTACGCCGGCGGCTGGAAAAAATTTGAGCCGCTCTGGAATTTCATGATAAAGTCGCGCCAGCTCGACTCGATGCGCCCGCTGCTCGAAGCCATCCTAAGCAAGGTGCGGGGCCCCTCAGCGCCCGCCGCCGATCCGGCGATTGCCCCGGCCCCGGTCCACTCCGATGGGTTCATGCCGTTGCCCGTGCTCACAAGCTAATCAGCGCGGGGCCCCCACTCGGCCGCCGCTTGCCCGGTAGCCATTTTAAAATTATTATTAACCACTTCATTCATTTTTCGATGAATCCTGGCATTCCCTTGGCCAAAAACATGGCCGCTATTCCATGTCAATCGCCTACTAGCAGGACTTCTGCCCCACTCACGGCCGCCCAAAAGCTGCTGCTGCCGCTGGGCCTACTGCTGTTCAACTGGTTGTTTTGGGCCGAGAAAACGGGCGTGAACGTGCTTGTTTACGCTGTATTTGTGGTGGGAACTCAGGTGGGGCTGCTGCCGCGCCACGCGGCGGCGCGGCGCTCGGGCTTGTTTTGGCTAGCGGCGGCTGGCATTATTACCGACACGGCCCCAGCAACGGTGCCGTCGCCCAGCACCAGCTTTGAGTTTGCGCCGCTGATGATGTTGCCACTTAGTTGCAGCGGCTTTTG
>NZ_MDZA01000068.1 GCF_001816125.1 Hymenobacter coccineus | reverse complement strand
TCTTAACCAAGCTGGCGAACACAAACGCCCCGCCCAGCAAGTACCGGGTGTACACGACGGCGAGTTGAAGCCACACCCAGCGCCGCGCCGCTTCGATGAGGTGATTCTCATTGTGGGCCTGATGATTGCGAGCGTCACGAGCGCCATTGTGGGCCTGTGGCAGTACTTCAGCGCGCCCGAGCAAATCCAGGAGTACCTGCTCTGGACGTTCGGCTCGCTGGGCGGCGTGGTGGGCCCCACCTGGCGGTGCTGGCGGCCGTGGTGGCGGTAGGCCTGGGCCTGGCCTTTGCCTCGGCCAAACCGCTGAACGCGTTGCTGCTGGGCGAAAACTACGCCCGCAGCATGGGCCTGACGGTGGGCCGCGCGCGCACGCTCATCATCCTTAGCACGAGCCTGCTGGCGGGGGCCATCACGGCGTTTTGCGGGCCGATTGGCTTCGTGGGCATCGCCGTGCCGCACCTCACCCGGGGCCTGCTGCGCACCGCCGACCACCGCGTGCTGCTGCCCGGCGCCTGCCTGGTGGGGGCCGCCCTCACGCTGGGCTGCGACTGCCTGGCCCAGCTGCCCGGCAGCCAAACCGCCCTCCCGCTAAGCATCGTTACCGCCCTGCTGGGGGCCCCGGTAGTGCTGTGGATGGTGCTGCGCCGCAACAACATTCGCTCGTCGTTTTCCTGATGGCCACCCCCCAACAGCCTGCGCCGCTGCTGACCGCCGAGGACTTGGCGGTGGGCTATTTCCTAAGCAAAAAAACGCCCCGCCCGGTGGCTGGGCCCCTGCGCCTGGCCCTGTGGCCCGGTGAGCTTGTCTGCCTTCTGGGCCCCAACGGCGCCGGCAAAAGCACGCTGCTGCGCACGCTGGCCGGCTTGCAGCCGCCGCTCGGCGGGCGGCTCGAACTAGGCGGCCGGCCGCTGGCGGCGATGGGGGCGGCCGAGCGCGCCCGCCAGCTCAGCGTGGTGCTCACGGACCGCGTGGACGCCGGCAACCTCGCCGTGCGCGAGCTGGTGCGCCTGGGCCGCCACCCGCACACCGGCTGGCTGGGCGGCCTCTCGGCCCACGACGAAGCCCGGGTACAAGCCGCCCTGGAAGCCACCGGCACCGAGGCGTTTGCCGACCGCCCGGTGGGCGAGCTGAGTGACGGCGAGCGCCAGAAAGTGCTGCTGGCTAGGGCCCTGGCCCAGGACACGCCAGTGGTGCTGCTCGACGAGCCCACGGCCCACCTCGACCTGCCCAACCGCGTGGCCCTCATGCGCTTGCTGCACCAGCTGGCCCGCACCACGGGCAAGGCCATCCTGCTCTCGACCCACGAGCTGGACCTGGCCCTGCAAGCCGCCGACCGCACCTGGCTGCTGCCCGCCGACGGGGCCCTGCGCACCGGCACGCCCGAAGACCTGGTGCTGAGCGGGGCCTTCGCGGCGGCGTTTGCGCGGGAAGGATTGGCCTTCGACGCGGCCACCGGCACCTTCGCCCTACACGCGCCCACGGGGCCCCCGGTGCAGCTGGTGGGGGAGGGGGCCGCCGCGTTCTGGACGCGCCGGGCCCTGGAGCGCGAGGGCTTCGTGCCCACCGCTGGCCCCGCCGCCCTACGCGTGACGGCCCCCGCTGGCCCGGGGCCCTGGCTGAGCCAGGCCGCCGGTCAGTCGGCCCAATCTCACGTCACCATCGAGGCGCTGCTGCTGGCGCTCCGGCAAACAAGTAATAAACAAATGGTTGGCTGATTTTCAGCTGCCGTAAATACAGTATTCAATTCATAACAACTTCTGCCGCTTACCCATGAAAAAACGTTCTTTACCCCAACAAAATCGACCGTTGCGCATTGAAATCCAGTTGGTGCTGGGCACGGTGCTACTGGCCGGCACGGTGCGCGGGGCCCAAGCCCAGGCGTTGGCCGACAGCCTCCAGCGCCAAAACCTCAACGAGGTGGTGGTGACGGCCTCGCGCGCCGCCACGCCGCGCAACCAAGTGCCGCAACAAATCCAGGTCATCAGCCAGAAAGACATTCAGCAGACGCCGGCCCTGGAGTTTACCGACGTGCTGAAGAAGAACGCCTCGGTGGACATTGTGCAGTACCCCGGGCTGCTGGCGGGCGTGGGCATCCGCGGCTTCCGGCCCCAAACCAGCGGCCTCAACCAGCGGGCCCTGCTGCTGGTAGACGGCCGCCCGGCCGGCACGAGCAACCTCGCCACCCTCGACCTGGGCGGCGTGGAGCGCGTGGAGGTGCTCAAGGGCCCCGCCTCGGCCCTGTACGGCCCGCAGGCCATGGGCGGCGTGGTGAACGTGATTACCCGGCAGTCGCGCGGGGCCATCCGCAGCTCGATTTTCGCCGAGTACGGCAGCTATCAAACCGTGCGGTTCGGCGGCGCCACGGGCGGCAACCTCACCAAAAAGCTCGATTTTGACTTGTCGGCGGGCTTCTTCAACCGCGACCAGGACTACAAGCTGGGCGGCAACGGCATTTTGCGCCGCGCCTTGGACGCCTCCAGCGCTACCCAAACCTTTGCCGACGGCACCACCAAAACCGTGGACGACGCCCGCGGCGACAACCAGCGCCGCGACTACACCAAGCTGAAGTACTACTCGGGGGCCCTGCGCCTGGGCTACCAGCTCAGTGAAAAATGGCGCGTGGACGTGCGCGGCGAGCTGTTTAGGGCCCCCACGGTGCAGTCGCCGAACGACATTTTCTACGGCAACCTGAGCCCGTCGAGCAAAGACATTGAGCGCGGCAACCTCGACCTGAGCGCCACCGGCAACTACGCCAACCACCAGCTGTTTGTGCGCGGCTACACCTCGCGTGAAACCAATAACAACAACACGCTCAGCGATTACAACGACAACCCCATCACGCCCTACCGCTCCTACCAAAGCCAGTACCTCTGGAAGGGCTTGCAGGCCAAGGACGTCATCACGCTGGGCCGCCAGCGCATTACCGTGGGCGTCGACCACAACGAGGCCACCAGCAACGCGCAGGTATTCAACCCCAACGGCTCCAATGGCACGCCCTACAGCCCCAACTACGAGCTGAACACGACCGGCCTGTACGCCCAGGGCCAGCTGAGCCTGCTGGCCGACAAGCTGATTGTGACGCCGGGCGTGCGCTACGACTTCATTACCTACAACGTGAAGCAGACCGACCTGCTCACCACCTTCACGCCGGGCAAGAAAACCAACCCGTTCTTCAGCCCCAGCCTGGGGGCCCAATTTGCCCTGACGGACGGCCTGCGGGTGCACGCCACCATCGGCCGCGCTTACGTGACGCCCGACGCCTACAACGTGGCCGGCTACTCGCAAACCGCGCCCAACGCCGCCCGCCAAGTGGCCATCACGCAGGGCAACGCCGACTTGAAAAACGAGAACAGCGTGACCTACGACGCCGGCCTGCGCTTCGGCCAGGCCGAGTCGGGCTTCTCGGCCGACGCCACCTTTTTCTCGACCCAGGTGACGAACCGCATCACCACGCGCACCGCCAACCCCGTGGGCGCAACTACCGCCGAAGGCTACGCGGTGCGCTCGCGCACCACTTACGTGAACGCCAACGACAGCCAAATCCGGGGCCTGGAGCTGGAGGCCGGCTACGATTTCGGGGCCCTGGCCGACCGCCGCTACCTGCTGCGCGCCTTCGCCGGCGGCACGGGCATCTTCAAGGCCCAGGACGTGACCAACAACGTGAACGGCACCCGCACTGTGCGCGACATCTATAACGTGGCCCGCCTGAACGGCAACGTGGGCGTGGCCTTTGATAGCCACCAGGGCCTCAGCGCGCGCCTCGCCGCCCGCTACGTGGGCCGCCGCAAAGACACCGATTTCACCGACCTGGCCTCGCCGCAAGTGGAATACCCCGAGTACATGACCGTTGATTTTTCGGCCGGCTACACCGTGGCCAAGAAGCATACGTTCTCGGTGCTGGTGAACAATCTGACCAACGAGAACTACTACGAGAAGCGCGGCTATAACCTGGCCGGGCGCAACTTCACGGGGCGCTACACCATTGCGTTTTAGGGCCCCGTGCTGTACTACGTTTCCGGCGGGCAGCGCTCCGGCAAGAGCCGCTACGCCCAAGAACTCGCCCTGTCGCTCAGCCCAAACCCCGTGTACCTGGCCACCTCGCGGGCCTGGGACGACGACCACCGCCAACGCATTGCCCGGCACGTGGCCGACCGCGATGCCCGCTGGACGACGCTGGAGGAAGAAAAATACCCGAGCCGCCTCGATTTGGCGGGCCGCACCGTGGTGCTAGATTGCGTCACGCTCTGGCTCACCAATTTCTTCACCGACACGAAATACGATGTTGAAACAACGTTGCACAAGTCAAAAGCTGAGTTTGATAAATTGGTGCAACAACATTGCACCTTGATTATTATCTCCAACGAAATCGGGATGGGCCTGCACGCGCCCACCGAGGCCGGCCGCAAGTTTGCCGACCTGCAAGGCTGGCTGAACCAGCACATTGCCCAGCGTGCCGACCGCGCCATTTTCATGGTGTCGGGCCTGCCGCTGGTGGTGAAATGAAAAGTAGCGCGGACTCTGCGAGTCCGCGCGGTTGCCCAGCCGCTGGACGATCTGTAGCGCGGACTTTGTAGTCCGCGGCTCTCGCTTCGTCCTGCCGATGGTCGTTGGGTGACCGTGTAAAGCCGCGGACTACAAAGTCCACGCTACAGACGTTACAACGCGCGGACTCGCAGCGTCCACGCTACATTTAATTAATTCCTATGAAAATCTACACCAAAAAAGGCGATGCCGGCACCACCGGCCTTTTCGGCGGCTCGCGCGTGCCGAAAGACGACGTGCGCGTGGAGTGCATGGGCGACCTCGACGAGGCCAACTCGACCCTGGGCCTACTGCGCGTAAAGCTGGGGCCCGCGCACGAGTGGCAACCCAACCTCCACAAAATCCAGAAGGATTTGATGGACATGATGTCGCACCTGGCGCGGCCGTCGGACGCCAAAAAAGCCAACAGCAACCCGCTGCCCACCGAAGGGGCCCAGGAGTGCGAGGTGTGGATTGACGCGCTGGAAGGCGCCATGACGTCGCCTTCCGACTATTTCCTGCTGCCGGGCGGCAACGAAATCTCCGCCCTCTGCCACGTGGTGCGCACCCAAATGCGCCGCGGCGAGCGCCGCCTCGTCAGCCTGATGGCCACCGACGCCGTGCACCCCGCCATCCCGGCCTACATCAACCGGCTCTCGGACCTGTTCTTCACCCTGGCCCGCGCCGAGATGGACAAGGCCGGCGTGGCCGAAGAGAAGTGGCAATTGTTTCTCTACAAGCGCTTTGGCAGCAGCGCGGCGCCCGCCGCGCCCACTGCCCCAGCCGAGCCCGCCGCCGAATGAACTGGTCTATCACCGCGCCCGATGGGGCCCTGGCTGTTGCCATTGCCCGTAAAATTGATACCAAAACCAAGCCCCTGGGGGCCCTGGGGCAGCTCGAAGCCCTGGCCCAGCAGGTGGCGCTGGTGCAGCAAACCCTGACGCCGCAGCTGCGCCAGCCGCACGTGCTGGTGTTTGCCGCCGACCACGGCATTGCCCAGGCCGGCGTGAGCCAGTACCCGCCCGAGGTGACGCACCAGATGGTGCGCAACTTCGCCGGCGGCGGGGCGGCCATCAACGTGTTCTGTCGCCAGAATGGCCTGGGCCTCACCATCGTGGACGCCGGCGTGCGCGGCTCCTTCGCCGACCTGCCCGCTGTGCGCGACGAGAAAATCGCCGAGGGTACCCACAACTTCGCCCAGGGCCCCGCCATGACCGCCGCCCAGTGCGCCGATGCGCTGGCCCGCGGCGCCCGCCTGGCCGACGAGCTACACGCCGCCGGCGGCAACGTGCTGGGAGTGGGAGAGATGGGCATTGGCAACACGTCTTCGGCGGCGGTGCTGATGCACGTGCTCACGGGCCGGCCGCTGGCCGAATGCGTGGGCCGCGGCACCGGCCTCGACGCGGCCGGCCTGGCCCGCAAGCTGGCCGTGCTCACGCAAGCCGTGGGGGCCCACCCGGCCGTAGTGGACGCGGCGGACCCGCTGGCGGTGCTGGCCACGTTCGGCGGCTTCGAAATTGCGCAGATGGCCGGGGCCCTGTTGCGCGCCGCCGAGCACCGCATGCTGCTGCTGATTGACGGGTTCATTGCCTCGGCGGCGCTGCTGGTGGCGGCGCGGCTGGCCCCGGAAATCCTCGCGTACTGCGTGTTCTGCCACGAATCGGACGAGCAGGGGCATCGCCTGCTGCTGGCCGAGCTAGGCGGCCGGCCGTTGCTGCGCTTGGGCTTGCGCCTGGGCGAAGGCACGGGCTGCGCGCTGGCCTACCCACTAGTGCAAGCCGCCGTCAATTTCCTGAACGAAATGGCCTCGTTTGAAAGCGCGGGCGTGAGCGACGATTCCGGCACGGCAGCGGATTGACTCTATTTGATTGGGGAGTCGGTTTTAATTAAAAACGGTTATGCAGCGCGCAGCGAGGCATCTTTCCCGCAGTAGTAATTAATAGCCTTGTTCCTGAATTAGAAAAAATGTAAAACGGCATGCAGAGCGCAGCGAAGCATCTTTTCAGCGTAATTAATTATTGTTTACTGCCGCAGTAGAAATGCTTCGCTGCGCTCTGCATGACGTAATATTAATTTTCTATACCCGCCCTTACTACTCCACCCCATGCCCGATTCTTGGCCGCGCCGTCAGCTGCGCCTGCTGCTGACGGCGGTGATGTTTTACACGCGGCTGCCCGTGCCGCGCTGGGTGGGGCACGCCGACGACCAGCTCAACCAGGCCACGGTGTATTTTCCGCTCGTTGGGTGGCTGGTGGGCGGGGTAGCGGCGGGTGTGTACTGGGGCGCGGCGCAGCTCTGGCCGCCGCTGGTGGCCGTGCTGCTGAGCACCGGCGCGGGCGTGCTGCTCACCGGCGCGTTTCACGAGGACGGGCTGGCCGATACCTGCGACGGCTTCGGTGGGGGCTGGACGCGGGAGCGCATCCTCACCATCATGAAGGACAGCCGCGTGGGTACCTACGGCGTGGTGGGCCTGGGCTTGGTGCTGGCCATTAAAGTAGCGGCGCTGGCCGGGGCCCCGGGCCGCGCGCCGGGGCCCTGTCGGTGCCCGCGCTGCTGCTGGTGGCGCACCCGTTGAGCCGGCTGGTGGCCGCCACCTTCGTGCGCACCTTGCCCTACGCCCGCGCCGACCTGGCCGACGGCAAGGCCAAACCCATCGCCCAAAGCCTGCCCACCGGCCGGCTGGCCGCGGCCGCGCTGCTGGGGCTGCTGCCGCTGCTGGTGCTAGCGGCCTGGCAGCGGCAACCCGGGCTGCTGCTGGTGCTGGGGCCCCTGGCGGTGCTGCAAGTGGTGCTGGGCCGCTGGTTCAAAAAGTGGCTGGGCGGCTACACCGGCGACTGTCTCGGCGCCGCCCAACAGCTGGCCGAAGCCCTCATTTACCTGGTTTTAACTGCCCATTTGGTATGATTATCCACCTCATCCGCCACACCGCCGTGCAGGCGCCCGGCATTTGCTACGGCCACCACGACGTGCCCCTGGCCGATACTTTCGCGGCCGAAGCCGCGGCGCTGCTGGCCAAGCTGCCGCCCGCGCCGGCCGGTGGCTACCATGCCTTCAGCAGCCCCGCCGCCCGTTGCCGGGCCCTGGCCGAGGCCGTTACCAACGACTACACGCTTGACGAGCGCCTGCGCGAAATGAATTTTGGGGTCTGGGAAAACCGCCTGTGGACCGACCTGCCGCGCGCCGAAACCGAGCCTTGGATGGCCGATTACGTAACGCTGGCTCCGCCCGCCGGCGAAACCTTCGGGGCCCTGCAACAGCGCGCCGCGGCCTTCCTCGCCGAGCTGGCCGCGGGTGCCGACGGCGCCGACCAGGGCCCCGTGCTGGTGTTCACCCACGGCGGCACCATCCGGGCCCTGCTGGCCCACTGCCTCGAAATGCCGCTGCGCAACGCCTTCCGCCTGCGGATTGATTACGCCTCAGTGACCAAAATTGAGCAGCAGCACGGCAAGTGGAACGTGCTGGCGATGAATGGGTAACCAAACGGGTGCCGCGCACCGGTAGGACGCCTAGGTAGGATAATTTGGGGGCTGAGTGGCACAGTGCGGCGCGGCCGCGGCATTCCATAATACCTTGCGGCCAGAAATTTTGGCCTTCAAGTAACCCCATGCACAAGTATTTATTGGCCCTCACCGCGGCGGCTTGTTGCGTGGCCGCGGCGGCTTCGGCCCAGCCGCTGCCCGCCCTCACGGCGCAAGACTACGCCCGGGCCGAGCGCTTCCTGAGCTACAACACCCAGCCGCTGGTGGACCACGGCCCCGTGGACCCCAATTGGCTAGCCAACGACCGATTCTGGTACCGGACCATGACGGCGCAGGGCAGCGAGTTCATCCTGGTGGACCCGGCCCGCAAAACCCGCACCCCAGCCTTCGACCACGCCCGGCTGGCCGCGGCGCTGTCGGCCGCCAGCGGCCAGCAATACGCCGGGGCCCGGTTGCCGTTCCGCAACCTCACGTTTTCGCCCGATGAGAAGACCCTTTCCTTCGCCGTGAAAGGCAAAGCCTGGCAGTACACCCTGGCCAGCGGCGAGGTGCGCCCGGCGCCCGCGCCCGCGGAGGGCCCCGGCGCCAGCCCCAACGCAGCCAACGAAATCGTGTCGCCCGACGGCAGCCTCGCGGCCTACATCAAGGACCACAACTTGTGGGTGCGCGACACGAAAACCAACCAGCAAACCCCGCTCACCACCGACGGGGCCCCCAACTACGGCTACGCCACCGACAACGCCGGCTGGACCCACAGCGACAAACCGATCCTGCAATGGTCGCCGGATTCACGCAAAATTGCCACCTTCCGGCAAGACCAGCGCCAGGTGAGCGACGCGTACCTGGTGACCACCAACGTGGGCCGGCCGACCCTGAAAACGTGGAAATACCCGCTGCCCGGCGACAAGGACATCCCCACCATCGAGCGGGTAATTGTGGAAGTGAGCCCGGCCAAAGTGGTGCGCCTGCAAGTGCCGCCCGACCCGCACCGCGGTTCACTCTCCGACGATATTTCCAGCAGCGGCACGTTCGACGACGTGGACTGGGCCCCCGATGGCTCGCAGCTGGCGTTCGTCTCGACCTCGCGCGACCACAAGCAGGAGAAATTCCGGGTGGCCGATGCGGCGACCGGCGTCGTGCGGGAAGTGTTCGAGGAAACCGTGGCCACGCAGTACGAATCGGGCCAGCACGCCATCAACTGGCACTACCTGCCCAAAACCAAGGAGGCCGTCTGGTACTCGGAGCGCGACAACTGGGGCCACCTCTACCTGTATAACGCCGCCACCGGTAAGGACAAAAACCAGATTACCAAGGGCAACTTCGTGGTGACGCAGCTGCTGCGCGTGGACGAGCAGAAGCGCCAGCTCTACTTCCTGGCCGACGGGCGCGAGCCGGGCAACCCGTACTTTAGCCACCTCTACCGCGTTGGGCTGGACGGCAAGGGGCTGAAGCTGCTCACGCCCGAAGCCGGCAACCACCAGGTTGACCTGTCGCCCTCGGGCCGCTACTTCGTGGATAGCTACTCGCAGCCCGACCGCCCCGGCGCCACCGTGCTGCGCAACGCCGACGGCCAGCTGGTGGCCACGCTGGAGAAAACCGACATTTCCCGCCTCACCGCCACCGGTTGGAAGGCGCCCACGCCCATCACCGTGAAGGACCAGGACGGGCGCGACGACCTCTACGGCCTGATGTTCACGCCCAGCACGCTGGAACCGGCCAAGAAGTACCCCATCATCAACTACATCTACCCGGGGCCCCAGGGCGGCGGCGTGGGCAACTGGTCGTTCGCCTCGGCGCGCAACGACAACCAGGCGCTGGCCGAGCTGGGCTTCGTGGTCGTCGTCATCGAAGGCAGCTGCAACCCGCTGCGCTCCAAGAGCTACCACGACGCCTGCTACGGCCACATGGAGGCCAACACGCTCGCCGACCAGGTGACCGGCATGCGGCAGCTGGCCCAGCGCTACCCGTACATCGACCTGGAGCGGGCCGGCATCTGGGGGCACTCGGGCGGCGGCTACGCCACGGCGGCGGCCATGTTCCGCTACCCCGATTTCTTCAAGGTCGGCATCTCGGAGTCGGGCAACCACGAAAACCGCAACTACGAGGACGACTGGGGCGAACGTTACATCGGCCTGCTCACCACCAACCCCGACGGCACCAGCAACTACGACGCCCAAGCCAACGCGCCCTTGGCCAAGAACCTCAAGGGCAAGCTGATGCTGGCCCACGGCCTGATGGACGACAACGTGCCGTCCTCCAACACGATGCTGGTGGCCGAGGCCCTCGCCAAAGCCAACAAGAGCTACGACCTAGTGGTGTTCCCGAACGCCGCCCACGGCTACGGGGCCCTTTCGCCCTACATGATGCGCCGCCGCTGGGACTACTTCGTGCAGAACCTGGCCGGCGCCACGCCCCCGCACGATTACGAAATGCAGCCCAAGCCCGACCCGCGCAACGGGATGCAGTAGGGCCCGGCTGATATACATACGGGCGCCCTGCTCAAACGAGGGCGTCATGCTAAGCACAGCGGCGCCGAAAGGACCTCTGGAAAACACTGGGGCCCTGGAGATGCGGCGTTTCGCACCTCTAGGGCCCCAGTGTCGTCAAGTCCGGGCTGCGTGGCCGCCAGTTGGGCATGGCCGCCTGCGCCGCTCTAATCATTGTTGCACGGTTACTTAACTGTTAAGCAATCTGCTGATTGAAAATGTGTTGTGTGTAATAATGCGCCTAGAGCAGATTCGGGGGTCAGTGTACATGATAGGCGCAGTGGTCAAACCAGGTTTTGCGTCGGTGTCACTTAGCCAGTCCCGGGCCGTTCGCAACGCCTGGGCCACGGCATCGCGGGTGCGGGCCTGGGCGGTGCGCCGGCGGGTTTTGAGCTTGCCGAAGGCCAGTTCAACGGGCGTAAAGTCGGGCCAGCAAGGCGGCAGAAATAGCCGGCACAAACAGCCGGCGGGCGCCGCAGGCGGCGACGGCCTCGGCCAGGCCGGGCGCTTTGTGCCCGCGCAAGTTCTTTGTGCCCGCGCAAGTTGTCGAGCACCA
>NZ_MDZA01000067.1 GCF_001816125.1 Hymenobacter coccineus | reverse complement strand
AGCCGGCGGCTAACTTCTGGGCGTTGGGCAACAGGTTTTGTTGCAGCAAAAAGGCCAGGCGGTTGGTGCGGCTGGGGTAGGAGCCGGGGGCCAGCCGCTGGATGTTGCTGGCGAGGGCCGGCTCGTCGGCCACGGGCTGAAAGCCGGCGGCTAACTTCTGGGCGTTGGGCAACAGGTTTTGTTGCAGCAAAAAGGCCAGGCGGTTGGTGCGGCTGGGGTAGGAGCCGGGGGCCAGCCGCTCGGCGCGGTCCAGGTAAATGGCCACCGAATCGGTGAGGGACGTTTGGGTGAACAGCTGGGCCAGGTCGCCGGCCAGGGCGGCGCTGCCGGGCTGGCGGCGCAGGCCCTGGCGCAGGGCGTCGAGGTTGTCGAACAAATCCTGGGGCGCGGTGCCGAGGGCCGCCACCCGCAGCGATACTTTCTCGTTGGGCGCGGGCAGCAAGGCCCGGCGCAGGGCGTTCAGCTCGTTCTGGCGCTGCTCGCGGAAGCGGTAGAGCGCCGCCCGGCCCAGCTGGGCGTGCAGGTTGTTGCGGTCGAGCACGTCGCCGCTTTCGGCGTAGTAGCGCTCGGCCAGCAGGGCTAGGCCCAGGTCGTCGGGGCGAGCCTCGCTCTGGCGGCGGCCCAGGTCGCCGAGGTAGTTGAACATGCCGGCGCGCACCTGCCGCAGCACCGGTGCATCGAGCCGCAGCTCCACGGCCAGCAGGGCCCCCAGGCCCAGCACGTACACGGTATAGAACGGCAGCCGCCGCGGCGCAAACACCACCCGGTACACCGCCAGCCGCTGCCGCACCAGGGGCGCGAAGTTGACGAGCACGTAGGCCAGAAAAGCCACCCCCAGCACCAGCAGTGCCAGGCCGCTAAAGCTGCGCGCCGCCGCCAGCAGCGGCGTGTTATCCGTAGCCAGGGCGTAGGCCAGGGTACCGCCGGCGGCCATCACCAACAGCGGGTACAGCTGGGCCGCGCCCGGCGCGTAGGGCACCCAGGCGCCGTAGCTGGGGGCCCGCAGGCGCAGGCCTAGCCCGCCCACGAGCACGGCCGGCAGCAGCAGCACCAGCGGGTCGAGGGCCACGCCGCGGTACAGCAGCAATTCCTCATTGCCCCAAAACCACCCGGCTAGCAGGCCGATGTACACCAGGCTGGCCCCCACGAAGGGCCACAGGCCCGTGCCCCGTGGCGGCCCCGCGCCCGGCCAGCCATAGCAGGCCGCGCACGTTTTCAATGCCCACCCACAGCACCAGCGCGGCCACCAGCACCGCCCCGCCCGGGGTGGCGTAGGCCGCTAGGTGCAGGGCCAACTCGGTGGGCGACAGCTGGCCGCGGAACACCAGCAGGGCCCCCAGGCCGGCCACTAGCGCCGCGCACAGCGCCACGCGCCCGGCCAGTGGCACCCGTCCGCCGTAGGCGTGCAGCCCGAAGGCCAGCCCGCCCACCAGCGCCAGGCTCAAACCCAGGAAGTACTGCTTCTCCTCCGAAAAAACGCCCACCAGGTCCAGGTTGAGCGACATAAGCAGGAAGATGACCGGCACCAGCGCTGCCACGAAGGATGTACGCCGCAGCGTGGTGGCCACCGCTACCCAGCCCGCCAGGGCCCCCGCCAGCAACGCCACCAGCCACGTGGCGGCTTCGGGCTGCGCCAGGGGCCCTGCCAAGTCGTGCGTCAGGCTCACCACGAAGCCGCTGGCCTGCACGGGTAGCGCCAGGGGCCCCACGGCCAGGGTTTGCAGGGTGAGGGGCTGGGCCAGCAGGTGCGGCACCAGCACCAGCGGTAGCGTGGTCGCCGCGCCCGTGAGGTAGTAGTACGCCGCCAGGCCCACGGCCAGCGCCGCCAGCCCGGCCAGCGGCCGGGGCCGCCAGGCGCGGCCGGGGCCCCCGGGAAGTGCAGGAGGCGCCAACTAGTCGAGCACTTTGGGCACCCGGAAGTAGTCCGAATCCTTGCGCGGGGCGTTGCGCAGGCCCTCCTGGTGGCTCACGGTGTTGCGGCCCTCGTCGTCGCGCAGCACGTTGATTTCCTGCGACAAGTGCACCAGCGGCTCCACGTCGGTCGTGTCCACGGCTTCCAGCTGGGCCACGAAGTCGAGGATGTTGTTCAGGTCGCCAAGCATTTGCTGCTCGTGGGCGGCGTCAAATTCGAGGCGGGCCAGGTGGGCGAGGCCGCGCAGGGTGGCAAGGTCGGTGCTCATTTTATATTTAGTGTAATTATCAAGTTAAGCAAGATTGTCATGTTGAGCTTGTCGAAGCATCTCTACTGCTTCGTTGAATCGATTGAGTTAGTTCAGTGGGAGAGGTGCTTCGGCAAGCTCAGCATGACCGTTCCTTGGTAAGCAACCGCCTACCGCCACGTGCTGGGGCCCGGTTTCTCGGCGCCTTCGGGCAGGAAGTCGGCGGTGAGCAAGGCGGCCACGCGGGCCTTGAGGGCGGGCACGTCGGCGGCGGTGAGGCCGGTGGTGGCAATGGCGGGGTGGAACACGATTTTGAGGCGGTGGTAGCGCACCCGCAGGCTGTTTTTCACGTCGGCCATGAACATGTGGTTCAGCGGCATGCCCACGGGCACGATGGGCACGCCGGCGGCAATGGCCAGCTGAAACGCGCCGTCCTGCAATGGCAGCAGCTCGCGGCCAGGCGTGGGCGAAATGCGCCCTTCGGCGAAAATGGCGATGCTGCGCCCGGCAGCCAGGCCCTGGCGGGCCGCCACCAGGGCCCGGCCGCGGCTCACGGCGCTGGCCCGGTCCACGGTGATGTACACCTTGGCAAACAGGGGCCCCCACAGCGGCACCTTGGCCAGCGAGAGCTTGCCCATCATGTTAAGGAAGCCGGGTACCGTCTTGAACAGCAGCATAATATCGATGTACGAGCCGTGGTTGGCCACGTACACGCAGGGGCTGGGCAGGGGCCCCGCCTGCTCGTGGATTTCCTCAATCGGCACGCCCCACAGGGCCAGCGAAAACTTCGACCAGCCGCTGTAGATGCGGTGCAGCGCGGGGTAGCCGGCCGGCGTGCGCCCCAGCCACCACTGCCAGGGGTAGGTGACCACGAACGGCAGCATGAACCAAAACGTGGCCCAGGTGGTGTACAGGCGGTGGCCCAGGTAGCGAAGCAATTGGCGCATATTTCGGGCAAAGTTAGCCCCTGGCGCGCGCCGCCAAAATGCGCTCGGCCTTGAGCAGGCCCGCCACGCTGATGCCGTCGGTGATGCGGTCGTCCATGGCCATGGCCACGGCCTCGGCCAGGGGCAGCTTCCAGAGGCGCAGGTCCTCGGTTTCTTCGGGCTCGGTGTCGCCCTGCGTCAGCTCCTCGGCCAGGTACACGAAGCCCTCCTCGTCGGTCACGGAGTTGGAGGTGTGCAGGCGGGCAATGCGCGTCCAGCGGGCGGCCAGCAGGCCGGTTTCCTCGCGCAGCTCGCGCCGGGCCGATTCCAGCACGTCGAGCTCCACGGGGCCCCCGCCCATCGGAATCTCCCAGCTGTATTCGTTCAGCGGGTAGCGGTACTGGCCCACGAGCCAGGTATTGCCCTCGGCGTCGACGGGAATGATGCCGATGGCCTTATTCTTCATGCTCACCACGCCGTAGATGCCGGGGCCCCCGGCGGGGTTGAGCACCTGGTCTTCGCGCACTGAAATCCAGGGGTTTTGGTATTGCACGGCGCTCCTGAGCACGCGCCAGGGGTTGTGGGTTTCGTCGAAGTTGGCGTCGGAAAGCATGGGCTAAGGCGGCACGGGCAGGGGCCGTACGCCCGGCAAAACTACGCGGTGCCCGTCGCCACGGCGCCATTCACACAGTAATACCGCTAATTGGCAGAGCACAAGGTTGAATTGGTCTAAATGAAGAACCATTATTCGGAAGGCGCCCCTAGATTTGTATTCATAAGTGCCCCGCACGGGCTGGAAATGTGGAAAGGAAGGACCTCTCGTGCGCTGGCGGGGTTTGGCCAAAAAGCTGGGGTAGACAGCTTCCGGCCGGCCCTGCTGCTTATAAGGCCGTTGCCCCCGGGCAACGGCCTTTTTTTGCGCCTACTGGGCCAGGGGCCCTAAACCCGCGCTGGCTGACCGTCGTATCAAATAGAGAAGGCGGCCGCTTATTTCTCGGCCGCTTTCCCTTGCCATATGTCCACCAGCTCCAAACAACCCGCCGATAATAAAAATACCCCGCCCGTACCCGTCGAGGGCGACCCGCTGTTCACGCTGCACTTCGCGCAAGCCGAAGCCGCGTTGAAGGAGAAAAACGGGGGCCTCGGCCCGACCAGCAACCAGTACGTGTCCGATGCCGAAGAGGCCAACATCGACGAGGCCATGGTGCCGCGCGACAGCCAAGGCTTTGTGCGCGGCGAGGAAGACCCGGACGCGGTGGGCAGCAACGCCGGCGGCCACAAGTAAGCCGGCCCGCAGCTTAGCTAACAGGGGCCCTGCGGCAGCCGTTATGGCTCCGCAGGGCCCCTGCTCGTTGGAAGGACGATTGCCGCCAGCCCGCGGCCTACAGCAACCGGAACCCGGGCCGGTGCCGCGGCGTGGGCCCGTGCGCCCGGATGGCCGCCCGGTGAGCCGCCGTGGGGTAGCCTGCGTTCTGGGCCCAGCCGTAGGCCGGAAACTTGCGGCTGAGGGCGGCCATGCGCTCGTCGCGGAAGGTTTTGGCGAGCACCGAGGCGGCGGCGATGCTGCGGTAAAGGCCGTCGCCGCCCACCACGCAGGTGTGGGCAAACCCATTCAAAGGCCGGAAGCGGTTGCCGTCCACTAGCAAGTGGGCCGGCGCGATGGGCAGCGCGGCCACGGCCCGGTGCATGGCCAGGTAGCTGGCCTGGGCAATGTTCAGGGCCCCAATCTCTTCTTCCGAAGCCTCGCCCACGGCCCAGGCCACGGCCTCGGCGCAGATGAGCGGGCGCAGCAGCTCGCGCTGCCGGGCGCTGAGTTGCTTGGAATCGCGGAGCAGGGGCGGGGCAAAACTGGGCGGCAGAATGACGGCCGCCGCAAACACGGGCCCCGCCAGGCAGCCCCGTCCGGCCTCGTCCAGGCCGGCTTCGAGTGGCAGGCCGGTGTGGGTGGCCAGCAGCGCCGGCCGGGGCCCCGGGGTCTTCACCGTTTCAGCTGAATCAGGTCGAGGAACAGGCTGAAGCCGTCGACGCTGGTGCCGCCTTCGCCAAAGGTTTCGAAGCTCAGAGGCTTGATGATGTAGCCGCTCACGGCCAGCTGCTGGGCCTTGAAGCGGTCCGAATCCAGGTCGGAAGTGGTCATGATGAACACGTTCAAATCGGCAAAGTCGGGGTCGGCGCGCAGGGCGGCCAGCAGCTCCAGGCCGTTCATGCGGGGCATGTTGATGTCGAGCATCACCAGGCTGGGCTTGGCAATTTTTTCCTGGCCGTTCTCGCCGCGCAGCAGGTCCAGGGCCTCGCGGCCGTTGCGGGCGTGCGTAAGCGGCACCTCAATGTGCTGGCGGCGCAGCTCGCGCTGCACGTTCATAACGTCCATCTGGTCGTCTTCAACCAACAGGATGCTCGGGATGGATTCGGGGGACATAAGTGGGAAAGGAAACCGGTGGGCCGGGGCGGGTAAGAAGCAAAGATGAGGTTAAACGGCCAGCGCGGGGGCAGTGGCTTTGGCGGCTTTGGCCTGGCCGCTGGGCGGCTGCTTGGGCCAGGTGAACGCGAAGGTGGCGCCCTGCCCGGGCACCGATTCGACGCCAATGGTGCCGCCCTGGCGCTCCACAATCTTCTTCACAATGGCCAGGCCCACGCCGGTGCTCTCCAGCGTGTCGCGCTCAACCAAGGTTTGGAAAATAACAAAAATTCGCTCGTGGTACTCCGCCGCAATGCCCGGCCCGTCGTCCGTCACCGAGAAGCGGTAAAAATCGCCCGCGTCGTCGCAGCCGATGGTAACGTTGGCCTGCTCGGGGTGCTCGTGGTACTTCACCGCGTTGCTGATCAGGTTGGTGAACACTTGCTCAAGCTGCACCCGCGTGGTGACGAGGGTGGGCAAAAAGAACGGCAGCTCGAAGTGCAGGCTTGCGGGCAGGTTGAGGTTGGCCGCAATTTCGCGCAGCAGCTGGCGCACAAACACCGTTTCGTGCACTTCGGTTGCGCGGCCCACCCGGGCCAGGTCGAGAATGCCGGTGATGAGGTTTTCCATGCGGTGCACGCGCTGGCGCATCAGCCCCAGAAACTCGCGGATGTGGGCCGGCAACTGGTCGGGCCCCATGTCTTCCTCAATCCAGCGCGAGGCGCTTTCAATGCCACGCAGGGGCGCCTTTAGGTCGTGCGATACCACGTAGGCGAACTGGTCCAGCTCGCGGTTACGGGTTTCGAGCTGGCCGATGTTGGTGCTCACGGTGCGCCCCAGGCCGTTAAGAGCCCCAGTGAGTACGCTCAGCTCGTCCTGGTTATCGTCCACAAGCTGGGCGTCGTACTCGCCCGCGCCGAGGCGGCGGGCCAGGCCCACTAGCCCCGTGAGGCGCCGCGCCAGCCCCCGCGCCAGGTACACGGCCCAGGCCAGCCCGAGCACCAGGGCCGCCACGGCCGCGCTCACCGAAATCCACTGGGCCCGGCCGATGCTGGCGTCGCGGCGCGCGTCGAGCCGGCGGCGGGTAGCGTTTTCCACCACGTCGAACTGGCCGAGGTGAAAGCGCACGTTATCCATTATCTGCTTGCCCGTGAGGCCCTCCACCAGCCGGCGGTGGGGCAGGTCTTGCAGGGCTTCCATGTTAGGATTCAGCAAGTGCAGCCGGCGCTTCTCCGTGATGATGAGGTGCGTGTAGGCGTTCCACTGCTGAAACAGGCGCTGCGAGCTGTTGAGGTGGCCCACTTGCGCGGGGTTGTGGGCCACCAGCGTGCGTAGGTCGCTGAAAAGCCCCACCAGCTGCCGCTCGCCCGCGTAGTAGGGGTCAAGCGCCGCCTCATTGCCCGAGAGCAAGTAGCCCCGGAAGCCGGTTTCCATGTCCACAATGTTGCGCAACAGGCCGTTGGCTTCTTCCGACACGCGCTGCGACGAGGCCACGGCCCGGGCATTGCTTACCACTTGCACGGCCAGCCGGTAGTTCACGAAGAGCACCGCCGCAAACAGCCCCAGCAGCAGCAGGATACCAGCAAATATTTTAGTGCTTAGCTTGATTTTCATGGCGTTGCCGGGCCAAAAGCCCAGCGCTGGATGGGGCCCTGGGCTTAGGCTTCGGTACGTAGTGTGCGTTCGATGGTTTGCAGGAGGGCGGCAATGCTCTCGGCCTGGGCCAGCACGGCGGGCAGGCCATCGGCGGCCGCTTCGGGGCGGCCGGCCAGGCGCAGGTCCATCAGCAGGGCCGCGTCGCGGTGCAGGCGGCGGTGGGCCGCATCGAGGTTAGCCATTTCGGGTACGTGCACGTAGGCCCCGGCCCGGCGGTCGGCAATCCAGTGGCCCAGGGCGCACTGGTCGGGGTCGCGCAGGGGCCCCTCGGCGTAGCCGTTGCCGTACAAAAACGAGCGCAGCTTCGCCTTGAATAGCACATGTTTGGTAACGGCCGACTCGAAGTCCTGCTTGATTTCGTTGGGGGTCATGGGGGCGGGGCGGAATAAGCTCCTCTACGGCCCCGGGCCGAAAGTAGCTACTTTCGCAGGCCGAAAGCCGCGGCTGCGGCCGACCTTATCCCCCGTTCTTCATGACCGTTTCCTCGCTCAAAACCGTCACCCTCGACGCCACCCACCAGCAGCTGGGGGCTAAAATGGTGCCCTTCGCCGGCTACAACATGCCCGTACGCTACTCCTCCGACCTCGACGAGCACCACACCGTGCGCCGGGCCGTGGGCATGTTTGACGTCTCGCACATGGGCGAGTTCCGGGTGCGGGGGGCCCAGGCGCTGGCCCTCATCCAGCGCGTGACGACCAACGACGCCGCCAAGCTCCAGCCCGGCAAGGCCCAGTACTCGGCCCTGCCCAACCACACCGGCGGCCTCGTCGACGACCTGCTGGTGTACATGCTGGCCGAAAACGATTACCTGCTGGTCGTCAACGCCTCCAACATTGAGAAGGACTGGAACTGGATCCAGCAGTTCAACACCGAGGGCGCGGAGATGGAAGATATTTCCGACCGCACCAGCCTGTTTGCCGTGCAGGGCCCCAAGGCCGTGGCCGCGCTGCAAGGCCTCACCAACGTGGACCTGGCTGCCATCCCGTACTACTCGTTCACGCAGGGCCCCTTCGCCGGGGCCCCCGACGTCATCATCTCGGCCACCGGCTACACCGGCGCGGGCGGCTTCGAGCTGTACGTGCCCAACGAGTACGCCCAGCGCGTGTGGGACGCCATCATGCTGGCCGGTAAGCCCCACGGCCTCAAGCCCATTGGCTTGGGCGCGCGCGATACGCTGCGCCTCGAAATGGGCTACAGCCTCTACGGCAACGACATCGACGACACCACCTCGCCCCTCGAAGCCGGCCTGGGCTGGATCACCAAGTTCACTAAAGAATTTACTAACAGCGAAGCCTTGAAGGCCCAAAAAGCCGCCGGGATGGCCAAAAAGCTGGTTGGCTTCGTGATGGACGGCCCCGGCATCCCACGCGGCCACTACGAGCTGGTGGACGCCGACGGCCAGAAAATCGGCGACGTCACCAGCGGTACGCAGTCGCCGAGCTTGGGCAAGGGCGTGGGCCTGGGCTACGTGCGCGCTGAGCTGGCGGCGCCCGGCACCCCAATCTTCGTGCAAATCCGGGGCAAAAACCTGCCTGCCACCGTGCACAAGCTGCCGCTGGTGCCCGGCACCGAGGAAGTATAATTCTTGACGCAAGAACTGTCATCCTGAGCGAGCGAAGGATCTGGGAATAACTGAGCAGGTTGCAGTAGCTGAATGCTCAGTTATTCCCAGATCCTTCGCTCGCTCAGGATGACACGCGTATTGCCAGTTTCAAATTCAATAAACCCTCAAAATGCCTGCTTTAGACGTTTGTTTTTCCCCCGATTTGCTGCCCTTGTATGATTTGCGGGGCCGGGTGGCCGTGATTGTGGACGTTTTGCGGGCCAGCACCACCATCGTCACGGCCCTGGTGGCGGGCGTCACGCACGTGTTTCCGGTGGGCAGCTTAGAGGAGTGCGCGGCGCTGGGGGCCCAGGGCTGCCTCACGGCGGCCGAGCGCGACGGCGTGCCGGCCGAGGGCTTCGACTTGGGCAACTCGCCCTTCGGCTTCCTCGACCCCGCCCGGCCGGTGCGGGGCCGGGCCCTGGCCATCAGCACCACCAACGGCACCCAGGCCCTGCGCCGCTCGCTGGCCGCCGAGGCCGTCGTCATCGGCGGCTTCGTGAACCTGACGGCGGTGGCCAATTTTGCCCAGCAACAGCAGCGCGATGTGCTGGTAGTCTGCGCCGGTTGGAAGGGCCAGTTCTGCCTCGAAGACAGCCTCTTCGGTGGGGCCCTCGCCGCCCGCCTGGGGCCCCTGGGCTTCGATGTGGCCCACTCGGACAGCACCCTGGCCGCGCTACACATGTGGCACCAGGCTGGTGACGACCTGCCGGGCTACCTGCTGCAATCGGCCGCCGTGCGCCGCCTCAACGCCCTGGAGGCCAACGATGACTTCCTGTTCTGCGCAAAAGTCGACACCTACGCCAACGCGTTGCCTTTGCTGAAAGATGACCGGCTGGTGCTTGTCTAGGGCCCCGGGAAGCAGTGGATAGCAAGAGTCTGAAACGGAGTGGTCCGTCGACGTTTCAGTCATCGGGCCGCTCTTATCCGCGCTCCGGAGCCGCTGTTCTTTGGTAAGCGTGGCCCGACGAAGCCCTGCGGGCAATTCGCCGGACCATCCCGTTTCTATAATTACCATTGACGTTTTACTGACAGCCACTGGGGCCCCCAGCTACTTCAGCTTCTCATTATCCTTGTGCCGCTGGGCGTCGCGCTGGGTTTTTTTGGCCAGGTTGCGCGTCAGGGCCTCGGTGAGGTTAACGCCGGTTTGGTTGGCCAGGCAGATGACGACGAACAGCACGTCGGCCAGCTCGTCGCCCAGCTCGTGGCCCTTGTCGGATTCTTTGAAGGACTGCTCGCCGTACTGCCGGGCGATGAGCCGGGCTACCTCGCCCACCTCCTCGGTGAGGATGGCCATGTTGGTAAGTTCGTTGAAGTAGCGCACGCCGGTGGTCGTAATCCACTGGTCGACGGTTTGTTGAGCTTGCTCGATGGTCATGTCAAACGACTGGTAAGGAAGAAATTAAGCGGTGGGCGAATCGAGGATGATGGTGACGGGGCCGTCGTTCACCAAGCTCACCTGCATGTCGGCCCCGAAGATGCCGGTGGGTACCGGGCGGCCCAGCAGCTCGGCCACCAGGGCCACAAACTGCTGGTACAGCGGCTCGGCTACGGCCGGCGGGGCGGCGCCCACGTAGCTGGGGCGGTTACCCTTGCGAGCGTCGGCCAGTAAGGTGAACTGGCTCACCACCAGCACTTCGCCGCCCGCGTCGAGTACGCTGCGATTCATCTGGCCGGCCTCATCAGCGAAGATGCGGAGCTGCACCAGCTTGCGGGCCCCCCAGGCCAGCTGGGCGGGGCCATCGGTGGGGGCGAAGCCGGCCAACACCAGCAGGCCCGGCCCGATGCGGCCCGTAACGGCCGTTGCCACGGTAACCTGCGCGCTGCTAACGCGCTGAATGACAAGGCGCATAGGAAAAATTAAGATGAATGCTGGCCCGCCGGGGCCCCGGCGGGCGCCCGTGCCGACCTTTGCGACGGCCCGGCCCCGGGGCCCTAAATGCACCCGAATGCCCGCAAATAACGCCGTGCCGCCGCTTCCTGCCCCGCCCAGCGCCCGTTGGGGGCTGGGCCTGGCGCTGCTGGCGGTGCTGGGCCTGCGGCTATGGCACCTGTTTGCCAACGGCTTGCCCGACTACGACTCGGTGCGCAACTGGCAGCTGGTGCAAGAACTAGCGCACGGCGATGGTCATTCGATGTTCTTTACGGCCGGGCCGGGCTTCAACCTGCTGTTTGCCCTGCTGGCTTGCATCACGTCGGATGTGCGGGCGTTTCAGGTGGCCAACGCGGTGCTGGGCGTGGCGGGGCTGGGGCTGTTTGCGCGGTTTGTGGGGGAGGCGGTGGCGGCCAGCGGGCGGTCCTGGCGCCCCGCCGAGGCGGCGGCGCTGGTGCTGCTGGGCGGCACCGGGTTGCTGCTCACGTTTCGGGGCGCGA
>NZ_MDZA01000066.1 GCF_001816125.1 Hymenobacter coccineus | reverse complement strand
CGTACAAGCCGCCGCGACACGTTCGCGTAAATCAAGAGAATAGGCTTTCACGCTGGAAAAATAACTCCCGTACTGTACATCATCCTGAGAACCGCTCTAGGGCCCCAGTGTTCTAGCGCCCATCATTAATGCGATGACATAGGCCGGCGGACGATAGCCATGGGCCGGTTTTCGGTTTAGGTTAGGGCCCCGGCGATGCGGACGCGGCAAAAGAGTCAGCCCGGCGCGGCCCAGAAAGTGACTATAACGGTGTTCAGCACCTGCACCATTCCTAATTCAAGCGCGGGCTTCCAGATGGCCATCGCAACCAAAGGAATTTATGAACTAGGGCCCCTGCTCGCCCACGTGATTCGTACAAATACCCATATGAAACCGAATTCCCTTGCTGCCTTTTACGACGCGCTTGCCCCGGGCCCTGAGTCCGCCGTGGGCGTGTTGCCACCGCCAGACATGGGGCAAGGCGTGGGGCATTTCAACGTGTTCTCCTTGGCGGAACTCCGCGGGGCGCCCCCGATGACGTTTAGCCGGCGGGAGTACTACAAAATCACGCTCTGCCGCGGGCGCAGCCAGGTGGAGTGTGTCGACCAAGCCCCGCACGTGGGGGCCAATACCTTGTTTCTGGTGACGCCGCGCGTGCCGTACCGGTGGCTGCCGCTCACCGAAGATTTTACGGGCTATTCCTGCCTCTTCGACGACGCCTTTCTGCTGCCTGCCCGCACCGGGGTGACGCTGGCGGAGCTGCCGATTTTTCAGCCCGGGGCTTACCCGGTGTGGGAGGTGGCCGAGGCCGACTGCGCGGCGCTCGAAGCCCTTTTCCAGAAGATGGCGCACGAACTCGTGTCGGGCTACGCCTACAAGCACGACCTGCTGCGCACCTACCTCTGGGAGCTGATCCACTTGGTGCAGAAGCTGCAGCCGGTCCCCACCCCGCTGGCGACGCACAGCGCCGCCGAACGGGTCGCCACCCAGTTCACGGAGTTGCTGGAGCGGCAGTTTCCGCGCCAAAGCCCGCAACCGCCGCTGCTCCTGCGCACCGCCACCGACTACGCGCAGCAATTAGCCGTGCACGTCAACCACCTCAACCGCGTGCTGAAGGAAACGACGGGCCAGACCACTACCGCCCTCATCAGCAGCCGCCTGACGCAGGAAGCCAAGCTCCTGCTGAAGCAAACCGCCTGGAGCATTTCAGAAATTGCCGATAGCCTGGGCTTTGCCGACGTGGCCCACTTCTGCACCTTTTTCAAGCGCCACGCCAGCCAAACGCCGGGCGACTTCCGGCGGTTGGCCGTGTTTGGCATCTGACATGTTTGAAATCTAAAACAGATGGGTTGACTGGCGAAGTTTACCGCCCGGCTGCCTCCCGGACCTTTGTGGCGTACTTACTCGCCTCCCCATTTCAGGAGGCCAAACTCACAGGTAACATGGCAAACAAGAAAATTGCGCTGGTCTCCGGCGGCAACAAAGGCATCGGCTTCGAAATTGTGCGGGGGCTGCTGCAGGCAGGCTGCCGGGTGTATTTAGGGGCCCGCGAGGCCGCCAAGGGCCAGCAAGCCGTAGCGGAACTGGCAGCTGAAGGCGACGTCCGATTCCTCGAACTGGACCTGGCCAACCAAGCGACGCTCGATGCAGCGGCGGCGCACCTGCAGCGCGAGGAAGGCCACCTCGACATCCTGGTGAACAACGCGGGCATCAATGCGCCCGGCGACGGCTCGCCAAGCACGGCTACTGTGCGCAGTGTAGAACAAGTGCTCCAAACCAATTTCGTGGGCACACTGGCCGCCACCCAAGCGTTTTTACCGCTGGTGAAGCAGGCCGCGGCGGGGCGCATTGTCAACGTGTCTAGTCCGCTGGGCTCACTCACCGTAGTTAGTCAGAACGATTGGAGCCTGCTGGGGTACTCCGCCTCGAAGGCCGCGCTGAACATGCTCACCGTGCAGCTAGCCTACGAGCTGCGGGATACGGCCATCAAGGTAAACTCGGCCGCGCCCGGCTACACGGCCACCGACTTGAACGGCTTTGATGGCACCGACACGCCCACGCAGGGTGCGGCGGAGGCTATCCGGCTGGCCCTATTGCCGGCCGATGGCCCTACTGGCACGATGTCCTCTTCTACCGGGCCCCTGCCCTGGTAAAGGCTGGCTGCTAAGCGGCACTCGGTCAGCGCGGCGGTCCTTGATGAGGCGCTTGGCAACTTCCCTTTATCGAATAAGCCCCAGCGAACGCGCTCCGACAATTGACGGGGCTTGTTCGCTGGGGCTTAGGTCAGTGGGCTAGCGATTGGCTAACCAACGTGGGACGGCGGGCCTTACAGCTTGACGCCTTGTGCCTCCAGGTGTTTTTCCGACGCAGCTTGGTTGGCTGCGAACTGGGCGTGCTGCTCGGGCGTGCGCGTGGTGCCCAGGCTGGCTAGGTGCTGTTGCACTTCAGCAGCCGATAAATCGGTGCAGTACAACGGCGAGCCCGGCTGCTGGCGCCACGACTCGTGCAAGCTGCCGCCGTCCGCGGCGTCGAAGCCCAACTCCTCCACCAGGGCCATTGCCTTCTGCTTAGCGGCGGCATCGTCGCCGGCTACTAGTAGCGCGATGCGGCCGGGAGTGCCGGCGGGCTGGCCGTTGTTTTTGAGGTTCGCGGCGAAGATATTGTTGAACACCTTCAGCACCGGGCGGCCCAGGTGCTGCTGCACCCACTCGCTCTCGGTCAGGTCGCCGCTTTCCAGCTCGGGGAGCTGGCCGTCGCGCAGCAGCGGGTAGTAATTGCTGGTGTCGATGACCGGCACGTTGGCAGATACCCCCGCAAACAAGTCCTTGGGCAGGTCGGGGATGCTTTTCAGCGGAATGGTCACCACGATGATGTCGCCGTGGCGGGCCGCTTCTTGAGCCGTAACGGGCGTAGCGCCGGTCTTTTGGGCCAGGTCCTTCAGCGTTGCGGGGCCCCGGGAGTTGGCGATATAAACCGAGTGGCCGAGGCTGGTGAGCCGCACGGCCAGGGCGCTGCCGATGTGGCCGGCGCCAATGATTCCAATGTTCATAAGTAAGTAAATGAGCAGGTATTTTATGGGCCGCTTTTCTGCAAAAACGACCCGTGCTAAGACTGCCCACCGGCCGGATTGTTTTGCTCATGCCTCCCGGAAGCAGCGGGCACGAGCGCGCCAGGTTTGCGCTAGTGCAGCTAATGCAAGCTGTATCGAAGCATTACGCATAGTCCTAGCTATCCGCAGCCGCCCCGATGGTGGGGAGGCGCTGGCAGTTATTTTCTCCCCGCCGGCTTCTCCGCATCGGCGTTGTAGTGCATCTTACCCATTTTCCGCATTTGCCGGCGTTCCTCACGGTCCATGCCGGGCACTTTCACGTCGCGGCGGGAGGCGCGGGGGCTGCCGGCGTCGCGGGTGGCGGGCGTGCTGAGGGGCGCGCTACCCGGCACGGTAGCCGGCGTTACGGGAACGCCAATTGTCGGCGATGGTACCCCAGTCGGCGTTACCGCTCCCGATGGCAACACGGTTTGGGCCAGGGCCGCGCTGGTGCTACAAGCAAAAAGGCCGGCTAGGAACAGGAAGTATTTCATAAAAAGAATGGGGAGAAGCTAAACTCCCTTAAGATTTGGATACTGGAAAAAATTACTAACTGACGGAAGTTGGTTGGGCAAAATACCCACATTTACAAGCCTAAGGTCCGCCTGCATAAGCCGGGCTATTTGCAAAGTATGTGGCGTGTGCGCGTGAAGGCATCCGATTTAGCATATTAGCCGTGGGCGGCACAGCGGAGGCAATCGGTTTTGTTGAGCCAGCAGCGTTTTCACAGCCCGGCAATATTCGTTTTGAATTACAGAAAGGGCCCCCGCCTTTACTTGGCAGGGGCCCTAAATGCGAGGCGGCTAAATAATAGCTACCCAGCGGTTACTGCATCTTGGTTTTGGTCTTCATTGAACCGTCGGAATTCATTTTCATCTTGCGGTCTTTACGCATCATCTTTTTGTCGCCTTTGTCCATGCCCGACATTTTATCCATCTTACCATTGGTGGTAGCCGGAGTTTGCTGGTCGTTAACGGTGCTACCAGCGCTGGGCATGTTGGACGGGTTGCCGGTTTGGGCCCCGGGGGTGGTGCCGGGGGCTACCGTTTGGGCCGAAGCGGCGCTGGCGGTGAGGGCGAAAGCGGCGGCGAGGATCAGGGAAATTTTCATAATGAGAATCTGAATGGGTAGGAAGTGGGTGGCAGCGCAGCTACCACGCGAGGCTATACGCAGCGGGGCACCATGCGTTTGCGCCAAAGCCGCCGCGTTTGGCCAAGCACATAATTTAGTAGTTGGCCGCTGGGGCCCCGGCGCGCTACTTGGCCGTGGCCAGCACCTCGCGCAGCGGCGTCCACCGGATATCGGGGTAGCGGGCGTTGTCGAGGGGCGCGAGCTTGGGGGCCCCGGTGAACATGTTGTGCAGGTACTGCATGCCCTGCCAGTGCGGAAACACCTCCTGAGGAACCGGCGCAAGCCGGCGCGTTGCCCGAATCATCAGCTTCAAGAGCCACAGGCCACCGGGCCGCAGGTGGCCGAAGCGGCGGCCCGTAACGGCGGTGGCGGCGGCCTGGAGGTCGCGGACGGTGGCTACTTCGCCGGCCACGCGCAGGTAGCGGGGCGTGGTGGCGTCGAGGGCGGCGGCGGCCGTGAAGGCGGCGGTGTCGGCGATGGTGGTAAAGTCGAGCGGCTGGTCAGCGCTGCCCCAGTACAGCACGCGCCGGATACCGAAGAGTACCACCGGCGCCTGCCCGGTCAGCAGGTCCATGAACATGCCGTTGAGGATGGACGTGGCCTGGATGGGGGCCCCGTCGAGCCGCTGGCCGAACTCGCGGCGCAGGTCGAGGTTGCGGTTGGAGCCGGCGGGGAGCTTGGTGAAATCGATGGAGTAGTCGGACGGGATGAAGCGGGGCACGCCGGCGGCCACGGCGGCTTCGAGCAGCCGCGTTTGCAGGTCCACAATCACGTCGCGCAGCCCCGACACGGCCGACACCACGCATGCTGCGTCAACGCAGGCGTAGGTCAGGGCCCCCACGTCGTTGAAATCAACTTCTACGATGGTGGCGCCTTGTTGGCGCAGCGTTTCGATTTCGGGCTTGGTGTTGCCGGGGCGTACCAGGGCCCGCACGCGGGCGCCGCGTTGCAGAAGGTGCTGGGCGATGCGGTGGCCGAGGTCGCCGGTAGCGCCGGCCAGCACGATGAGGGCCGGTTCGGCGGTGGGGCGGCTTTGCGCGCCAGCGGTGGGCGCTGGTAATATTGAGGAGTCGGGCATGGGTAGAATTGGGCGTTTGTGCTCGCCACGGGGCAGAGCAGCAGCTTCATCCTTATACGCAGCCGCCGTGCTGGGGGCCCCACAGGGCCCGCTTTCTCACCCGGAAAGATATTAAAAAAACCAAACGGCCAGGCCTTTGGCAGAGGCAAAAAACCACCCCGGGCCACGCATTGGGTGAAGCGGAACGATGGGCTCTTATCGCATTTAGCGCAGCAAACACCGACGCAAAAAGGCCCCCGAACCTGGCGCAGGTTACGGGGGCCCTAATTGGCGGCGGGTGGCTTTGGCGCGCTACTTGGCGGGAGCGAAAGCGGTGGCTTTGGGGGCCCCAGCGGCGGCCACACGCCACACTTTGTTGCCGGCGTCGTCGGTCACGAGCAGGGCCCCGTCGGCCAGGGTTACCACGCCCACGGGGCGGCCGTAGGCTTTGCCAGATTCGCCGCCGACGAGGAAGCCGGTCAGGAAATCTTCGGGCTTGCCGGTGGGCTTGCCGTCTTTGAAGGGCACGAACGCCACCTTGTAGCCCGAGTATGCCGAGCGGTTCCAAGAGCCGTGCTCGCCCACGAAGGCCCCGTTCTGGTACTTGGCGGGGAAGGCCGTTTGGTCATAAAACGTGAGGCCCAGGGCCGCCACGTGGGGCCCCATGGGCACGTCGGGCACGAGGGCTTTCTTCACCAGCTCGGGGTGCTCATCCTTGCGGCGGGGGTCGACGTTCTGGCCGTAGTACGAGTAGGGCCAGCCGTAGAAGCCGCCCTGCTGCACGCTGGTGATGTAGTCGGGCACCAGCTCGTCGCCCAGCTCGTCGCGCTCGTTCACGGCCGCCCACAGGGTGGTGGTGCCGGGGTAGTAGGCCAGGCCGATGGGGTTGCGCAGGCCGCTGGCGAATATTTTCTCGCCCGAACCATCAGGGTTTACTTCCAGGATGTTGGCCCGGCGCACCTCGTTCTCGGGGCCGTGCTCCTGCACGTTCGAGCCCGAACCCACGGTGACGAAAATCGTTTTGCCGTCCTTGCTGGCCAGCAGGTTGCGGGTCCAGTGGTTGTTGTAGCCGCCCTCGGGCAGGCTCAGGATTTGCTGGCCCGCGCCGCTGATTTTGGTATCGCCCGGCTTGTAGGGGTAGCGCATCAGGCCGTCGGTGTTGGCCACGTAGAAGGAGTTGCCCATCACCAGCATGCCAAACGGTTGGTTGAGGCCGCTCAGGAAAGTGGTGCGCACGTCGGGCTTGCCGTCGTGGTCGGTGTCGCGCAGCAGCGTGATGCGGTTGGCGCTGGTTTCTTGCAGCGAGCGCGACTTATCCAGGTGCAGGGCGGCGGCAATCTCCTTTTTAGTGCTCTTGGGCAGCGTGGTAGCCTCCGAAATGAGCACGTCGCCGTTGGGGGCCACGTAGGCCCATCGCGGGTTTTGCAGACCGCCGGCAAACTCCGTGACGGTAAAGCCATCCGGCGCGGTGGGCGTTTTGCCCGCGGGCCAGCCAATCACCTCCACAAACTTGCTCGCCGATTTGGTGGCGTAGGGAACGGGTAGGTGCACCGTTTCATCGGCGGGTGTGGTGATGGTTTGGGCCGGCGTGGCGGCGGCGGCAGCTTGCTTTTCCTGGGCGCTGGGCTCGCTGCTGCAAGCGGCCAACAAACCAAGGCCAGCCAATGGCAGGACGTTTCTAATATGCATGGGTGCTTAAAATACGGTAGTTGGTGGGGCCCCGGATGCGCTAAAGTGCAACTTGAGGCCCTGTGTTTTACATCTTTCCTTCACGATTGGTTGCCCCGTGGGGGCCAACTAAAAACGGCCCGCTGTGCAGCGGGCGTTTTTAGTTGGCATCAGCACGTAAGCTGGGGCCCTATTTGCGCGACGATTTTCTAGCGCGGGCCTTTTTGCGGGCCGGGGTGGCACCGTCGGGAGCCGTTTTGCCTTCGGCCTTCAACTGAGCGATGGTCGGGGCCGGGCCGTACTTGGTTTCGGCCGGGTTGGTTTCGCCGGTCAGGTAGGGGTCGAATTCAACGCGGCGGTTTTTGGCACGGCCGGCGGCAGTCTTGCTGGTATCAAGCGGCTTGGTTTTGCCGTAGCCGCGGGCCTCAATCCGTTCGGCGGGCACACCTTTCTTGAGCAGGTAGTCGCGGGCAGCGGCGGCGCGGTCGTACGAGAGGCGCAGGTTGTAGCCTTCGGTGCCTTTGCTATCGGTGTGGCCGGCCAGGCTGAGGCTGTAGTCGGGGAACTCGGTCAGGGTTTGCGCAATCTGGTCGAGTCGTGCGTTCGACACCTTCATCAGACGTGCACGGTTGTATTCGAACTGGATGAACTTGGTGGCCTTCTGCTCGTCCGACATTGCGGGGCAGCCGTTGGCGTTCACCTTCGTGCCAGCCGGCGTGTTGGGGCACTTGTCCTTGTCGTCCGATATGCCGTCGCCATCCGAATCAATGGGGCAGCCGTTCTCGTCCACTTTAGCACCAGCCGGGGTGTCGGGGCACTTGTCTTTGTCATCCGATACACCGTCGCCGTCCGCGTCAAGCGGGCAACCAGTGGCGTCCACTTTGGTACCGGCGGGGGTGTTGGGGCACTTGTCGTCGCCATCGGCCACGCCGTCGCCGTCGGCATCAGGGCAGCCTTGCAGAGCAGCCAAGCCCTTCACGTCGGGGCACTTGTCTTGGTAGTCGGCCACGCCGTCGCCGTCCGTGTCCACGGGGCAGCCGTTTTCGTCCACTTTCACGCCGGTGGGCGTGTCGGGGCACTTGTCTTTGCGGTCGGGTACGCCGTCGCCGTCGGTGTCCTTGGCTTTGCCCAAGGCCAGCGTCAGGCCCACCGAATGCACCAGGAAGTCATCGTAGCGGTTGTCCGTTGCACTGTAAACGTTGTCGGTGCGCTCGGTCAATGGGTAGTGGTAGGCCGTTTGCACATCGAGGGCCAGGGCCGGCGACAGGCGGAAACGCAGCAGGGCCCCACCCATGAAATCGGGCCGGCCAATGGCGTTATCGAATCTATTCGTCCCATTGTTGCCTACGCTGTGGGCCAGGTACATGCCCACCCCACCGAAAATGGCTGGCTGAATGAACGCGTCTTCCTTCAGGATTTTGCCGTTGTTGAGCTTTAGCTTGAGCGCTAGGTCCGCAAACCCAGACTTTACGGAAAACCCACTATTTTGAGCAGCGGGTTGGCCGTTATTGGAGAAGCGATAGAGCTGATAATTGCCCATTAAGCTCACGTCGAACGACGGGGAGAGGTAGCGCGTGATGGCAGCACCGCCGCCAAAGCGCAGGCCGTCGCGGCCCAAGTTCCACCAGTCGTTGCCGATTTCGCCGCGGTATTGCAGTACGCTGACGTTGCCGCTGATGGCAGTTTTGTGGTCGGCCGATTGGGCTTGCGCGCCAAACGAGGCCCCCAGCGATGCCGCAGTAAGGACGGCACCAGACGCCAGAGCCCGGGGAGAGAAGAGGTTTAATTTCATGCGGTAGAAAAAAAGGGTAATAGTTCCTTAATAAGGCTAAGGCGCTATACTTTCCTGACCGCAAAAGGTTGTCTTTAAAATAAAGACGGCCGGGGCCCCCATGAGGACCCCGGCCGTACGCTTGGTTTTTAGCAATTTACATGCGGCCGTAGTTCAGCCCCAGAATCAGCACGATGCCGATGACCATGAGGATGAGGTAGGTCTCGACGGCGCCGGTTTGCACGTAGCGCAGCAGGTAGCCGCCGCCCTGCACCGCCCGCCCGAAGCCGTTGGTAATGGGGTTGATAACGCCGTTTTCCACGAACTTAAAAAGACCGTTCGACAGGGCCATGGTGGGCTTCACGAACAGTGCGTCGTACAGCTCGTCGATGTAGTACTTGTGGTACACCAGGCTTTCGGGGGCCGAGCGCTGGGCATCGTCGGCCACCGGGCGCTGGGCGCGGGCCACGTACATGACGTAGGCCAGCACGATGCCGAGCACCCCGGCCGCGACCGATAAGCCGATGAGCATCAGTTCGGTGCCGTGGTCGGGCTCCAGGGCGAAGGCGGCGGGGTTGAGGCGGCGCGAGTAGGTGAAGAGCGGGGCCAGGAAATCGGCCAGGTAGTGCTTGCCCACCAGCATGGGGGCCCCCATGAAGCCGCCCACAGCGGCCAGAATGGCGAGGACGATAAGCGGCAGGGTCATGCTGGCCGGCGACTCGTGCAGGTGGCTCTTCTGCTTTTCGGTGCCGCGAAACTCGCCGAAGAAGGCCAAAAACAGCAGGCGGAACATGTAGAACGCCGTGAGGAACGAGGTGAACAGGCCCACGGCCCACATCAGCTTGTTGTGCTCGTACACGTGGCTCAGGATTTCATCCTTGGAGAAAAAGCCCGAAAACGGCGGGATGCCCGAAATGGCCAAGCAACCGATGAGGAACGTGAGGAACGTGATGGGCAAGGCTTTGCGCAAGCCGCCCATGCGGCGCAGGTCCTGCTCGTCGCTCATGGCGTGGATGACCGAGCCGGCCCCGAGGAACATCAGGGCCTTGAAAAAGGCGTGGGTGAGGACGTGGAACAACGACGACGAGTAGCCCATGACGCCGAGCGCCAGGAACATGTAGCCGAGCTGCGACACCGTGGAGTAGGCCAGCACTTTCTTGATGTCATTCTGGGCCAGGCCGATGGTAGCAGCGAAGAAGGCCGTAGCGAGGCCCACGATGCCCACGACTTCCAGCGTTTGGGGCGCGAGCGTGAAGAGCACGTTGGCCCGCAGCACCATGTAGATGCCGGCCGTGACCATGGTGGCGGCGTGGATGAGCGCCGATACCGGCGTGGGGCCCGCCATGGCGTCGGGCAGCCAAGTATAGAGCGGCAGCTGGGCCGACTTGCCCATGGCGCCCACGAACAGCAGCAGCGTGATGGCAGTGCAGATGCCCACGGTGTAGGGCCCGAACTGCATCAGCGAAGCCTTCTGAAATACTTCGCCGTACTGCACCGAATTGAAGGTGAGGTAGATGAGGAAGATACCCAGCAGGAAGCCCAGGTCGCCGATGCGGTTGATGATGAAGGCTTTCTTGGCGGCGTTGTTGTAATTGGTGTTGGTGTTCCAGAAGCCGATGAGCAGGTACGAGCAGAGGCCCACGCCTTCCCAACCAATGAAGAGGATAACAAAATTGGAGCCCAGCACCAGCACCAACATGCTGAACACGAACAGGTTCAGGAAACTAAAGAACTTGCCCACGTTCTCGTCATGGGCCATGTAGCCGATGCTGTAGACGTGGATAAGGAAACCCACACCGGTCACGAGCAGCAGCATAATCAAGCTGAGCTGATCAATCTGGTAGCCGAACGGGATTTGCAGCGAAGCCACCGATATCCAGTCGAACAGCTCGACGGTATAGGCGCGGTGCACCGTGGTACCGGGCAGGGCCCAACCCGCCGCGGGGTGCAGGAAGCTCCAGAACAGGAACGCGGAAATCAGAAACGAGCCCAGCACCGTGGCGCTGCCCAGCAGCCCGGCCAGTGCGGCCGGTAAGCGCTTGTTCAGCAAGCCGTTCAGCAGGAAACCCAGGAAGGGCAGCAGCGGGATGAGGACGTAGAGCAGGGTGGTGTGCGGCGCGTTGGGGCCAGGAATAACGGTTTCCATCGGTGAATGGGTAAATGAGCGAATGGGTGAATGAATTGGGACGAGCGGGACGCGGAGCGGATGGCGCGGGGGCCCTCACTCCTTCGCTCACTCATTCACTTACCACTTGAGCCGGCTCAGCAGGTTGACGTCGGTGGTTTGGAAGTTGCGGTAGATCATCACGATGATGCCTAGGCCCACGGCCACTTCGGCGGCGGCCACGGCCATGATGAAGAACACGAAGATTTGCCCGTTGGGGTCGGAGCGGTAGGCCGAAAAGGCCGTCAGCAGGATGTTCACCGCATTCAGCATCAGCTCGATGCACATGAAGATGATGATGGCGTTGCGCCGCGTGAGCACGCCCACCACGCCGATGGAAAACAGGGCCGTGGCGAAAAAAACGTAGTACTGAAGCGGAACAGTACGGATGACTTCGGGAATGGTGGCTTCCATGCGGGGCGGAACGGGCGAAGAATTGGCCCGGGTTTGGGCCGTATTTTGGGCAGGCAAAGGTATCCTGAAAAAGCAAACCGCCCGCCGGTTAAAGTATTAACGCCGGGGCCCCGTCTGCTTGCACAACATGGAAAACTTGGCTTTTTCGCTCCCCACTCCCCTCCTGCCCATGACGGCCTCGCAGCAAGACCGGCAAATTGCCGACGCCGTGCGGCAGCAGCGGCCCCGGCTGTTGCAGTTCATCCGCCGCCGCATCCCCGACGAGGCGGAGGCGGAAGATTTATTACAAGACGTGTTTGCCGAGCTGGTGGAAAGCTACCGCCTGCTCAAACCCGTGGAGCAGGCGGCCGCCTGGCTCTTCCGGGTGGCCCGCAACCGCATCATCGACCTGTACCGCCGGCAGCGGCCGGTGTCGCTCGAAGCGGCGTTTGGGGCCGCCGAGGCCGACCCCGACGGCGAGGGCCTGCTGCTGGCCGACCTGCTGCCGGCCCCCGACGACTCGCCCGAAAACCGCCTGCTGCGCGAAACCCTCATGGACGCTTTGACGGATGCCTTGGCCGAGCTGCCGGTAGCCCAGCGCGAGGTGTTTGTGTGGCACGAGTTGGAAGACAAGAGCTTCAAGGAAATGGAGGCCGAAACCGGCGTGCCGCTCAAAACCCTCATTTCGCGCAAGCACTACGCCGTGCTGCACCTGCGCAAGCGCCTGCAAAAGCTCTACACCGAGCTGTTCACGGACTGAGTTAAATTGTTGGATCGTTGAATGTTAAATTGTTAGCCGTTAAATCATCTGTGGACCCACCGGCAATTCAACAGTCAACAAATAACAATTAAGCCACTGACAATTAAACCAAAATCAACTTAATTATTACCCTATCATGAACCGCAAATTTTTGCTGCTGCGCGGCCTCAAGTTCCTTGTTTTCGCCAGCCTGTTTGTCACGGCCGTTCTGTTCCTCACCCAGTATTTGTGGAACTGGCTCGTGCCGGCGCTCTTCCACGGGCCCCTAATTTCCCTCGGGCAAACCTTCGGCCTGCTGCTGCTCAGCCGCTTGCTGTTCGGCAGCTGGGGCGGGCGCCGCGGCAGCTGGGCCCAAAAGCGCCGCGCCTGGCAGCAGCGCATAGCCGGCCGCATGGAAAACCTCAGCCCCGAAGCCCGCGAGAAATTTCGCCAGCAAATGCAGGCCAAGTGCGGCGGCATGAGCTGGATGCGCAAGCCCGAGGCCGCTGCGCCGGCGCAGCAGCCCGCGTAGGGCCCCGGGGGCCCCAATTCCTTGCCCCTGTTTACGTAAACAAGGTGGTCCGGCGAATTGCCCGAAGGGCTTCGTCGGGCCACTTTTACTTTCGTCAGATCACTCTTACTACTGAACAGGGCCCCAGTTCAATCGTCAGAGTGGCCCGACGACTGAAAAAGTCGCCGGACCACTCCGTTTCAGACCACCGCCACGTAAAAAAGGCGCAGTTCCGAGGGGGGCGGCGCCTTTTTTTACGTGCCCCCCCCCTGGGGCCCTACAGCTTGAGGTCTTTGGTGTTGTCGTCGAGCTGGCGGTCGATGATGAGGTGGTCGGGGTCGACGGCGACGGCGGCGGGCTTGCGGTTCACCACGAAGCGGAGCTGGTTGTCGCCGGCGTGCAGGTGGCGCTTCACGAGTAGCAGCGGCGGCACGGGCTTTTTGTCGGGGCCCAGGGCGGCGAGCACGGCAATGGGCAGGGCGTCGCGGGTTTGGTCGGCGGGGCGCTGGTTGCCCAGGCTATCGGCGTAGAACTTGGCCGACTTCACCGTGAAATCGACCTGGTAGCGGCCGTCGGGCAGCTTTTTGGCGGTGGCGGCCGTCACGCGGTTGTCAAACAACGTGATGCGCTCGAAGGCATCGGTGAGGTAGGGTTGCAGCGAATCGGGCGCGGCCCGGCGCAGGTAGCCGATGAACTCGGGCGAGTTGGTGTACGGGGGCCCTTGGAAGGCCACGGCGGCCACGTATTTTTTCAGGGCCCCGTTCAGCGTTGCCTCGCCCATAGCATCCTGCAAGCCATACATCACCACCGAGCCCTTGGCGTAGTGGATGTACTGCTGGTTCTCGACCAGGGCCAGCGGCACTTCCTTCTTGCGCTCGAAGGCGCGGCCGGTGAGGTAGCGGTTCATGTCGTACTTGAGGAAGCGCGCCATGGCGGCCGGGCCGTTGTGCTGGCGCAGCACCATCAGGGCCGAGTACTCGGCCATTGCCTCCGCCATCAGCGTGCTGCCCTGCACGTTGCCGCCAATTACCTGGTGGGCCCACCACTGGTGCGCCACCTCGTGGGCCGTCACGTAGTAAGGATAGTTCAAGTCTTCGGGGTCTTTGTCGTTCACGTTGGCAATGAAGCCGATGGCCTCCGAAAACGGCACCGTGTTGGCGAAGCTTTGGGCGAAGGCCTGGTAGCGCGGAAACTCCAGGATGCGCAGCTGCCGGTGCTGGTAGGGCGAGAAGTTGCGCGAGCAATACGCCAGCGCGTCGCGGGCCCCGGCGGCCATGCGCGCCAGGTTGTACTCGTGGCCCGGCTGGTAGTAGATGGTGATGGGCACGGTGCGGTGGCCGGCGGTATCCACCCACTGGCTCTTGTACTCCTTGTAGCGGGCCGACAGGAAGGTGTAAAAGTTGAGCATCGGCCGGTCCATCACGTAGGTGAAGTAGCGGCGGCCGTCTTTCACCCACTCCTTTTGCAGGTAGCCGGGGGCCACGGCCGTCTGGTCGGCCTCGGTGCTGACGGTGGTGCGGAAGCGAATCCAGTCGGCGTCGTGGCTGATGTAGGTGTTTTGGCGGGCTTTCAGGTCGTTCACCTTGGCCATGCGGGGCTTGGGTTTTAGGCCGTAGTTCTTGCGGTCCTGGTCGCCGCCCAGCTCGGCGCCCTCGCGGTAGCCCAGGCTGGGTAGGTAGCCGCTGCTGACGAAGGTGCCGTTGTAGACCACATCGGTACGCGAGCCGGCGTTGGGGAAGCCGTGCTCCTGGTAAAACAGGTCCAGGGTGAGGGGCAGCGAATCGCCGGGGGCCAAGGGCTGGGCCAGGCGGTAGAGGCGCAGGCCGAACACCGTGTCGTTCAGGGCCAGGGTGGCCTGGCCGGGGGCCCCCAGCGCCAAGGCCCGCACGCGGGGGTGCTCCTCGGCGGGCAGGCTCACGATGACGGTATCGAGGGCCCGTGTCTGCTTGTTCACCAGCATGAGCTGGCCGCGGAACCGCACGGCCCGCTCGCGGGGGAAGATTTCGGTGTTCAGGCCCACGGCCACGATGCGCGGCTGGGCCACGTCCTTGAGGCGGCGGTACTGCTTTTCGTAGGCCACCTGGCGCTTTTCGCGCTGCTTGGGCGTCAGGTACTCGTTGAGCACGTTGGTGTTGTAGAAGATGTAGCCGCCCGCGCCCAGGCTGACGAGCAGGCCCAGGGCCAGGGTGGCGGTGCTGCCGGGCCCCAGCGGCGGCGGGCTTCGCGCAGGCGGCCGGTAGCGTCGGTGCCGCGCACCCACAGCAGGGTGGCGGCCAGCACCAGCAGCACGGCCACGCCGGCCCACAGCAGCTTCACCCACCAGAAGGCGGGCAGGAAGTGGCCGTAGCCGTTCATGTCGGAATAGGGCCCCGGCGTGGGGGCCCCAGCGTAGCTGAACAGCCGGTGCCCGAGGCCAATCTGGCTCCGAAACAGGTTGGCCACGTAGTAGGCCACCACCGCGAAAAAGCCCAGGTACTTATTGTTCACTACCACCTGCGTCACCATCGCCAGCACGCACATCAGCAGCAAAAAGGGTAGCTCGTAGAAGAAAAGCGCCTGCACATACAGGCCGATTTCGTAGTGAAAATATCCTTTGAAGGTTTGCACCAGTAGGCCGCAGGCCATCACCACCACCAGCAGCACCACCTGCACCAGCCCCAGGGCAGCCAGCTTGCTGAAGAACGGCACCCAGCTGGGCACGGGCACGGCATCGGTGATCTGGGACACGCCGGCCTGGCGCTCGCGCCAAACCAGCTCGCCGCTGTAGAAGATGATGATGGCCAGGAAGAACAGGAAAAACGAGCCCAGCGAGAATTCGATGATTTCGTTGGTGACGGGGTAGGTGGGCGTATCAAAGGTTTTGCCCACCTGCGCCGACGTGGCCAGCAGAAAAATGACGCCCGCCCCGGCAATGGCCGCGAAGTAGCGGCTGCGCGCAATGCCCCAAAACTCGAGCTTGGTGAGGCTCCACCACTGCTGCCGGTGCATGGCGCCCGAAAACGCCTGCGCCACGCGCGGCAAACGCAGGCCGCCGGCCGGCACCGGGGCCAGCTCGGCCGCGGGGGCCCCGGCGGCGCGGCGCATCTTCTTCGATACTTTTTCCGAGGCGAAGGCCGAGAAGCGGAAGCGCGCGTAGCACAGGCCCAGGAGGGCCCCGGCCACGGCCAGCCACACGGCGCGGTTCAGCAGCACGTAGCCGGAGAGGGGCAGCAGCAGGCGGTTTTTCTCGGCCGAGGTCCAGTAGCGGGTCGTAAAATCGACGGCCGCGGTGCCGAACGTGTCGAGGGCCGATACGAGGTGCTCGTTCTTCAGGTCTTGGAGGTAGGAGCTGGCCACGAGGTAGGCCACCAGCAGCAAAATCGAGCCCAGGTAGGTGCTCAGAATGTTGCGCGAAAGCGTGGCCACGGTGAAAAACAGGGCCCCGGAGAACAGCAAGTTGGGCAGCACCAGCACCAGGTAAGGCCACAGGTAGGTGCCGGCCGGCGCGTGGGGCAGGAAGCGGTCGGCCGCCACCCAGGGCATTACGCCAGCCAGCGCTGCGCCCACCCCGATGCCGCTAAACACCAGCGCGGCAATAAGGTACGAGCCAAAAAAGCGCCCACCCAAGTAGCCCCACTTGCTGATGGGCGTGGTGTAGAACAGCGGGTGCGTGCGGTACTCAAAGTCGCGGTACACGGGGTTGCCCATCAGCGAGGAGGCGATGATGACGCCGAAGATGCTCAAAACCATGGTGCTGATGGTGAGCGAGTACGGGGAGTTGATTTTCACCGTCTGGCCGTCGCCGCCCAGGGCAATGTTCACGCCCGTACCGAAGCCGCCGCCCGCCGCCGTGACGAGCAAAAAGGCCATCAAAAACAGCAGGAAGAAATAAATCCAGGTAGCCGGCCGCTTGAGCCGGTACTTCAGTTCAAAAAGGAAAATGGGAAGGAACATCGGGTAGCAGTTGAAAGGCAAGAATTAAGGATTGGCGGGGCGGATTAGGCCGGGGTGGTCCGGCGACTTTTTCAGTCGTCGGGCCACTCTGATAGTCGAACGGTGGCTCTGTTCATTTGTCAGAGTGGCCCGACGACTGAAAAAGTCGCCGGACCACCCCGTTCTAGACCCCCGCCGAAAAACTGGCGGTGCAGCCTCAGGCCACCACCGCCCCGTTCTTAGCCCGTGCTTCGTACTGCTGAATTTCCGAGAAATACACGTCCTCTAGGTCGGGGCTCACGGCTTCGAAACCACTGTCCGGGGCCCCATCGGCCAGCACGTGCACCACGGTTTTGCCCGCAAACAGGCGCGAGCTGATGACCTGCTGGCTGGCTTGCAGCGCTGGCAGCTCGGCCTTCTCAATCAGCTTTTTCCAGATTTTACCCTTCAGGTTGTTCATTACCGAAAGCGGGTCGCCGGTGAGCAGCACCTCGCCCTTGTTGATGATGGCCATGTGGCGGCACAGGTCGCTCACGTCGCTCACGATGTGGGTGCTGAGAATGACCACCAGGTTCTCGCCAATCTCGCTCAGCAGGTTGTGGAAGCGGTTGCGCTCGGCGGGGTCGAGGCCGGCCGTGGGCTCGTCCACGATGATGAGGCGCGGGTTGCCCAGCAGCGCCTGCGCAATGCCAAAGCGCTGCTTCATGCCGCCTGAGTAGCCGCCCACGTGCTTTTTGCGCACGTCGTAGAGGTTGGTTTGGTGCAGCAGGGCCCCCACCATTTCCTGGCGCTCCTTGCGGCTGGCAATGCCCTTGAGGGTGGCAAAATGATCGAGCAAGTCCTCGGCGCTTACGCTGGGGTACACGCCGAATTCCTGGGGCAGGTAGCCCAGCACGCGGCGCACGGCCTCCTTGTTGTGCAGCACATCAATGTCATCGAGCATAATGCTGCCGGTGTCGGCGTCTTGCAGCGTGGCAATGGTGCGCATCAGGCTGCTCTTGCCGGCGCCGTTGGGCCCCAGCAAGCCGAACATGCCGTTGGGAATGTCGAGGCTCACGTTTTTGAGGGCCTGGGTGCCGTTGGGGTACGTTTTGGAGAGGTTGGTAATGGTGAGGGCCATGGGTAGAAAAAGAAGGAGGAAAGGTGGAAAAGACAAATTGTGGCGGCACCGGTGCAATGGCAGCGTCTCACCACTGATGCCAAAAATGGGCGGATAGTTGCCCACAGCAAGCCAGCAAGTAGCTTGTAGAGTGGCAGCGGATTGCTGGGCAGACCGCCAAGCCAGGCCGTGGAGTGCAGCGGCTGTTCCACCCTACTGCTGGCCCAGCGAACGGTGTCGGCCAGCCACTCGGCGTAGAGGTGGGTGCTGCCCGGGTCGATGCTGTGGGGCAGGGCTTGCAGGGCGGTTTGGGCGAGGGCCAGGGCCTGCACGGGGTCGTCGGCCAGGCGGGCCAAGGCGGCCTCCACCCGGGCCGTCACGTCGGGCGTGACCAAGACGCTGGGCCGCGCCTGCGCCTGGAAGGCGCGGGCCGCGGGCAAATCGTGCTGGTAAGCGGCCGCGAAAAACGCCGATTCCAGCCAGCCACCGGCTTGCATAGCCGCTGGCTGCTGGGGCAGCTGCACCCGGTAGGCGGCCAAGTGCTGGCCGGCTTGTTCGATTTGCTGGGCATCGAGCGCCGCCAGGTAGAGGTAGTAATGCACGTAGCACTTGGAGGGCAACTCCTGGGGCAGGGCGGCCGCGGCCACTAAGGGGCCCTGCGGCAAGTGGCGGGGCCGGGTGCCGGCCATGGAGTGGGCTATGGCCGTAATCAGGGCCAGGTCGAGCTGCCCGGCCGCATCGCCCGCCCCAGGTGCAGCAGCCGGCCACCGTCGCTGTAGAAGCCGCCCACGTGCGCGGGTATCAGCGTCAGCAGCGCGAGCAGCGCCGAAATGCCACCGCTTGCGGCCAGCGCCCCCGCCAGCACTTGGCCCACGGCCGAGGTGGCGACGGGCAGCAGGGCGTAGGTGCCCAGCGCCACGGCGGCCCACGCCGCGCTGCCCAGCGGCCCACCCGCCGCAAAAACCATAAACCGCCGGCGCAGGTCGTCCGCGTTGGGCGGCAGGCACAGGGCCATGCCGCCGGCCAGGTTCAGGCTCTTGTTCCAGACTAAGCGCAGCCGGCCCGCTTCGCGCTTCCACAATAGGGGCCCCACCGCCAGCCAGCGGAATTGGAAGCGCTGCGTCTGCCCCGCCAGCACGTGGCCCAGCTCGTGCAGCAGCACGGCCAGCAGCCAAGCCACCGGCAGCAACGCCAGCAAGCCAGCCACTTGCCCCCGGCTCCAGGCCGCGTGGTGCAGCAGCCGCAGGCCGTGCTTTGCGCCCTGGCTCCCAATCACCGCGCCCAAGACCGCACCCAGAATAAGCGGAAGGTACTTACGCAAGTTTTTCATAGCGGTGCAGGGAGCAGTTGGGAGGCAGCAGGGCCGGTAGCCGCTTGGGGCCCCAGGGGCGGCGCCAGCTTAGCCATGCCGGTGGCGTAGGCCACGCCACCGCCGGGCACCCTGACCAGGCCAATTCCATTCCCCGCATGGCCCAAGTCGGCTTTCGTCCAGGTTTTACCGCTGGCACGGGTGCCCGCGCCGGCGTGCCCTGATAAGGAGAATGGGCCGTTAGCAGTGGTGCGGGCCATGGGTAGAAAAAGAAGGAGAATTGGGTAGACCAGCAAATGAACAGCTGGTGAATCGGCAGCGCAAGCTATTCATTACACTGGCCCTATATTAAAGTATACTATTCCGCCTGTGGCGCGTCGCAGGTCAAAAACGGGCGTTGGCCGGGCGTTTCCGCGCGCCGGCCGAAATGCGGCCCCGGGGGCCCAGGGCCCCCATAGTTTTGAATTATTCAAGCAAAAAGTTAACCCCGACCCTATCCCACTACTTTCCCATGAAACAATATTGCTACCCCTTCTTATTCTTATTATTAGCCCTCACGGCTGGCACTAACGCCGCCCAGGCCCAGGCCAAGCTACCCCGCGCTAAGCTGCTGGCTGCTAACGTACAGCGCACGCCCCCGATGATGCCAACAGTAGCCGACGTCCCGGCCCCCGCCGTCGCCCCACCCGCCTCGGTAGTGCTGGCCGGCCGCGTCGAAACGCTGGCCGGGGCCCTGCCTGGGGCTGTGGTACGCCTGCCGCGCCTCGATCAGTCGTGCGTGACCGATGCCCAGGGCAACTTCAGCTTCACCCTGCCCGCCAGCACGGGCACCGAAACGGCGGTGGCGTCGTATGCCGGCTTTGCCGACGTCAAGGCCGCCCTCCAGCCCGGGGCCACCCTGGCCGTGGTGCAGCTGCTCACACCGGTCAACATTTCGCTCACCAAGCAACAACAGCTCAAATCCTACCTGAAAACTGCCCGCCACGAGGTGAAGCACGAGTTGCGGCAAATCAAGTAGGGCCCCAGGGGCCCTACTTGATTTGCCGCAACTCGTGCTTCGGTATCGTCGTTATTAACAAGTTAGAAACCGACGCTGGCAGCTTTGCTGCGCCGGCCCGGCGGGCCCTAGCTTTTGCTATTGCGCGCCCCGTGGTAGGCCACGTGCAAGGCCTTTATTTCCTGAAGCAACTCGCCGTTGGCGGGGCCGGCCACCTCGGCGTGGCGGATAATTTCCTGCACCGGGATGAACTGAATGGGGGACTCGGGCGCACCCAACTCGCTGAGCCACTGCGTCAGCTGCTGTCCCGAGCTGAGGTAAACTATCTTGCCCAGGCCTACCCAGCCGTGGGCGGCGGCGCACATGGGGCAGTGCTCGCCGCTGGTGTAGAGGGTGGCGGCGGCGCGCGCGGCCGGGGCCAGGTGGGTGGCCGCCCACTGCGCCAGTTCCAACTCGGGGTGGGCCAGGGTGTTCAGCTCATTCACGTGGTTGCGGGCCTGGGCCAGCACCTCGCCCCCGGCCCCCACCAATACAGAGCCAAAGGGTTCGTCGCCGGCCGCCAGGGCTTCGGCGGCCAGCGCCAGGCAGTGGCGCAGGTGGGGCAGGTCGTTGCCGGTGAGGGAATCAGGCATGGCGCGGCTCAATATTGTGGTTGGATAGTAGCCTTGGGGTTGGCAAACGTGGGCCGACCGTTTTTGTAGCCCAGCAGCGGCTGCGCAATGGTGCGGATGGCGTCTACGGCGCTACCGACCTCCAGCAGCACAAAGGTGGCCGGGCCGCCCACGCGCAAGCGCGCCTGCTTGGCCAGCAGCTTGGCCGCGTTGGTGGTTATCATCTCGTAATTGGCTTGGATGTCCTCATCGGCGGTGAGCTGGGCAATGTTGGCGCACATGTTGGCAGTGCGCACCAGCGAGGCGTCGCCGTAGGGCGTAAAGGCGTTGAGGATATTGTTGCTGGAAATGGTCGTCGTGAGGCCCAGCGCGCTCAGCTCGTTGGCATTCACCACGCCCCGCGGGATGAGGTGGGTTTGCCCGTGGCCCATCATCAGCAGGTCGGTGGCCCGGCGCGCTGAGCTTTTTGACGTGGCCGATGGACACGCGGCCCTGGTAGTTGCGCAGGCGGGTCTGCTCGGCAATCTTAGGAATGCCCGAGTCGGCGGGGTCGATGTCGAAATCGAGGTGGAAATCGACGTTCACGTTGAATTCCTCGGGCAGGTCAAAAATCAACTCTACGTGGCGGTCGGGGTCAGGGTCGGTGTAGGGGCACCACTAGGTCGGCCCCTTGCTGCAAGGCCTGCCGCAGCAGGTGGTGGGTGGTCATTTCCTGGGTCAGCCCGTCTTGGGCAAAGGCGCACAGCTCAATGTCGATGGCAAAGGCGTAGGTATCCTTCACCCGCTTAAGGGCTTCAAACGAGCGCAGGCCCGCCAGCGGGTCGGTTTCGACGAAGGTGCGCAGGCCCATGGTACCTTTCTTGATGGCCATTTCTACCACGCGACTGGCGCGGGCAAACACGTCGTCCTCGGTGAAGTTCTTCTTGGCGTTGCGCGTTTCCTTGGTGGCCTCCTCCTTCCCGCCTTCCTTCACCGAGCAACGGTTCAGAATGCACGCCTTGTCGAGGTAAATGTGGGTTTCGTAGAAGCCCGCGCACACAAACTGGTTTTCCGCATCCAGCACCGTGTGGGCCGGTTCCGCAATGCCGGCTTCCAGCAGCGTAATCTTATCGCCCACGATGCCAATATCCACACCGGCCTCGTGGTCGTCGAGCCGCGCGTTTTTTATAAGCAAATCAAGCATGTTAACGTCCGGCAGGGTGGGATTTTAGAATTGGGCAGGAGCCCCGCAAGGCAAGCGCCAGCACAAAGCACCGGCTAAGCAGCTGGTTATCAGCTGCCCCGTTACGTAGAGTAGCCGAAGGCCGACAGCGTAATGGGCACGTGGTAGTGGGCCCCATCGGCCAGCTCAAACACCACCTCGATGAAGGGGTAGAACGAGGTTTGCTGCCGTGCGGCGAAGTAGGACTTGGTGAGGAAAGTGAGCTTGTAGGTGCCGGTAGCGGGCGCTTTCTGGCCAGCGGCGGGCAGGAAATCGCCGATGCGGCCGGCCGCGTCGGTTTGCTTCTCGGCTACCGGGCTCCAGGTTTTTTTGGCGGCGTCGTACCGCTCTAGGCGCACCGTTACGCCAGCCGCCGGCTTGCCCTGGCTGATGTCGAGGATGTGGGTACTGAGTTGGTAGGCGGGCGGCGCTGGCTAGACCAAGGCCAGCAGCGGCAGTAGGCTCAGCAAGCCAATGAACAGGATTTTCACAGACGAATTGATATCACAACGGGGAAGAAGAAGGCCTTCTTACATCCTTATTACGGGTCCGTTGTGCCCGCACGGGCGCTGGCTGGGGCCCCAGCCGGGCAGCCCTTGGGTTGGGGGCCCCACAAGCTGGGGCTCCTACTGCAACCACCTGCTTGCTGGCAAGCAGGTGGTTGCAGTTATCAGACTAAAACACTAGCACTGTCCAACCTTATTCACGAGTACCCCCCGGGGCCCTAGCCGCCCTGCTTGCTACCACCGCCCTTGGTGTCGTCGTTGTTGATGCTCTTGCGCTGCTTGCCCTGCTGCTCCTGCCCGAAGCGGTAGGCAAAGCTCAGGCGGAAGGACCGCTGGTAGGCGTAGAAGGTGGAGCGCTGGTCGAAAGCGGGCGTGCTGAGGGTGGAGCGGTAGGCCCAGCGCCCGTTGAAAGGGCTGGTGATGTTGAGCGACACGTCGGCCTTTTTATCCCAGAAGGTTTTTTTGCCCCCGAAGGAATAATACAGGTTAGCCGGGCCGTAGCCCTGGATGTCGATGGTGCGCAGCGAGCCGTAGGCGAAGGCTTGGATGGTGTATTCTTTGGGCAGCCGGTACGAGGTGTTGAGGTTGAGGCTGGCCGTGAAGCCCCGCTGGTCGGCTTGCAGCGAGGGCGAGCGGCGCACCACGTACTGCACGTCGGGGCCCGCGCTCAGGTCCCACTTGGGGCTGGGCTTGAGGGAGGCGTACACGTTGAACTGATAAAATGTATTGGCCGCCACGTTGGCATAGGTGGTGGCAATAACGCCCTGCGTGTCGCTGGGCAGGTTCACGCCCTCAATGGCGTTGCCGGTGTGGCGCACCGAAAGCGCCGCGTTGAGGGTGGTGATTTTGACGGTGGTGTTGTAGCTCAGCTCGTAGGAGTCCGTCAGCTCGGGGCTGAGAAAAGGGTTGCCGAAGGATACAAACCCCGGCGTAGAAGCGTCGCGGAAGGGGTTGAGGTAATCGATGGCCGGCCGCGTGATGCGGCGGCTGTACGCGGCGCGCACGCTGCTGGCCTCGCTGAGCTTGTACTGGGCAAAGCCGTTGGGCAGCACCGTGAAGTAGCTGGGGGCAAACTGCGAGTTGGTGGTGCGGAAGTCGGCGTTGACGCTGGTGCGCTCCAGGCGGCTGCCCAGGCTGGCACTCAGCTTCTTGCCCACCCCAAACGAGTAGATGCCGTAGGCCGCCTGCACGTCCTGGCGGTAGCTGAAGTCGATGCTGCGGCGCGGGTCACCGGCCAGCGTGGGGCCGTAGTTGGTGCGCAGCGTATCGACGGTGGCCACCGAGCCGGTGCTCCGAAAAATGCCCTTCAGGCCCACTTCCAGCTTGCTTTGCTCGCCCAGGGGCTGCGTAAAGTCGGTTTGCAGCGTCACTTCTTGGCCGGGCGTGCGGCCCCGGCTACGCTCGCGGTAGCTGGCCTCGGCGCTGCTAAGCGGCACGCTGGAACCTTGGAACTGGTCGTAGTCGTAGCCAAACGTGCCGGTGTTGAGGGCGTACTGGCCCAGCACGCTCCACTCCTTGCGGGCCTGGGAAAAGGTGCGGGTGTAGGTGGCGGTACCCTCCACGTTGAGGCCGTTGAACACCTCCTTGGTACTGCGCGCAAAAAGCTGGTTATTGGCCACTACGGGCGAGGTGAAGCGGTTGACCAGGTCGTTCGTGCCCTGGCCCTGGTAGTAGTTGACGGAGCCGGCCAGCGTGATGCTGTGGTGCTCGGCGGGGTCGTAGTCGAGGCCCACGGTGCCGTAGGTCCAGCCGCCCTTGTTGTAGCGGCTGCCGCTGCGGCGCAGCGTGTCGGTGCCGGCCGGCGAGTAGCCCAAGCGGTAGGTTTCCGACTGGCCAGGGTTGTACCAGGCCCCCGCGTTGGCCGACGACGTGAAATTGATTTTGCCCTGCCGGAAGTTCAGGGCCGAGTTGAAGTTGGTGTTGCGGTTGCCACTGCTGAGGCCCAGCCGGCCGTTGGCGCCCTGCTTGGTGCCCTTCTTAAGCACGATGTTGATGATGCCGGCCGTGCCCTCGCCGTCGTACTTGGCGGGCGGCGTGGTGATGACCTCCACGCTCTGGATTTGCTCGGCCGGGATGCTCTTGAGCGCCTCGGCCAGGTTGCGGGCCAGCGTGGGCGAAGGCTTATTATTAACAAGCACCTTGAAATTGGCCGAACCGCGCATTGTTACGTTGCCGTCGCCGTCCACGGCCAGCAGCGGGGCCTTGCGCAGCACGTCCTGGGCGGTGCCGCCGGCGTTGCTCACGTCCTGGTCGGCGTTGTACACCAGGCGGTCGGGGCGCACCTCCACCACCGGCTTCGAGCCGATGATGACGGCCTCGCCCAGCGCTTGGGCCGCGGCCCGCAGGCGCAGGGCCCCCACGTCGGTGGGGCCCGTGCCCACCACCACGGCGCGGGTGCGGGTGCCGTAGCCCACGTAGCTGGCCCGCAGCCGGAAGGGCCCCGCCGCCAGCTTGGTGAAGCTGAACTTGCCCTGGTCGTCGGCCGCCACGCCGGTAATGGGCTTCTCGTTGGGGGCCGGCGGCAGCAGCACCACCGTGGCGTAGGCCACCGGCTGGCGGCTAGCCGAGTCGAGCACCGTGCCGATGAGCGCGCCGGTACCAGCCGCGGGGCCCTGGGCCGCCGCGGGCAAGGCAGTGGCCACCGCGAGGAGCAGGCTCAGCAGCCCGCCCGTCGCGCAACGAGTAAATTTTTTCATGCGTAGTGGGTAGTAGGAAAGGGAACCGCCAACACAGATGCGGGCGGACCGCGGATGGTTGCTTGCCGCACCGCCAACCCGGCGCATTGCCGCGGCTACCGGGCCCCGGGCCAAACGTTACCGGGCCCGGTCGATTATTTATTTCAAAGCTTCCTGGGTCATGCCCATGCTAAAGGAGGCGTCGCCGGTAATTTTCGCGTCTATCTCGGCCGTGCGGTCGCCAAGGTTGCGCATCAGCAAGGCCGAGCCGGCCCCGCAGGCCAGCGCCGCGTCCTGCCCCGGTTCGAGGCGGCCCCGCTCCTGCACCGCGCCGCTGGTCCGACGCTCGGCTACGCTCACCGGCACCGGACCACTGTTGCGGGCCTTTACGCGAAACGTCCCCCGCTGCCAGCCGCCCAGCACAAACTGCTCGCCGACCTTTATATAGGTATGCGAGGTAATTCCGCCGCAAGCCAACAGCGCAGCTAAGGAAAACAGGGCGAAGGCGAACCAGGAGAAGCGCATAGCGGAGAGGAATGATGAGCGTGAAACGATGGCCCAAAGGTCCTCCCCCGCCCCACAGCCGGCGCTCCAAGCCATAATATGGCCCGTCCCAACTTATGATTTGGGCCGCATTACCTCGCTGGGGGCCTGGTCCAGCAGCTTTTTGAACACGCGGTTAAACGTTGACTTTGAGTTGAATCCGCTCTCCAGGGCCACCCCCACCAGCGAGTAGTGCCCAAAGCGCGGGTCGGCCAGCTTGCGGCGCGCCTCCTGCACCCGGTAGGTGTTCACGAAGTCGTTGAAGTTCTGCCCGCAGCCCGCGTTGATAACCTTGGAGAGCAGGGCCGGGTGCGTGCGCAGGCGGTGAGCCAGCTCGGTGAGGGTCAGCTCGGGCTCCAGCCAGGGCTGCTCGTCGGCCATCAGGGCCAACAGCTTGTCGCGCCAGGGCCCCAGCTCAGGCGGTAGCGGCGCGGCGGGCAACGGGGGCCCCGCGGCCGCGGCGGTGGCTGGGCGCACGGTGGCCGCTGCTGGGGCCCCAGCGCTACCAGCTCCAAACCCGCGCCGCTACCGGGCAGTGGCGCGGCTTCGTCCACGGCTTCGTCTGCCGCTGCGGGCACCGCCGGGGCCCCAAAGCGAAGCGGGCTGGTAGCGGCCGCGTAGTTGGCCTGGATGCCCACCACCGTTAGCCCATATATAAGGATGCCGCGCAGGGCGAAGAAATTCCAGGCCATGTCGTAGCTGAATTCAAACACTGTGTTCAGAGCCGTGTACAGCAAGCCCAGCGTCAGGACCAGCAATTGCAGCAGCAGCAGTTGCCGCAGCCCGGCAAAGCGCAGGCGCTCGGGGTCCGAGAAGTTGTCGTCGAGGTAGCGGCGGTAGCGGCGGTACTCGGCCCACATGCGCAGGCCGTAGCCCAGCAGCAGCCCGTGGCTGATCAGGGCCAGTGGCAGGGCCAGCCCGTCGAGGGCCGTGGCCGCCGCGCCCTTGGTGCCGAAGAAGTCGGGCAACGGCCGGCCGTGCAGCCCGCGCCACCACAGCAGGTCGTAGGCCGCCGCCGCCGCAAACAGGCCCAGCTCCAGCAGCGCCGGCAGCAAATGCAGTACCAGTGGCCGCCAGCGGAATTCCTGGTTGGTGAGGCTGCGGAAATACAGGTAGTAGCCCGCTCCCAGGGCCGTGCCCAGGTGCCAGGGCACGTAAAACATCACCGTTGAGTACCCGTCGTGGCTATCAAACCAGCCCGCGTAGCCCAGCATCCATTGCGTCACGCTGATTGTAGGCAGGGCAATGAGCAGCGCCAGCAGGGCGTCGGCGGGGCCCCACGCCGCAGGGCCCGGCCCAGCAGCCACAGCGCAGCCACCGCCCCCGGCACCACAAACGGCAATAGCAACGCGCTGCGGGGGCCAAACTGGAAGAACATAGCGGTAAAAATACGGCACGGGGCCCCGGTTTCCGCTGGCACCCCCGCCGGGCATTCGGGCTTCACTACTTGCTCCTTAATCTATTAAGCATGCGTTTATAAACGTCTTCTGCTACTAGCTTGCATTAGTGAGCACTGCCAGAGAGGAACCGAAACCCCAGCCCGCACTTCCCAGCGTTAAGCCTACCGGCAAACTTGGGAGGATACCCTACCACTCAGCCACTTGACTTGATGCCCCATCACGGCCCCCGCCATACTGAACAGCCGCTCAGCCACCTTATATAATAATAGCCAGACCAGGGCAGCCCACGGGGCCGCCCTTTTTTACGGCAAACGCCAGCCCAGCAATAACACATCAAGAGAAAGCAGCTTTAGTTAATACTATTTGCACATTTATTATTTTTTATAGAAATATGATTTTGCGTAATGTTTAATAAATCGTTTTTCTTATTAAAGTGCAATAATACTTTCTTTTTTATCTCATAAAACGAGAAATAAGTCTACAATTTGATTTTTAGTCCTATATTTGTCCATCGCAAAACAGCTGGCCAGCGAGTTGCATTTAAATTATAAGCCGTTATTTATTATTGGAATATTTATAATTTTATAAATTATCATTCTTTTTATCATATTCCATATTTGGTTCCACTTTCTACTAGCTTTTATATGAATTTGCGCTTCTTAACCCTTGTGGTGGGCCTAGTGGCCGGGCTGGCTGGCCACACCGCTTCAGCGCAGGTTGCGGCCCCTACTCTAGGCGGCGAAGCCGGGTTGGTCCGCGTCACGGCTACTACCATGGAGTTGAGTTTTGGTAAACGTGGTACGGGTCAAGGCCGAGTAGTAGCAATCGCCCCAACTGGGGGCGATGTATCAGCGCCCCTAACTGCTGTTAACAACCAGTTTTATACGGCCAATGCAGCGTATGGGCAAGGGGCTAAGCTTGGTGCTGGATACGCGGTATACAATGGCACAGGCCACTCTATCATAGTTACGGGACTGCAACCCAATACTTATTACTATGTCACTAATGCTGAATACAATACTGATAGCGTCAGCATTACTTATAATATTCGTGGCAGCAGCTTTTCTACCGCAACGCGTGCGGCACCAACCGCACCGTTACCCGTCGAGCTGACGACCTTCACTGGTACAACCGACGCGAATAGCTATGCCACACTTCAATGGAATACGGCTACAGAGCGCAACACCGATTACTTTGCCATCGAGCGCTCCACCGACAGCATCGCTTTTACCGAAACCGGTCGCATGGCTGCTGCGGGGAGCAGCACCCGGGCCTTGGCCTACCAATGGCCCGACCCAAAGCGGCTTACTGCTTCTACCTATTATCGTTTGCGCCAAGTTGACCGTAACGGCGCAGTTCATTACAGCAGTGTAGTTGCCTTGGCGCCCGCCCCCCGCGTGGCGCGGCAGGTTGAAGTGTACCCTAATCCCAGCGTTGGCCGTCCTGTGAAACTATTGCTCCAGGGGTATGCGGGAGAAAGCCTTTCCATGCATCTCTTCGACGCCCTTGGGCGCCCAGTATTGGTCCAGACGATCACGCCCACCGAAGTCCACTACCTATCTCCGCTATCATTACCTAAAAACCTGCCTGCCGGCACCTACTTTCTCTCTTTGGCCAGCAGCGGTAACATTACTCAAAAACGCATTGTAATATCTGATTAGCGTACTCATTTATATCGCTATGGCGGCTTTACCGCCACTATTATCTATATCTATTCGCGTGCAACGATCAATATTCTTATGGTATGACTACTACTACTACGTGTATTATCTGAGCCGGCTGTTTATTGCTATCTAGGCCGGGTATCCCGCTATTATTAAAAAAAGGCCCCTCCATTAGGAGGGGCCTTTTTATTTTTCATGCTCTTAATCGCCCCGTTTTTTTGGTTCTTAACCAAAAAGTAACACGTATCTGCTCTCGATGGCTAGAAAACACCCGCCTACCTTATAGCACATTCACAATACAGAATTGACCCTATACCAATAAGGATTACAATTGTTTTGCATAAAATGGAGATAAGCAATATTTTCTTGTACAATATCATCCAAACTTACGGATGCCCGTATATTTGCCTGTCTTTTCCTCCTGTTATTTATTAGCATCATGCAAAAAAATTTAAACACTCATTTCATCGCATTCTATTCGTTATCGAGGCGAATATTATCTGGTAGCAAAGCTGCGCTAATGACGGCAATGGCCCTATTGCTACTCACCGGATTTGCCAACCAAGCAAAGGCTGACAGCGGCTTTTTTAAGGATTACATCATTATCAACGGCAAGTATTACAAGGCTGCGGCCGACGGTAGCGATACAAGCAATCCTGACATCACAACGGCCGGCAACATCGGCAGCTTTGATCGAGGCTTTGGAAACGTCTCGCTGGGTGGTGAAGGCAATACATACAATGATAACGGCGATGATATTCAGGCCGCTCAGTTGCTCTACCGGGTATACCGTGAATCGACTACAGTTCCCACTACATTCACCCCTTTATCACTGGCTTTCCAAAACGTTAGCGGCAACAATAAGAAATGGAGCAATACGAACAATTTACCAAACCTAGTAGCTAGTACTAATGGCCCGGGTCGCTATGTAGTAGAATTATATTTTGTTGCTCAAGGCACTTACAATAATTCTGGTGGTAGCGGTTCGTACAACATTACGGACGGTGATCCCAACAGTACATACAAATTCACTTTCGACGTTACAGGAAGTGTACCTGCCCAATGGACAGGGAACGGGGAATCGCGCGACTGGCATAATGCTGCTAACTGGTCTCCTAATGGAGAACCTACAGATAATACGGACGTTACTATTCCGTACAACGCGAATGGTAAATATCCCAATGTCGATTATGGATTCGCCCAGGCACGCACTCTGCGAATTACGGACGATGCACGGGAGCAAGGCAATAAGCTTATAGAACTTAGTGGCGGTGAATTACAGGTATTTGGCGATTTTCTGGACTCTCGTGGCGGCCTTTACCAATCGAACGGTGTTTTTGTATTAGCTGGCAATACGGCGCAAACTTTCGATGGCGGCTCTTTCTATAACTTTCGCGTCGAAGGCAGTAGCACAAAAACGCTCACTAGTCAGATGAGCATTCGCAACAGACTCTTATTCGCCGATACTGGAGGCATAGTAGTCACTCGTACCGACAATATCAACATATATGGCATTGACTTGGACGCTACTGCCCAAATTAGTGGTGAGTCAGAAGTTGGTTATGTACTAGGCGTATTGCGTACCCCTAACCGCGTGGTTACTGGCGGCCAAACTAACTCTTTTGGCAATATTGGTATTGATTTAATCGCAACGGGTGGCGATCCTGGTAAAACACAAGTAACACGGGTTACCAGCAATATCTACAATGGAGTCGGTACGAGCCAAAGCATTCGCCGTAGCTTCACGTTCAAGCCTGATAATCCAGATAATTTGACTTTCAGCCTTGTGTTTCACTACCTCAGCGCTGAACTGAACAAAATTTCCGAAAATAATCTGGTCTTATTTCGTTCAATAAGTGCTGGTGGCATCCCATTCGCTCCCTTAGCCAAGCCGGGGACTGGCATCAGCACTAGCGCTAAAACAGTGACAATTACTGGTATCACAAATACGTTAGCAGCGTTGTTCACCCTGGGTGACGCTACTAACCCGCTGCCGGTAACCCTGACCAGCTTTGCCGCCGTGGCGCAGGGCCCCAACGCATTGCTCACCTGGACCACCGCCCAAGAGCTCAACAACGCCGGCTTCGAAGTGCAGGTCTCCACTGATGGCACGACGTTCAGCAAGCTCGCCTTCGTGGCCGCGGCTTCCCCCAACAGCTCGGAAGTGCGCACCTACCAGTACCGCGACGCGACGGCCAACAAGCAGGGCACCCGCTACTACCGCTTACGCCAACTGGACGTGGACGGCAAGGAAAGCTTGTTTGCACCGCAGTCGCTCACCTTCGGCGGGGCCCTGGCGGCTTCGGTGAAAGGGTACCCCAACCCATTTGCTTCGGAAATCAACTTAGCGCTGCAAACGGTGGCCGCGGGCCAGGCGACGGTGAGCGTGCTCGACGGCGTAGGCCGCCAGGTGCGCAGCTGGCAGCCCATGCTGGCCGCTGGTGCCTCCAATCTGGTGCTATCGGATTTGGCCAGCCTGCCCCACGGCCTGTACGTGGTGCAGGTGCGCTACCAGGACGGCCAGACTCAGCGCCTCAAGGTGGTGAAACAATAGTTTTTTACCAGTTGCCAAAAAGCCCTGCGCACCGCGCAGGGCTTTTTTTGTGGGCCAGCCAATAATATTTAGGTTTGCCTCCATCGTTTCGCAAAAGAAACCAACGGCTTTGCCGGTGGCATGCTTATTTTTCGCATCCCATCCGGCCTTTTTTCTTTTTCATGTTCTTTTGTTTTGCGTTTCGCCGCGGCCTGCTGCTGGGGATGGTGGCGTTGCTGCTGGGGGCCCTGCCCGCCGCGGCGCAGCCCCGCGCCTACGGGCCGAGGTTTTTGCGCGACAGTTTGGCCGCTTATGTGCAGCGTGGCCTGCGGCTGTGGGACATTCCGGGGCTGGCCGTGGTGGTGGTGAAGGACGGGCAGGTGGTGGCTACGCAAGGCTTCGGTGTGCGGGCGGTGGGCGAGCCAGAGCCGGTCGATGCCAACACTTTGTTCATGATTGCTTCTAACACAAAGCTGTTCACGGGCACCGCCTTGGCGCAGCTGGAAGAAGAGAAACGCCTGACGTTGAACGACCCGGTGCGCCGGTACTTGCCCGGGTACCGGCTGTACGATTCAACCAGTACCAAGCTGGTAAGCATCCGCGACTTGCTGGGGCACCACTTGGGCACCCGGACGTTTCAAGGCGATTTCACGTTTTGGAATTCCAGCCTTAGCCGGGCCGATATTGTGGACAAGATGCGCAACCTGCGGCCCGTCAACCCGTTCCGCCAAACCTATGGCTACTGCAACTCGGGCTTCCTGGCGGCGGGCGAAATCATTCCGCAGGTGCTGGACGGCAAGCGTTGGGAAGACTGGATTCAGCAGCGCCTGCTCACGCCGCTGGGCATGGACCGCACCTACCCACTCACAGCTGGCTACGCGCAGCGGCCCAACATTGCGCGGCCGTACTCCGATGCGTTTGGGCCCCTGATTCCGCTACCGTTCGACCACATCGACAACCTGGCGCCGGCCGCCGGCCTCGTGTCGTGCGCCAACGACCTGGGGCACTGGCTCAAGTTCCAGCTCGACAGCGGGCGCTACGCCGGGCGGCAGGTGCTGCCTTGGGCTACGCTGCACCGCACCCGGGCCGTTAATACGCTGGTATCGGACGCGAAATCGTCAATCCTGCCCAGCCATTTTTCCATGTACGGGCTGGGCGTGTTCATCGGCGACTACGCTGGGCGGCAGGTGTTTTGGCACACGGGCGGGGCCAACGGGTTCGTGACCAATGTGTGCTTCGTGCCCGAGGAGGGCCTGGGCATTGCTGTGCTCACCAACCAGGACAACCAGAGCTTTTTTGAGGCCCTGCGCTACCAGCTGCTCGATGCCTACCTGGCCGTGCCCTACGTGGACCGCAGCCGCCAGCTGTACACGCTGGCCCGGCCCGGCCGCGAGGAATCGCATCGCAACATTGCTGAGCTGGCCACCCGCGTACAACGCAAGAACCGCCCCACCCGCGACCTGCTCACCTACGCCGGCGTGTACCGCAACCCGGTGTACGGCGCCGTGACGGTGGAAGCCCAGGGGCGGCAGCTGCAAGTGCACTTTTCCAACCACCCCGGCTTGGTGGCCACGCTGGATTACATGGACGGCGAGCAGTTCCGCACCACGTATTCTAACCCCGCTTACGGCATTTTTCCGGCCCTGTTCCGGGCCGAAGGGGCCCGCGTGCGCACGATGGAGCTGCGCGTTAACCCGTTCTTGGAACAGGATTCCTACGTGTTCAGCAAGCAGTGAACCAGGGGCCCCAGCTTCGAAATAAATAGATGCAAAACGGCCGGCCTTCCTTGCGGAAAGCCGGCGTTTTGCGTTGGTGCTGGGCCCCTGGGGCCCAGCTGGTTAGTTCAGCGAGGCTACGTCGATGACGAAGCGGTACTTCACGTCGCCTTTCAGCATGCGCTCGTAGGCTTCGTTGATGTGCTGGATGTCAATCATCTCAATGTCGGACATGATGTTGTGCTCGGCGCAGAAGTCCAGCATTTCCTGAGTTTCGGCGATGCCCCCGATGAGCGAGCCGGCCACGCGGCGGCGCTTGGCAATGAGGTTGAACGCGTGCAGCTGCGGCGCTTCGGTGGGTACGCCCAGCAGAATCATCGTGCCGTCGAGGCGGAGCAAGCTCACGTAGGCACCGAGGTCAATCTGGGCCGAAATGGTGTTGATGATGAAGTCGAAGTAGTTATTCACCGACTTAAACTGCTCCTTGTCCTTGGTTACGATGAACTTGTGGGCCCCCAGGGCTTTGGCATCGGCCTCTTTTTCGGGCGAGGTGCTCAGCACGGTTACTTCCGCGCCGAGGGCCGCGGCAAATTTCACGGCCATGTGGCCGAGGCCGCCCAGGCCCATGACGGCCACGCGGTGGCCAGCGCCTACTTTCCACTGGCGCAGGGGCGAGTAGGTGGTGATGCCGGCGCACAGCAGCGGGGCCACGCGGGCCAGGTCCAGCTTCTCGCTCACTTTAAGCGTGTACTTTTCGTCCACCACAATCTGTTGCGAATAGCCGCCGTAGGTGGGGGCCCCACTGCCGATTTCGCGGCTGTTGTAGGTGCCCACCATGCCAGTGGTTTCGCAGTATTGCTCCAGGCCCTCTTTGCACGACGAGCACTCGCGGCACGAATCCACCATGCAGCCCACGCCGGCCAAGTCGCCCACTTTGAAGTTCTTCACGTGGTCGCCCACGGCGGCTACGCGGCCCACGATTTCGTGGCCGGGCACCATCGGAAAGATGGAACCGCCCCACTCGTCGCGGATTTGGTGCAGGTCGGAGTGGCACACGCCACAGAACAAGATGTCAATCTGCACGTCGTGGGGGCCCGGGGTGCGGCGCTCCAGCGTGAAGGGCTCGAGGGGAATGCTGGCGGCGGGGGCCGCGTAGGCTTTGGTGGTACTCATTAAAATTGGTTTTGGAGAAATAGTCAAATTAATTGCGCACAACCAATTTTGGTTACGCACAAAGCCTTTCAACCCGCCGGGGCCCCAAAAGGTTGTGGCTACGCCAACGCTTCGGCCACCAAGCGGCGCATGCGGGCCAGCGACTCGTGCGCAAACCGGCGCTGGAGCATTCGACCAAACAGCTTGAACCCCAGCCAGTAGAACGGGTTGCCGATGCGCCCAGGTTGCGACACGGCGCGGATGCGAAAATCTACTGCGCCGGTCGCCAGATTTTTGTGCGCCGAGAAGTTAATCTGGCCACGCTCGAAGTGGCCTTCGAGCGTGCGGTAGCCGTAGCCCCAAACCCGCTCGGGGCCCCCGGGGCCCTCCTGGCTGGCAGCGTCCACCACGTCGGCCACGCGCACGCCGAAGTAGAAGTTGAACACCAGAAAGTGCGCCCGTAGCACCATTATGCGCTTTTCGAGCGGCTGGCGGGGGTCGAAGTAGCCCGTAATCAGGTTGGGCGGCGGGAAGGCGTAGCGCCGGAGCACGTCCTGGGCCGCGGCAAATGCGCCATCGGGTGCGGGGGGCCCGGGGGCTTCGGCGGGCAGTTCCACAGCGTATTCGTCGATGCGCCAGCCGGTAGCCGGCGTGTACTCGGCCTGGGCGGCGAGGTCGTAGTTGACGCGAGTGGCGGTGTAGGCGGCGAGGCGGGCGCGGTACGCCTCCCAGGCGGGCGGGGCGGCGGGGCTACGCATGCGAAACGGTGTATTCGGCGGTGCCGTCGGCGGCGTGGCGGGTGGTTTCAATTGTGACGGGCCCCAGGGCCTGGCCGCCGCTGGCCTGGGCCACGCGCTGGCAAAATTCGACCCACGTGGCCTGCTGCATCACTTTACCCCCGCCAATAGTGTCGTAGGCGAAGGCCACCAGGCCGTCGCGCGAGCGGGCCACCGAGTGGATCTCGAACCGCAATGCGTCGGCGCGGCCGTCGAGGGCGTGGACTTCGAAGCGAATGCGGCCAGCCTCGGGGTGGCCTTCGAGGGTAACAAGTTCGAAGAACGTGGTCCCCACTTCGGTCACGCGCACGCTGCCGTTCCAGGGCCCCAGGATTTTGATGTGGAACTCGTCGCCCGCTTGCAGGGCCCCGGCTTCGCCGCGCGTGCGCTCAAAGCCGGCCAACAGGCTGGGCGAGAACTGGGGCAAATCGGCTTGCACGGCAGCCATGAGCGGCGCGGGGCCCAAGCGCGGCCGCACCACGTCGATATAGTAGCGCCGGTCCAGTTGGGGCCCCGATCCCTGGGCGGCAGGCTGTTCGGGTTTAGGCATTTTGAATTAAAAATTCAGAATTATAAATTAAAAACGGTTCGGCTAGGACGTTTACGCACCGGCCAGCCTTGCGTATGCAGTACGGTTGTTTATACGGCTGGTACCGGCGCCAAGTGCCGCACCGCTCCTGGATTTTAATTTATAATTTTTAATTCATAATTCCCACAATGGCCTACTTCCGCCCCCCGGGGCCCCCACCCGACCCCGCCCTAGTGCGCAGCCTCACCGCCCAGCAGCAAGAGCTGCGCCAGCGGGTACGCGCCAAGCCCCTGGCCCACGAGCCGCACCTGATCGGGGGCTGCGACTCGTCGTTTCCCACCCCCGAAACCATCCTCTCGGTGTTCGTGGTGCTGAAATTCCCGTCGCTGGAGCTGGTGGAGAAAGTGTACAGCTACGCCCCCGTCACGATGCCCTACGTGCCCGGATTCCTCTCCTTCCGCGAGGCTGGCAACGTGGTGCAAGCCTTCGCCAAGCTGATAAATAAGCCCGATGTGGTGATGGTGGACGGCCACGGCATTGCGCACCCGCGCCGCGTGGGCATTGCCGCGCACCTGGGCGTGTTGCTCGACGTGCCCACCTTCGGCGTGGCCAAGAACAAGCTGACCGGCACCTTCGCCGAACCGGGCCCCGAAAAAGGCAGCATCACGCCCCTCACCGACGCCAAAACCGGCGAGCTAATCGGCGAAGTTATTCGCAGCAAAGACAAGGTACTGCCGCTGTTCGTGAGCCCCGGCCACCGCTGCGACCAGGCCACCGCCACGCGGTTGACGCTGGCCTGCCTGCGCGGCTACAAGCTCCCCGAGCCCACCCGCCTGGCGGATTATTGGGCCGAGGAGTTTAAAAAGGAAGTGCGGTAACAGGGCCCCAGCATAGTTTTGAGTAGGTATAACCAGCACTGTATAACGGAGTGGCACTTCGTTCTACAGTGCTGGTTATACCGGATTCCACCCAGTTCTGCACTGCGAACGGCCAATGGAGTGCCACTCCGTTTTACAATCCGTTGCCTTGCTCGGTGGCAAACCCTCTCCCCTAAACCGCCGCTTCAAACGCCGCCCGCAGCGCCGCCAACGATTCGCCCACTTCGGCGGGCAGCTTTAGCAGCTGCGCCACAGCGCGAAATACGGTGCCCCGCTCCTGCCCTAGCACGCCGGTAGCCAGGGCCCCCTGCTGCGATTTGGATAGCTTCTGGCCCGCCGCGTCCGTGAGCAAATCGTGGTGGTAGAACTGGATGCGCTGGGCGTTGAAAGCTGCCGTCTCGGAAAGCTTGGCGGCCAGCCACAGCTGGGCGGCAGTGCTGGGTTGCAAGTCCAGCCCGCGCACGATGAGCGTGGTACCGAGTCGCAAATCATCCACCACCGACGCTACCTGGTAGGCGGCCACGCCGTCTTTTTTGCGAATCACAAAGTCCGGCATTACTTCTCCCAGCAGCACTTGCGTGGGGCCCTGGCCGGCGTCGGGCCAGGGTACGGCCGTGGCGGGCGGCACCAGAGCCCGCCAGGCCGCGCCGGGCGTGGCGAACGGCACGAGGGCCCCGGGAGCCCCGGTGCGACTGCGGTGGCTGGCTTCCAGCAGCCCCGGGCGCTGGGCCAAACGGCGCAGCACGGCGTTGTATTCGGGCAGATGCAGCAGTTGCGAGTAGTGGCGCAGGAAATCATCGGGGCTGCGGGGGCCCTGGTCGTAGTCAATGCCCAGCCAATCGATGACGCGGAAAATATTGTCCAAGTACGGCCAGCGCAGGCGGGCGCGGTCGAGGTCGTCAATGCGCAGGTGCAGCGTGCCACCGGCCCGGCGCGTGAGCAACCAAGTCAGCACGAAGTTCACCGCGTTGCCTAGGTGCAGGCAGCCGCTGGGCGTGGGGGCCAGGCGGGCGATTGTCATTTAACAGTTGTCATTTAACATCTAACAACGGTTTTTTGGGTTGATGTCAACCTTTGGGCTTCGATTAAAAAGCACTGTTAAATGCTGACTATCTATTGACCACAATCCACGGCTCGCCGGCGCGGTGCGCCACCAGTTCGCCGAAGCTCTCCAGGGCCAAGCCGTACTGCTGGAACACGGCTTGGACGGCGGCTTCCCCATCGGGCGTGACGCACACGAGCAGGCCGCCCGAGGTTTGCGGGTCGCATAGCCACTGCTGCTGCTCGTCGGTGAGGGGCCCTATCTTGTGGCCGTAGCTGGCGTAGTTGCGGGCGGTGCCGCCGGGCACGGCGCCCTGGCGGCGGTAGGTTTCGGCAGCAGCCAGGCGCGGCACTTTGGCAAAATCGAGCACGGCTTGCACGCCACTGCCTTCGCACACTTCGGCCAGGTGCCCGAGCAGGCCGAAGCCCGTGACGTCGGTGAGGGCCTGCACCTGGGGCAGCGGGCTGAGGTCGGCGCCGATTTTGTTGAGCTGGCGCATCTGGGCGGGTGCCACGTCGGCATCCTCAGGCCGCAGGATGCCCTGCTTCTGGGCCGTGGTGAGCATGCCCACGCCCAGCGGCTTGGTGAGGTAGAGGCGGCAGCCGGGCTGGGCCGTGTCGTTGCGCTTGAGGTCTTTCTCGGCCACCAGGCCCGTCACGGCCAGTCCAAAAATGGGCTCCGGCGCGTCGATGCTGTGGCCCCCGGCCAGCGGAATGCCAGCCTCGGCGCAGATGGCCCGGGCCCCCTCGGTCACGCGGGCCGCCACTTCGGGCGCGAGCTTGCCAATGGGCCAGCCCAGCACGGCAATGGCCAAAATTGGCCGGCCGCCCATAGCGTACACGTCGGAAATGGCGTTGGCCGAGGCAATGCGCCCAAAATCGTAGGCATCGTCGACGATGGGCATGAAGAAATCGGTGGTGCTGATGACGCACTGGCCGTCCTGGCCGGGCAGGCGGTACACGGCAGCATCGTCGCGGCTGCCGTTGCCCACCAGCAGGTCGGGGTAGTTGGGCTGGGGGAGGCTACTGTGCAGAATTTGGTCGAGCACGGCCGGCGCGATTTTGCAACCGCAGCCCGCCCCGTGGCTGTACTGAGTAAGGCGGATGGGCTCGGTTTCGGAATGGGTGGGGACGGACATGGTCAGCAAAGCTTGGTTATTAACCAGTGTTAACAACGCAATGTGAATAACTATTAATTATTGATGCTACGCAGTGTTTCGGTGCTGGGGCCCCAGGGGAGTAGCGCGAACTTTGTAGTTCGCGTCTCTGCGCCGTTAGAATCGCCTTGTTAGCGCAAGGACGCGAACTACAAAGTTCGCGCTACTGAGCGCCGCGTAGCATCAGTTAATTACAGAGCCCAGGCCGCTTGCTGCAACACCACGCGGTAGCCGTCGGGGTCGGCAAAAGTGCGGCCTTGCGCATCCCAATACGGGTTGTGGGCTGGCACGGCGGCGTAGCCAGCCGCTTCGAGCCGGGCCGTGGCCGCCTGCCACGCTGCGGCGTCGGGGTAATAAAACACGAGCAAGTGCTCGGCGGTGGGCGCGGGCGCCACTAATTGACCATCCTCACGGGTGAATTCCAAGTGGTATGGGGCCCCGGGGTGGCCCAGCATCACCCCGTCGAAACCCTGGTGTGCGGTGAAGCCAGCCAAACGTTCAAGGCCCAGGCCTTCGCAGTAAAAATGCACCGGCGCAGCCAGGTCGTTGGTGGGCCGGGCCACGCGCAGCTTGGGAATCAGCATTTTTTATGAAGCGGTTGGCTGGAGCGTGGCCGCGGCGGCCAGCACCAATGCCGCGTTGGTGGCCCCGTCGGTATCGGCGGCGGGCATGGGCACGGTAAGGCGGCCGGCGGTGACGCTGGTCATGGTGTAGGCGTAGGTTTTGTCGTAATATGTCAGCACCAAGTCTACCATCGTCGCCATGTCGTTGTCGGCGATGGCGGCCAGGGCCTCCTTGGTGACGAGGCCACCGAGGCGCTTGCGCAGGCGCAGGATGGCGCTGGCCAGGGCCCCGGCGTCGTGGCGGCCGTACTCCAGGGCCAGCTTGGGCACGCGGGCGGCGCGGGGCACGTCGAGGGCCAGCAGCGGCGCGGCCTGCATCTGGTCGAAGAGCGGCGTGGGGATGTGCAGGCTGCCGATGGAGCGGCTTTCGTCCTCCACCCACACCGGCCGGTCGGCGGGCAGGGCCCCCAGCGCGGCGGCCAGGTTGTTCTCGAACTGCTCCTGCGTGGGCTGGGCCGGCTGCCCCAGGCTGCCGAACGACGAGCCCTTGTGGTGGGCCAGGCCCTCCAGGTCGAGCACCGGCTGGCCCTGGGCAGCCAGCGCGTGCAGCACCTCGGTTTTGCCGCTGCCGGTGTAGCCGCCCACCACGTACAGGGGCCGCAGCCGGGCAAATTCTGCCCCCGCCCAGCGGCGGTAGTCCTTGTAGCCGTGGTCGAGCAGGTTCACCTCGAAGCCAGCCAGCTCCAGCAGCCACTGCACGGCGCCGCTGCGCATGCCGCCGCGCCAGCAGTGCAGGCGCACTTCCTGGCTGGGGGCCAGCTGCTTGGCCTGCTCCACCAGGGCCCGCATTTTCGGGCCAAAAAAATCGAGGCCCAGCAGCACGGCCTTGTCGGGGTTCACCTGCTTATAGGTAGTGCCGATGCGGGCACGCTCATCATCGGAGAACAGCGGCAGGCTGAGGGCCCCCGGGATGTGGCCCTGGGCGTACTCGGCCGGGGCCCGCACGTCGAGGATAGGCACGGTGGCCGGGGCCGTCAAAAAATCGGCAATGGGGCTGCGGGCCATACGGGTTTGGGCAAGGGGCCCCGCCAACGGGCAGGGCCAGTGAGGCGAAATTACTCCCGCCCCCGCATAAAGTTGGCCTTCGAAACTTTATAGGCGCGCGCTCTTATCTGGCAATGCGTAAGTTTGCACGCAATTCGCGGCCCGGTTCGGGAGCCGCCGCCGCCCTTCTGCCTTGCCGATGCTGACTGCTGTACTGCTTTTTCTCCCCCTGGCCGCCGCGCTGCTGCTCCACTTCACCAAAGGAGCCACCGCCCGGGCCCTGGCCCTGGGGGCCACCCTGGTCGAATTTGCCCTGGCCATCTTCGTCGCCATCGATTTCGTCCGCCACGGCTCATCGGCCTACAACCTCGACTACGCCTGGGTGCAGTCGGCCGGCATCAACTTCCACCTTGGGCTCGACGGCCTCAGCCTGCTACTGGTGCTGCTCACCACGTTTCTGGTGCCGCTGATTTTGCTGGCCGCGTTCCGGGGTAATTACGAGAATCCCTCGGCCTTCTACGCCCTGGTGCTGTTCATGCAAACCGGCTTGCTCGGCGTGTTTATGTCGCTGGATGCCTTTCTGTTCTACTTCTTCTGGGAAGTGGCGCTCATCCCGATTTATTTCCTGGCCGGGGCCTGGGGCGGCGAGCGGCGCGTTGCCGTCACGCTCAAGTTTTTCCTCTACACCGTCGTGGGCTCGCTCTTCATGCTGGCCGGCTTCGTGTACCTGTACCTGCAAACCGGCCCCGCCGCCGGCAGCCTCGCCGCCCACTCCTCCGAGCTGTCGGCGTTTTATAAGCTGAAGCTGAGCGCCGGCGAGCAGTCGTGGCTGTTCTGGCTGATTTTCGCGGCCTTCGCCGTGAAGATGCCCATCTTCCCCTTCCACACCTGGCAGCCCGATACTTATACTGAGGCCCCCGCGCCGGCCACCATGCTGCTCTCGGGCATCATGCTGAAAATGGGCATCTACGGCACGTTGCGCTGGCTGCTGCCCATTGTGCCGCTCGGCGTCAGCCAGTGGCAGAAGCCGGTCATCATCCTGGCCGTCATCGGGGTTATCTACGGGGCCATCATCGCCATCCGGCAGCGCGACATGAAGCGCCTCATCGCCTACTCGTCGCTCTCGCACGTGGGCCTGATGGCGGCCGGCGTGTTCTCGCTCACCCAAATCGGCCTGCAAGGCGCCGTGGTGCAAATGCTGGCCCACGGCGTAAACGTGGTGGGCATGTTCTTCGTGGCCGACGCCATCGAGCGCCGCACCGGCACCCGCCTGCTGCCCGACCTCGGGGGCCTCACCCGCCGCACGCCGCTGCTCAGCGTGTGCTTTCTGGTGATGCTGCTTAGCACCGTGGCCTTGCCCCTCACGGGCGGCTTCGTGGGCGAGTTCCTACTGCTGGCCGGCATTTACCAGTACTCGGCTTGGGTGGGCGCAGTGGCCGGCCTCACCATCATCTTCTCGGCGGTGTACCTGCTGCGCTTGTTCCAACGCACCATGCTGGGCCCCGATTCGTCGTTCTCGGCCACCATCACCGACCTCACCGGCGGCGAGTTGGCCGTATTCGTGCCGCTCATCGTGCTGGTGTTCTGGCTGGGCTTGTTCCCTGGCACCTTCCTGCACTTGTCCGAGCCGGCCGTCAGCAGCATTTTGTCCGCTGTGGGGCGGTGATTTTAGCTATTGGCTGATGGCCGTTGGCTGTTAGCTTTTTTGGCCGCGCAAAGTCGCCTTGCTTGAATCACCTTTTTGGTCGAGCAGCCCCACGAATACCTCTAGCAAAAAAGCTAATAGCTATCAGCTAATGGCTAACAGCTCAAATCCATGACATCCATCATCCTCCTTTCCATCTTCGGCATCGTCCAGTTGTTTCTGGGCTTCTTGCGCTCGAACAAGGTGCTGCTGCCCGCCGTGATGCTGGTGCTGCTGGCCGTGTTTGGGGCCAACTTGGCCGACTGGAACCACGCGCCGCAGTCGTTCTTCAATCAGATGCTGACCGTGGACCACTACACCGTGGCTTTCACGGGCATCGTGGTGCTCACGGCGCTGCTGCTGCTGCCCTTCTCGCGCAGCTACGTGGTGGCCCACGAGCCCAATCTAGCCGAGTACTACGCACTGCTGCTGTTCTCGCTCGTGGGGGCCATCATGATGATTGGCTACGACCATTTGCTGATGCTGTTTGTGGGCATTGAAATCCTGAGCATTAGCATGTACGTACTGGCCGGCGCCAGCAAGCGCGATTCACGCTCGAACGAAGCCGCCCTCAAGTATTTTCTGATGGGGGCCTTCGCCACCGGCATTTTGCTCTTCGGCATCGCGCTGCTCTACGGCGCCACCGGCACCTTCGCCCTCTCGCAGCTCGCCACCGCCGTAGCTGCCCCCGCCAACGCCAGCCTGCTGCCCATGCTCTACATCGGCATCCTGCTGATGATCATCGGCATTGGCTTCAAGGTATCGGCCGCGCCCTTCCACTTCTGGACGCCCGACGTCTACGAAGGCACGCCCACGTTCTTCACCGCTTTCATGAGCACGGTGGTGAAAACGGCCGGATTTGCGGCGTTCCTGAAGCTGCTGGCCGTGGCCCTGCCGGCCGCCCAGGGCTTTTGGGCCCCCACCATCCAGGCCATGTGCGCCCTCACGCTGCTGCTCGGCAACGTGGGCGCCGCCGCCCAAACCACCACCAAGCGCATGCTGGCCTACTCCAGCGTGAGCCACGCCGGCTACCTGCTTATCGGCCTAGTGGCCGGCAACGGCAGCCTCACGGGCCCCGCCGCCAACGGCATTTTCTTCTACTCGCTCGCCTATTCCATTGCCACCGTGGCCGCCTTCGGCGTGCTGAAGCTGGTAGCCGACCACCGCCAGCGCGACGACTACGCCGGCCTGAACGGCCTGGGCAAAACCAACCCCCTGCTGGCTTTCGTGATGACCGTGGCCATGCTTTCGCTGGCCGGCATTCCACTCACGGGTGGCTTCTTCGGAAAGTTTTTCCTGCTCACCGCCGCCGTCGGCCAGGGTCACATTGGCCTCGTGGTATTCGCCGTCATTATGAGCATGGTAGGCATTTACTATTACCTGCGCCCCATCATCGCCATGTACCTACGCCCCGCTGAGGGCCCCACCGCCGAGGCGGTGCCAGTCGATGGCCTCCAGTCTTTCACGCTGGGTCTGCTGGCGCTGCTCACCATCGCGCTGGGCATCCTGCCGGGCTTGCTGAGCGGGATTTTGTAGAACACCATTTTCCCATAAAAAGAAAGGCCACCCAATCCGGATGGCCTTTCTTTTTATGGGAAAATAGATAGCACAGGCTTCCTATACTTCATCAGGATACCCACCATCAAGAGAAGATGAAAGCCTCACCACACCGACGGCGCACCTTATAAATACAACTTGGCTTGCTTCAGTGTAGGTGCGATGTCAAATTGCCATATTTAATCCACTCTTCCATACGCTTGTGGTAGCCCACCACGTGGCCGCGCAGGTACTTTTCAATCATCAGGCCGGCGGCGGGGGCGGCGCTGCTGCCCCCGAAACCGCTGTTCTCGATGAACACGGCGATGGCAATTTTGGGGTTTTCGGCCGGGGCGAAGGCGGCGAAGGTAGCGTGGTCGAAACCGTGCGGGTTTTGCACGGTGCCGGTTTTGCCGGCTACTGAAATGCCAAATTCGCGCAGCGAAGCCAAGCTACCAGTGCCGCCGCGGCCGTCCACCACTTCCTGCATTCCGGGGATGATGTACTTGAAATAGGCCGTGTCCACGGCCGTGTAGTGCCGCTCGCGGTACTTTTCCAGGGGCCCCGCGTTGCCGATGCCCTTCACAAAGTGAGGCGTGTAGTAGTAGCCGCGGTTGGCGATGGTGGCCAGCACGTTGGCCATTTGCAGGCCCGTAATGCCGATTTCGCCCTGGCCAATGGCCAGCGAGTACACGGTTTTGAAGTTCCAGCGGTGGTAGCCGAGATGCTTGTCGTAATACTCGGGCGACGGGATGAGGCCGCGCTTTTCCTGGCTCATGTCTACGCCCAGCTTCTCGCCAAGGCCAAAGGATTTCACCATCTTCTGCCACTCGCCCAGGCCCAGGCGGGCGTCCTCGAAGCGGTTGGGCGACTTGCCGCGTACCACTGCCGCCCGCATTACTTGATAGAAGTACGGGTTGCAGCTGTTTTTAATGGCGATGCTGACGTTGGACGGGTACTCGTGGTTGTGCGTGCAGCGCACCAGCTTCTGGTTGCACGGAAAGCCCGTGCCCGGCGTCACGACGCCCAACTGCAAAGCCACCAGCTCGTTCACCAGCTTAAAGACCGAACCCGGCGGATAGGTGGCCATCAGGGGCCTATCGAACAGCGGCCGGTCAGGGTTGCGCAGCAAGTCCATGTAGCGGTTGCCCATGCCCTTGCCGGTGAGGGTTTCGGGCGTGTAGTGCGGGGCCGACACAAAGCACAGTATCTCGCCCGTTTTGGGGTCGATGGCCACGATGGAGCCGCGCCGCCCGGCCAGCAGCTCTTCGCCGTAGGCCTGCAGCTCGGCGTCGATGCTCAGGTGCAAGTCCTGCCCGGCCACCGAAAGCGTGTCGAACTCACCGCCCCGGAACGCGCCTTTCTCCACGCCGCGCACGTTCACCATCTTGAACTGCACCCCGCGGCGGCCCATCAGCGTGGGCTCGTAGAACGACTCCAGGCCGGCGATGCCCACATTTTCGCCCGCGCCGTAGCGCCCGTATTTAGGCAGTTCCAGCAGCTTGGGCGTGATGGGCCCCACGTAGCCCAGGGCGTGGGCCAGGTTGGGCGTGCGGTAGGCCCGCGCCATGCGCGCCTGGGTGTGGAAGCCTGGGAAGTCAATCAGGTTGTCCTCAATGGCGGCTCGCTCGGCCAGGCTCAGGTTTTGCACCAGCGGCGAGGGCTTGGTGCGCGAATACTTCCGGGCGGCCTTTAGGCCCTCGCGCAGGCTTTCAATCGGAATTTGCAGCAGCTGGCAGAAGCGGGCCGAGTCGAGGCCCTTGACCTCGCGGGGCACCACCATCAGGTCGTACACAGGCGTGTTAGTAACGAGCAACTGGTTTTTGCGGTCGTAAATCGCGCCCCGGTAGGGCACTTGCACCAAGCGCTGCAAGGTGTTCCGGTCGGCCGCCAGCTTGTAGGTACCGTCCAGTACCTGCATAAAAAAGAGCCGCGTGGCAAACACCAGCCCCACGAGTAGAAATATGCCTTGCACCACGTAGCGCCGGCCTTCCAGGTATTGCATAATATAAAGTTACAACCGAACCGGGGCCCCTGCCCAGCTTAATTCGGGCCCCTGGCCCAGCTTAATTTGGGGCCCCGGCCTACTGCCGGTTGCGCCGCACCGGGAAAAACAGCAGCTGCACAATCAGCAGCGCCACGCACGTGAAGGCCCAACTGGCCCCCACCTTCTCCAGCGTGAAGCCGAAGTGGCGGAAGCTGCCCAGCTCCAACAAGAAAAACGCCAGGTGGTGCACCAGCACCAGCACACCCAGGTAGGTCAGGAACCACGCAGGGCCCATAAAGTGCACGTTCACCGCATCCACGGCGTCGTAGCCGTCACGCGGGCGCAGCAGGCGCAGCACCGCCGGCCGCACGAAAGCCAGCATCACCGCCGCCGCTGCGTGCAGGCCCCCGGTGTCATAAAAAATGTCCATCGTCAGGCCCATGCCGAAGGCCAGCAGGAGCTGCACCACCACCGGCGTGCCCAGCGGCAGAAACAGTACAAACCCCAGGTAAAAGAAGCACCAGCCCGCATCGAACAGCACCAACCGACTGATGATGAACACGTGCACCAGCGTGTAGACGAGGTAGCGCAGCGCCTGCCCCAGCAAAAGGCCCACTATTTTCATGGCCGGCCCCCCTTTCCGACCGGCGGCAGGGCGCGGGCCTCCACGGTGTCGCGCTCGGGGCGCGTGCGGTTCGTCACCACGTACACGTAAGTCAGGTTGCTGAAATCGGCCCCCAGGCGCAGGCGCACCGTCCAGAAGTTTTTGTCCGGCTCCTTCACAAACGAGGCCACGGTGCCGATGAACACGCCCTCCGGAAAAATAGCGTTGTAGCCGCTCGTCACCACGGTATCGCCCACCACCAGCCGGTTCTGGCGCGGAATGTCGTCGAGCAGCGCCTGGGTGGGGTCATCGCCGGGCCAGTGTACGCTGCCGAAGGTGTTGTCGCGCTTGATTTTGGCCGACACGCTGGTTTTGGAGTGCAGCAGGCTGGTGGCGGTGGCGTAGTGCTCGGTGGCGGCCTTGATGCGGCCCACCACGCCGGTGGCGGCCAGCACGCCCAGGCCGGGCCGCACGCCGTCGGCCAGGCCCACGTTCAGCGTAAAGTAGTTGTCTACGCTGCGCAACGTGTTGTTAATCACCCGGGCCGGCACAAGCGGGTAGTTGGGGTCGCGGGCGGCCAAGCGCTGTTGGGCCAGCAGCAGGGTATCGGGCCGCTGAAACGGGCGCACGTAGCGCACGCGGCGCAGGGTGTCGCCGGGGGCCGGGGGCACGGCCAGCGAGTCGGCCTCGCGCCGGCTCGCGTCGGGTGGGTACAGCTGCTGGCGCAGGCGGGCATTTTCGGCCAGCAGTTGCTGGTTTAGGGCCCCCAGGTGGAAGTAGTCGAGCACCTCGGTGCGGCGGGCCAGCACCACGCCCGCGTAGGCATTGGCCGAGTTGAAGAACGCCGCCCGCTGGTACGAGCTGCTGGTCACAAACAAGTACAAGCTAATTACTTCCAGCACTCCAAACACCAACAGCCCCTGAAACCGCGCCAGAAATAACAGCAGGTTTTTCATTTATCAATCAACATTTATCATTTAACACATTGGGCTCTGCAAAGCCCAGACGGTCAGCCACTACTGGTTGTTAAATGTTATTGATAATTGTTAAATGCCCTACGTCAGCAGCACGCCCTTAAAGGCCTGAATGTCTTTGATGGCCCGGCCGGTGCCGCGCACCACGGCGCGCAGCGGGTCTTCGGCGATGTGGATGGGCAGCTTGGTTTTGGCAGCCAGGCGCTTGTCGAGGCCACGCAACAGGGCCCCGCCGCCGGTGAGGTGGATGCCGTGCTCGTAGATGTCGGCCGACAGCTCGGGCGGCGAAATCTCCAAGGCTTTCAATACGGCTTCCTCAATTTTGGCCACCGATTTATCCAGCGCAATGGCGATTTCCGAGAACGTGACCTTAATGACTTTGGGAATGCCCGTCATTAGGTCGCGGCCGCGCACCTCGTGGTCCGGTGGCGGGTTGTCCAGTTCGGTAAGCGCAGCGCCGACCTCAATTTTGATGCGCTCAGCCGACCGCTCGCCGATGAGCAAGTTGTGCTGGCGGCGCATGTAATCCAGGATGTCCTGGTTGAATACGTCGCCGGCCGTCTTGATGCTCTGGTCGCACACGATGCCCGAGAGGGCAATCAGGGCAATTTCGGACGTACCGCCCCCGATGTCGATGATCATTGAGCCCACCGGCTGGTGCACGTCGATGCCGATGCCAATAGCCGCGGCCATCGGCTCCTGAATCATCCAAACTTCCTTAGCGCCGGCGTGCTCGGCGGAGTCACGCACGGCGCGTTTCTCCACCTCGGTAATGCCCGACGGGATGCAGATAACCATGCGGTGCGAAGGCTGGAACAGCCGCTTGCGCGTGTCAATCATCTTAATGAGGCCCTTGATCATCTCCTCCGCCGCGTGGAAATCGGCAATTACGCCGTCTTTCAGCGGGCGAATGGTTTTGATGTTGTCGTGGGTTTTCTCGTGCATTTGCTGGGCCTGGCGGCCCACAGCGATGATCTTATTCGTAGTGCGGTCTTTGGCGATGATGCTCGGCTCATCCACCACGATTTTGTCGTTGTGGATGATGAGCGTGTTGGCCGTGCCCAGGTCGATGGCGATGTCGCTGGTCAGGAAGTTAAAGAAACCCATTGAGTTAAATCAGAATAGCAGCGCAACGACCGGGGCCACGCAGCAATAAGTGGGTAAAGGTACGGAAGTAATGAGGGTATCCGAGGCCGGGGTTACGTCCTGGTTTTCCTTCGCAAAGTACCGGGCACACCCTCGTACCGGGCAGGGCCCCAACGCCCAAACTGGCCGGCTAGTATGCCTAGCGCCGCCGCCCCTTATTAGCAGCCGCTATTGTGGCCCCCGCCACCGTGAGCCCGCCCACCGCTACCAGCACCGTGCCCACCACGCCCAGCCCGGGCGCCAGCAGGCGCAGCAAAATACCAAGGGCCAGCAAGGCGTATCCCACAACGGTGGCGTATCTCACAAGGAAGGGAATTTGCGCGGCCCGGGGGCCCCAGAATTAATGCTTGAGCGGGGTGGGTGGTCCGGCGACTTTTTCAGTCGTCGGACCACTCTTGTTACAGCGCGGCGCAGCTGTTCAATCGCCAGAGTGGCCCGACGACTGAAAAAGTCGCCGGACCACGTCCGCTTGCAGCCGCTGCCTAGTGCTTGAAGTGGCGCACGCCGGTGAGCACCATGGCCATGCCACGCTCGTCGCAGGCGCGGATGCTGTCGGCGTCTTTGATAGAGCCGCCGGGCTGCACCACGGCCCGAATGCCGGCCGCGCCGGCAATTTCCACGCAGTCGGGGAAGGGGAAAAAGGCGTCGGAGGCCATCACCGCGCCTTGCAGGTCGAAGCCGAAGGCGTGGGCTTTTTCGATGGCCTGGCGCAGGGCGTCCACGCGCGAGGTTTGGCCGACGCCCGAAGCCAACAGCTGGCCGGCGCGGGCCAGCACGATGGTGTTGCTCTTGGTGTGCTTGCAGATTTTGCCGGCAAACTCAAGGGCCGCCGTTTCTTCGGCCGTGGGGGCTGACTGGGTGACGACGCGGAAATCAGCCGCGGTTTCGCTTTGAAGGTCAGCATCTTGCTCGATGAGCCCGTTGAGCAGGGTTTTGATTTGCTTGGCAGGAAACTCGACCGGCTTTTGGCGCAGCAGGATGCGGTTTTTCTTGCTTTGCAGCAGCGGCAGGGCGTCGGGCGCAAAGCTGGGCGCAATCAGTACCTCAAAAAATAGCTGGCTCAGCTCGGCGGCGGTGGCCGCGTCCACTTCCTTGTTCACGATGATGACCCCGCCAAATGCCGACACCGGATCGCAAGCCAGGGCTTGCACGTAGGCGTCGTGCAGGGTGCCGGCCAGGGCCACGCCGCAGGCGTTGGTGTGCTTGAGGATGGCGCAGGCGGGGGCCCCGTCGGCAAACTCGCGCATGAGTTGCACAGCGGCGTCCACATCCACCAGGTTGTTGTAGCTCAGCTGCTTGCCGTGCAATTGATCGAACAGAGCCTCCAGGTCGCCGTAGAACGTGCCGGCCTGGTGGGGGTTCTCGCCGTAGCGCAGGGCCGTGGCGGGGCCCTGGGCGCCGGCCGGAGCGGCGGCAGCGTCGTTCGCGGCCAGGTCGGTGCCCTGGCTCACGTACTTGAAGATTTCGGTGTCGTAGTGGCTGGTGGTGGCGAAGGCGGCGGCGGCGTAGTGGCGGCGGTCCTCCAAGTCAGTGGCGCCGTTTTTAGTGGCCAGCAGCTCGGCCACGGCGGCGTACTGCTCGCGGCTGCTGACAACCAGCACGTCACGGTAGTTTTTGGCGGCGGCGCGCAGCAGGGCGATGCCGCCGATGTCAATCTTCTCGATAACGTCGGCCTCGGGGGCCCCGCTGGCCACGGTTTCTTCAAAAGGGTACAAATCGACCACCACCAAATCGATGGGCGGGATGCCGTGCTGTTCGGCCTGGGCGAGGTCGCCGGGCTCGTGGCGGCGGTGCAGAATGCCGCCGAACACCTTGGGGTGCAGCGTTTTCACACGGCCGCCGAACACTTCGGGGAAGCCGGTGAGATCTTCCACGGCCGTGACGGCCGCGCCTTCGCTTTCGAGGAATTGCTGGGTGCCGCCGGTCGAGTACAGCGTAACGCCGTGCTGGCGGAGCACCTGCACCAGGGGCCCCAATCGGTCTTTGTGGTAGACGGACAATAGGGCAGCGCGAACGGGACGGGACGACATAAACGGCGGAAAAAGCTACGGCGGGATTGCCGCCGCAAAGGTACGCCGCCCCTCCGCCGGGGGCCAAAGCCGGCCGTAATTGAATTTAACGCCGATGCTGCATAAGCGCGGCAGGAACATGGGGCCCCATTTTGGAGTATAGTTTCATTCACCCGCCTTTCACCCGCGCGCCGATGGTTGCTGAAGTTACACGTGCCGATTCCCCCGCCATTGCCGACCCTGCTTTGTCCTTGCTAACCACGCCCGCCGCGGCCGTGCAGGCCGCCAGGACCCTGGCCCCACGCCTGTTTGCCCAAGCCGCCGCCACCGATGCCGAGGCAATATTTCCCGCCCAGGAATTTGACTGGCTGCGGGCGGCCGGGCTGCTCACCGCGGCGCTGGCCCCCAACTTGGGCGGCGCCGGCCTGGGGGCCCCCGCCGCCACCGAGGAGTTGCTGACCGTGCTGCGCCACGTCGGCCGGGGCAACCTGGCCGTGGGCCGGCTGTACGAAGGCCATACCAACGCGCTGCTGCTCATGCAGTTGTTTGGCACACCGGCGCAGGCCGCGCGCTGGGCCGGCGACGCGGCCGCCGGCCTGCTGTTTGGCGTGTGGAACACCGAAGACCCCGCCCACGGCGTGCGGCTGGAGGCGCTGCCCAACGGCCGCTACCGCCTGCACGGCGCCAAAACCTTCGCCTCGGGGGCCGGCTACGTGGCGCGGCCACTCCTCACGGGGGCCCTGCCCGACGGCCAAGGCTGGCAGATGCTGGTGCTGCCCGCTGATGCGCAGCCGCCCGTGCTCGACCGCTCGTTTTGGCGGCCGCTGGGGATGCGCTCCACCGCCAGCCACCGCGCCGACCTTACTGGGCTGGAAATTGGGCCCGACGACCTGCTGGGCCCGCCCAACGCCTACTACCGCCAGCCGTGGTTTGGGGGCGGGGCCAGCCGCTTTGCGGCCGTGCAGCTGGGGGGAGCCGAGGCAGTGTACGACGAAACCCGCCGCTTTTTGCAGGGCTTGGGGCGTACCGACGACCCCTACCAGCGCCAGCGCCTGGGCCAAATGGCCTTGCTTATCGAAAGCGGCCGGCAGTGGCTGCGCGGCGCGGCCGCCCACGCCATCCTCCCCGATGATGCCGGGGTCCCCGCCAGCCCCGCGGCCGGGGCCTACGCTAACCTCGTGCGCACCGCCATCGAGCAGATTGGCCTGGCCGTGCTGCCGCTGGCCGAGCGCTGCGTGGGGGCCCGCGGCCTGCTCCAGCCCGAGCCTTTCGAGCGCCTGCACCGCGACCTGACCCACTACCTGCGCCAGCCGGCCCCCGATTTCGTACTGGCCGACGTAGGCCGTTTCGTGCTGGAAGGCAATGATTTGTACTGATGCCATTATTTTTCAACCCAATTAGTCAAAAGTGGAGAGTTAAAAGTTAAAGCCCTGTTTAAAGCTGTTTTAGCTCTTCAATTTTAACCTTTCCCAGAAAATCATACTGGCCCTAACAACCGCCTTATTATCCATGCTGCCTTTTGCTGATTACCCTGTGCGACTGGCCGATTTCGCCGCCACGCTGGGGCCCACGCTCATCATCGTGCCGCACCCCGACGACGAGGCCCTGGGTTGCGGGGGGCTGCTGGCCCTGCTGCGGCGGGCCGGCCAGCCCGTGCACGCTGCCTTGGTGAGCGACGGCACCATGTCGCACCCCAATTCGGCCGTGTTTTCGGCCCCCGCCCGGCGGGCCGTGCGCGAGGGCGAGCTGCGCCACGCCCTGGCTTTGCTCGGCGTGCACACCGAGCCGCTGCTGCTGCGCCTGCCCGACGCGGCCGTGCCCACGGGCCCCGCGCAGCCCGGCTTTGCCGAAGCGGCGGAGCAGTTGCGGGCGTTTGTGGCTGAGAACCAAGTAGCCACGGTGCTGCTGCCTTGGCGGCGCGATCCACACCCCGACCACCGCGCTAGCTACCAGCTGGCCCAGGCCGCGCTGGCCGGGCTGCCCGCCGCGCCGCGCCAGCTCGAGTACGTGGTGTGGGCCTGGCAGCGCGCCGCCCCTACCGACTTGCCCCAGCTGGCTGACCACGTGGCTGGGTTCCGGCTGGCCATTGGCGAAGTATTGTCCCAGAAGCTGGCCGCCATCGCCGCCCACCGCTCGCAGGTGGCGCCGGGCGTATTCACCGACGATGCGCAGGGCTTTTTACTGGCCGATGACATGCTGGCCAAATTTAACCAGCCTTTCGAGGTTTATTTTGAGAACCACGCATGAATGAGAACCAACCCGATAGCCTGAACGGCAAGTATTTCGACGACGTGTACCAGGCCAATTCCGACCCGTGGGGCTTCGAAACCAGCCCCTACGAGCACGCCAAATACGCGGCCTCGCTGGGGGCCCTGCCCCGGACGCACTACCCGCGGGCGTTCGAAATTGGCTGCTCGCTGGGCGTATTCACGGCCCAACTGGCACAGCGCTGCGACCACCTGCTGGGAGTGGATGTAAGCGCCGAAGCCCTGGCGCAGGCCCGCCGCCGCTGCGCCGATTTGCCCCAGGTAACCTTGCAACAAATGCAGTTGCCTGACGAGTTTCCGCAGGGGCCCTTCGACCTCATCACCCTCTGCGAAGTGGGCTACTACTGGAATTTCGCCGACTTAGCGCGCGCCGCCGACTGCATCGCCGGGACCCTCCCGGCCGGCGGCCAGCTACTGCTTGTGCACTGGACGCCCCCCGTGCACGACTACCCACTGACGGGCGACGAGGTGCACGAGTTTTTTCTCCAAAAAGTTGGCAATAAGGGCCCTTGGACGCACCTCGGCGGTCAGCGCCACCCGCAATACCGGCTCGACGTGCTGGAAAAAAGGTAGTTTATTAGCCCGCGGTTGGGGCCCGCAGCCAGGCCAGCGCTTCGGCAAGCGGCACCTGGGGCGCGGCCACGCCGGCGGTGGCACGGGCCTCGGCCACCCAGTCCCAGAGCCGGCCGAAGGTGCAGCTGGCCAGCACCTGCCGGGCCAACTGCTTCTCGGGTAGGCCCAGCGCAGCCGCTACGCCCTGCCCCGGCACCCCAAACGGGGCGGCGTGGCTCCACCAAGCGCGCAGCTGCCGGCGCGCCCGCCACTGCGCGGCCAAGTGCTGCGGGCATGGCACCAGCGGCTCGTGGCGCGCCGTGCTCTGGGCAGCCCACTCGCGCAATTGCCAGGAGAGGCCCACCTCCACGCGGCCGCACTGGCGGGCCGAGGTGTACACCACCACCCGTGGGCTGTGGCGCAGGCGCAGGTCGTGGCGGCGCAGCTGCTGGCACAGGGCCTCGTCCTCCAGGTAGCGCACTACGGGCAGGCCCCCCACGCGGCGGTAGGCGCGGGCGGTAAGGGCCAGGCTGGCCCCAAAGTGCTGGTGGTGGCGCGGCCACGGGTCGGCGGCCTGCGGGTCGAGCTGGGCTTCGAGGCGGGCGCACCACAGGTGGTAGGCCGCGTCGCGGAGCTGGGTACGGCGCACCCAATCGGGGGCCCCAGCGGCCACGGGTGGGTCGGTGGGCACGGGCGGCGCGTCGGTGAGGATGCGGCCGCCCACGGCGTCAGCCCCGGCGGCAATTTCGGCCTGGGTGGAGGCCAACCAGTCGGGGGCTACGCGGGTATCGGCATCGGTGCTGGCAATGAGGCCGTTGAAGCGCCCCAGGCTCAGCAAGCGCAGGCAGGCCTCGTCCATCAGCAGGCGGCGGGCGCGGCCCACGTGGGCATCGGGGGCGGCCAGGCGCAGGCGGGCCACGTGCACGGCCAGGGCCGGGTGCTGGCCCGCAAAGTGGCGCACGGCGGCGGCCGTGCCATCGGTGCAGTTGTTGGCCAGCACCAGTACCTCGAAGCTATCGGGCGGCAGCGGCTGGCCAGCCAAGTCGACCTGCGCAGCCAGGGCCGCCAGGGTAGCGGGCAGCGAGGCGGCCTCGTCCTTGGCCGGGATGATGACGCAGGCCCGCAACGCAGCCCGGGGCGGCGGCAGTTGTTGGTGCAGCCGCCGCGCGTAGTCGGGAGCAAGCAGCGGGGGTAGGGCAGCGGTCGCTTCGAGGGTAGCTTGGAAACGCAACGGGGTAGCGGAAGGCATGGTACAGGGCTTCTACGCCCCGGCCGGGGCCCCGGTTGGCAAAATCAGCGTTTCCGCGGGATAAAAGCCCCGTGTTTTTAGCGCTATTCTACCGGATGAATTGTGATTGAAATTTCAGCCGAAAAACCCGAATTCAACATATTAAAAATCAATATTGTGCACAGCTCTAATGCTGTGAGTTTATAAATCAGCAGTGCAAATTTTATTTTACCTAAAAAGCAAAGGCCCCGGCCCTGCTTAGCAGAACCGGGGCCCCCAGCCGTAACTAATTGGCCGTGTTAGAAGGCTTCGCCGATAGCGAAGAGGAAGCCCGATTGCGAACCGGCGCCCACTGCATAATCGAGGCGTAGGTTCACCCGGTCGCGGCGAATGAAGTTGAAGCGTATGCCGGCACCGCCCGCACCGCGTACTTGGTTGAGCGAAAAGTCTTTGGCACCATTGGCTACTTCGCCCACGCCGGCAAACGCCGCACCGTCGATGCGCCAGAACAAGTGCTGGCGCAGCTCGGCCTGGAACATCATCATCTGGCGGTCGCGGTAGCGCTGTTCGTAAATGCCCCGCAGCAAGTTGGCGTTGTTGTACAGCGTACCGCCCAGGTTGGCCCCAATGCCGGCCAACTCACGAAACGGCACGTCGCCGGTGTGAAACTGCCCCAGAAACTGCATCGCCAAAATGGTTTTATCAGAGAAGATGGGCTGGTAGTGGCGGGCATCTATCTGGTAGCGAATGAATTTGTAGTCCGACCCCAAGCCCTTGCCGTTAAACATCACGCTGGCGTCGAGCAGGTCGCCGTGGAAAGCAGCCAGTGCCACGTCGCGCGTATCGAGGGTAATAACCGGGCCCAGGCCCGATACCGTGGTGCCCATCCGCTCCCGGTCGCTCAGGCGCGGGTCGCGGTAGAAGTAGTTGGTGTTGCCATTGTCCGCGGCTCCTTCAGCCTGGATCTGGCTCATGTCGGTGAGGCGGTACTGGGCTCCAAAAAACAGCTTCGGCGCAATGGCCTTTTGCACGCGCTGGTTCACAATGAACAACTTGTAGGCGACATTCGACTGGTCGCTCGTCGACGAGTTATTACCCTTGCCATAATAATACAGCAGCTGGTCGTAGCCGCTGATTTCGCCGTTGAGGTAAAACTTCTCGCCCGGCGTGTAGATGGTGTGCACCAGCTGGATGAGCGACTGCTTCTTTGCCGTTTGCCAGTATTGGATACGGGCGTTGGACGAGCGCACCGTGGTATCCTGCCCAAAGCGGCCGCTGAGCAGGCCACCCAAGCCGTAGCCAAGGCCGGTTTCGGCCTGGTAAAACAGCACCGGAATGGGCAGAATAGTAATATTCTTCGTGGGCTTTCCAATGGCGGCGGGGGCCCGAGGGGCCGGCCTCACAGCGAGGGGTACTTGCGCGGTATCAGCCGGGGCCGTGGGCTGCGCCAGGGCGGAAAAAGACAGGCCGGCCAATAAGGCGGCAAGGGGTAAAAATTGCATCGGCTGGATAAAGCTGAATAAGAAATGAATTGTTCGAGCGCACTAACGAATTTATAGCCTCCGCGGTTGGCATTGGTTCTGAGGCCCTACCCCACCCCGCCCGCCAACGCCATGCTGAGCACACCGGCCAGCATGATGCCCTTGCACCACGTGCTGAGCTGGCGGAAGTGGTGGCGGCGGTCGGCCAGCACCAGCAGGCGCGCCAGGGCCCCCAGCGGCAGCAGCACCAGGGCCCCCAGCCACGCGGCCAGTGGCCAGGGCCCGTGCACCGCCAGCCAGGCCACCGCCCCACCCGTGAGAATGCCCAGGCAAGCCAGGAAAAATCCGGCCACCCACTTGGTGCGCACCACGCCCAGCACCAGCGGCAGCGTGTGGCAATCGTGCTGGGCATCGCCGCGCATGTCCTCCACGTCCTTCGCTATTTCGCGCACCACCGTGAGCAGAAAAGCCGCCAACGCGTAGCGCCACACCACCGGGTTGCCGGTGCGCAGCTGCAGCTCGGGCAGCAGCACCAGCGCCGCCGTGAGGGCCCCGATGCTGACGTTGCCCACCAGCGCCACCCGCTTGAAGCGGGCCGAATAGCCCCACAGCAGCAGCGCTGCCCCCAGCGTGACGCCCCCCAGCAGCGGCGACAGAAACGCGGCCAGCGCCACGCCCGCGCCGCTTAGCACCAGGTGGGCCAGCATGGCGGTGCGCCGCCGCACCACGCGCCCCACCACCAGCCGGTCGGGCCGGTTGATGGCGTCAATCTTCACGTCGTAGTAATCGTTGATGATGTAGCCGGCCGCCGCCACCAGCAGGGCGCTCAGCACCAGCAGGCCGAAGCGCGGGGCCAGCAGGGCCCCCAGCTGCCCCGGCAGCAGCAGCCCCGCCCGCACCAGCGCCAGGCTCAGCAGCATGATGAGCAGGTTGGGCCAGCGCACCAGGCCGG
>NZ_MDZA01000065.1 GCF_001816125.1 Hymenobacter coccineus | reverse complement strand
TGGCGGCGGGCGGCGGCGCGGTTTGGGCGCGGGCCGTGGCCGACAGGCCCAGCACCAGGGCCCCGGCAAGCAGGAAATTTTTCATAATCTTCAATTTAATAGCTACCCTTAGCCCTTGGCCGTGAGCGTGATATAGGGAATGATGCACTCCTCCAGCGAGATGCCGCCGTGCTGGAACGTGTCCTTGTAGTAGTTCACGTAGTAGTTGTAGTTGTTCGGGTAGGCGAAGAAATAGTCGCCGACGGTGAACACGTAAGCGGTGCTCACGTTCTCGCGGGGCAGGAAAATGCGCTCCGGCTTGCGCACCACGTACACGTCGCGCGACTCGTCGAAGCCCAGGTTGCGGCCGTGCTTGTAGCGCAGGTTGGTGTTGGTGTTGCGGTCGCCCACAATTTTGTAGGGCCGCTTGCAGCGGATGGTGCCGTGGTCGGTGGTGATGATGAGCTTACCCTTTTTCTCGGCAATGACTTGCAGCATCTCGTAGAGCGGCGAGTGCAGGAACCACGAGCGGGTGAGGCTGCGGTAGGCCGATTCGTCGGCTGCTAGCTCCCGAATCATCGCCATGTCGGTGCGGGCGTGCGAGAGCATATCCACGAAGTTGTACACGATGACGTTGCACTTGTAGTTGTTGTGCAGGTTGCTCATCTTGCCCAGCAAGTCCTTGCCGGCCTGCAAGTTGGTCACTTTGTTATAGCTGTGGCGGTACTTCTGGTTGTTCTTCTGGAAGTTGATTTCCATGAACTCCGCCTCGTGCAGGTTCTTGCCCTCGTCGTCCTGGTCGTCTACCCACAGGTTGGGGTATTTCTTCTGAATCTCGCTCGGCATCATGCCCGAGAAGATGGCGTTCCGGGCGTAGGCCGTGGTGGTGGGCAGGATGGCGTAGTACATCTCCTCGCTGTCCACTGTGAACAGCTCGTTGATGATGGGCTCGAGCACCTTCCACTGGTCGTAGCGCAGGTTGTCGATCAGCACGAAGTACACGGGCGTGTCGCCGGTGGCCTTCAGCGTCGGGAACACGCGCTCCTTGAAGAGCTGGTGCGACATGAGGGGCGCGTCCTTGTCGTCGCCGTTCACCCAGTCCTCGTAGCTCTCGGTGATGAAGCGGCCGAAGTACGTGTTGGCCTCGTCCTTCTGCATGTTGAACACCTCGGCCATGCTCTTGCCTTCGGTTTCGTTAATCTCCAACTCCCAGTACACCAGCTTCTTGTACACCTCGGCCCACTCGGCGGGCGAGAGGCGGTCGGAAAGCTGCATGCCCAGCTGGCGGAAGTCGCGCTGGTAGCCCGAATTGGTTTTTTCGGTCACCAGGCGCTTGTTGTCGAGCACCTTTTTCACCGACAGCAATATCTGGCTGGGGTTGACGGGCTTGATGAGGTAGTCGGCGATTTTCGAGCCGATGGCCTCTTCCATAATGTGTTCCTCCTCGCTCTTGGTGATCATCACCACCGGCACGGTGGGGCGAATGGCCTTAATTTCGGTGAGGGTTTGCAGGCCGGTGAGGCCGGGCATGTTCTCGTCGAGGAACACTAAATCGTAGGTCTTCTCCTGAATTTCCTCAATGGCGTCGGCCCCGCTGTTCACGGGGGTCACGTCGTAGCCTTTCTCTTTAAGGAATAAAATGTGGGGCTTGAGCAGGTCAATTTCGTCGTCGGCCCAGAGAATCGTGGTTTGCATAGGTAATAGGAACTTGGGCGGGGGCCCTGGGGCCCGCCGCGGGTGTTGCCGCGCGCCGCAACAGCGGCCCGCAGAAAGCTTAACGGCAAACGCGCCGGAATAAGTACCCGGCGCGGCGCGTAATCGCTCAACAGTACCGAAAAACCGGCGGTTGGGTTGTTTCGTCCGGGCCGGCGCGCCCGGCGCCCGGGGGCCCCAAAGGGCAGCGGCCGGTGCCCCAGTGGCGGTAGTTGGGCCCCGCGTCGTTCTTTTGTGGGGCCCAATGCGCCCGTTTTGCCCGTGAACAAGAAAAAGATTTTCAACGACCCGGTGTACGGGTTCGTCACCATCCCCACCGAGCTGCTGTTCGACCTCATCGAACACCCGTACTTCCAGCGGCTGCGGCGCATCCAGCAGCTGGGCCTTACGGGGTTTGTGTACCCGGGGGCCCTGCACACGCGCTTCCACCACGCGCTGGGGGCCATGCACCTGATGCAGCTGGCCCTGCGCACCCTCAAAGACAAGGGCGTGGTTATTTCGGCCGCCGAGGGCGAGGCCGCGCTGGCCGCCATCCTGCTGCACGACATCGGCCACGGGCCCCTGTCGCACGCCCTGGAAACGGCGATTTTCCAGGACGTGCCCCACGAGCAGCTCTCGCTGTTCCTCATGCGGCGGCTCAACGATGCGTTCGGCGGGCGGCTCACGCTGGCCATCGAAATCTTTGAAGGGACGTACAGCCGGCCGTTTTTCCACCAGCTCGTGAGCAGCCAGCTCGACATGGACCGGCTCGACTACCTCAACCGCGACTCCTTCTATACCGGCGTGGAGGAGGGCCGCCCGGGCGCCGACCGCCTCATCAAAATGCTGCGCGTGGCCGACGAGCAGCTGGTGCTGGAGGAAAAAGCCGTGTACTCGGTCGAGAACTTTTTGGTGAGCCGCCGGCTGATGTACTGGCAAGTGTACCTGCACAAAACGGTGACCAGTGCCGAGCAGATGGTGATCCGCACGGTGCAGCGCGCCCGCGACCTCACCCGCCAGGGCGTGGCGGTGCCGGCCAACCCCTGCCTGGCCTACTTCCTGGGCCGGGCCGTATCGCTGGCCGACTTCGCCGCCGACCCCAAAATCCTGAGCCGCTTCGTGGACCTCGATGACTACGATATCTGGTCGGCGGTGAAGGGCTGGGCCGCCCACCCCGACGTAGTGCTCAGCTACCTGGCCAAGAGCCTGTTGAACCGCAACCTGCTGAAAATCGTGATTGCGCCCACGCCGTTCGACGACGACTTCAAGCTCGGCATCCAGGAGCTCATTGCCGAGCACTTCCGGTTGCCGCCCGCCGAGGCCGCCCTGCTCATGATTGCCGGCCGCCTGAGCAACAGCGCCTACGACGCCCGCAGCCAGGAACCCATCAACATCCTCACCAAAAAAGGCGAGGTGGTGAACGTGATGGACGCCTCGGACCTGCCCAACATTAGGGCCCTGAGCCAGCGGGTGGACAAGTTCTACATCTGCTACCCAAAGGAAATTATTTAAGCGCTTAGCCGTTGGCTGTTAGCCGTTAGCTTTTGCGCTAAAGAAGAGCTAACGGCTAACAGCCAACGCCTAAGCGCTAATCCCGCTAATTTTGCCCGCCTATGGAATTTACCGTTCAGCAAATTGCCGACGTCGTCGGGGGCCAGGTGGAAGGCGACGCCACCCGGCGCGTGGCCAGCCTGGCCAAAATTGAGGAAGCCCAGGCCGGGGCCCTGGCTTTCCTTTCCAACCCCAAGTACGAGCACTTCCTCTACGACACCCAGGCCTCGGCCGTGATTGTGAGCCCCGACTTGGTGCTGCGCCACCCGGTGGCCGCCGCCCTGGTGCGGGTGGCCGACCCCTACTCGGCCTTTACCAAGCTGCTCGAATTTTATGCCCAGGCCACGCGCACCGGCAAGCGCGGCGTGGAAGAGCCGTCGTACCTGGCCGCCACGGCCACCGTAGGGCCCGGGCACTACCGCGGGGCCTTCTCCTACATCGGCGAGGATTGCCGGCTGGGGCCCGACGTGCTGGTGTTTCCGCACGCTTACATCGGCGACCGGGTAACGATTGGCGAGGGCAGCGTAATCCACGCGGGGGCTAAAATCTACCCCGATACGGTCATTGGCCGGTTCTGCGTCGTCAAGGCCGGGGCCGTGGTGGGCACCGACGGCTTCGGCTTCGCCCCGCAGCCTGACGGCAGCTACCTCCCCATCCCCCAGATCGGCAACGTGGTGCTCGGCGACTACGTGAGCATCGGGGCCAACACCACCGTGGACTGCGCCACCATGGGCACGACGCGGGTGGGCGAGGGCAGCAAAATCGACAACCTGGTGCAGGTGGGCCACAACGTGGAAATCGGCCGCCACACCGTCATTGCAGGCCAAACGGGCATTTCGGGCTCGACGAAAATTGGCGATTACTGCCTGCTGGGTGGGCAGGTGGGCGTGGTGGGCCACGTTACGCTGGCCAACCGCACCACCCTCGCGGCCCAAACCGGCGTGCACAAATCGGTGAAGCAAGAAGGCCAAATTCTCCAGGGCCGCCCCGCCCTCGACCTCAAGCAAAGCCAGCGGGTGCTGGTGGTGTACCGCAACCTGCCCGAAATCCTGCACCGCGTCGAACGCCTCGAACAGGCAGCAAAGGCGCCGGAAAAGCCCTAGCTTTGCAGCCCCTTAGGGGCTAGGCAATAGTGGTTCGTGGGCCAGGCTTGCGGCCTTTCTACGCGCACCAACCGGCGGTTAGCACCTGACAACTCACCAGAATGAACGATAAGCAACACACCATCAAAGCGCCCGTGACGGTGCGCGGCATTGGGCTGCACACCGGCGTGGAGGCCACGATGACCTTCTGCCCTGCCCCCATCGGCCACGGCTACAAGTTCCAACGCGTGGATTTGCCCGGCCAACCCATCGTCGACGCCGACGTGGACAACGTGGTGGACCTCTCGCGGGGCACCACCATCGAGCAGAACGGGGCCCGCGTGAACACCGTGGAGCACACGCTGGCCGCCCTGGTGGGCCTGCAACTCGACAACGTGCTCATTCAGCTCTCAGGCCCCGAGCCACCCATTATGGACGGCTCGGCGGCCGAGTTCATCCACGCCCTGCAGGGTGTGGGCCTCGAGGAGCAGAACGCGCTGCGCAACTACTACGAAATTCCGGACACCATCCGGTACATGGACAACGCCCGGGGCGTGGAAATTGCCGCCCTGCCGCTTTCCGACTACCGCCTCACGGTGATGGTAGACTACAACTCGCCGGTGCTGGGCTCGCAGCACGCCACGCTGGCCGACATCGGGCAGTTTGCCAACGAGATAGCCTCGTCGCGCACCTTTTGCTTCCTGCACGAGCTAGAGCACCTCTACAAGTCCAACCTCATCAAAGGCGGCGATTTGAGCAACGCCATTGTGGTGGTGGACCGCGTGGTGGCCGACGAGGAGTTGAATGACTTGGCCAAAATGCTGGGCAAGCCCCGCGTGAGCGTTAAGAAGGAAGGCATCCTCAACAACGTGGACCTGCGCTACAAGAACGAGCCCGCCCGCCACAAGCTGCTCGACCTCGTGGGCGACCTCGCCCTGGTGGGCCGCCCGCTGAAGGGACAGATTCTGGCGGCCCGGCCCGGCCATGCGGCCAACGTGGCCTTCGCCAAGAAGATCAAAAAGAAGATGCTGGAGGTGAAAACCAACCCCGTGCCGGTGTACGACCCCGCCCGCGAGCCGGTGATGGACATCAACCGCATCATGCAGGTGCTGCCCCACCGCTACCCGTTTCTGCTGCTCGACAAGGTGATTTATCTGGACGCGCAGATGGTGACGGCGGTGAAGAACATCACCATGAACGAGCAGTTCTTCCAGGGCCACTTCCCCGGCAACCCGGTGATGCCCGGCGTGTTGCAGGTGGAGGCCATGGCCCAAACCGGTGGCATTCTGGTAATGAACACCGTGCCCGATCCTGAAAACTACTGGCAGTATTTCCTGGGCATCGAAAACTGCCGCTTCCGCAAGAAGGTTATTCCCGGCGACACCGTCATCTTCCACTGCTGGCTGCTAGCCCCGGTCAAGCGCGGCATTGCCAAAATGAAAGGCCAGGCCTTCGTGAACGGCAAAGTGGTGATGGACGCCGAGATGAGCGCCGCCATCGTGCGCAAAGACAACGCGTAGCTTCAATGAACAATTATCCATTAACAATGAGCAATTGCGTTTTGACAACCGCTTGTTCGCTGGCTGATAATTGTTAATTGCTCATTGTTAATTGTTAATTGAGTAGAATGCTTTCACCCCTCGCCCACATTCACCCCAACGCCCGCCTGGCCCCCGGCGTTACCGTTGAGCCCTTCACCACCATTGCCGCGGACGTGGAAATTGGCGAAGGCACGTGGGTGGGGCCCAACGTCAGCATCATGGACGGGGCCCGCATCGGGGCCCACTGCCAGATTTTCCCGGGGGCCGTGGTGTCGGGCATTCCCCAAGACCTCAAGTTTGCCGGCGAGCACACCACCGCCCACGTGGGCGACTACACCGTGCTGCGCGAATGCGTGACCGTGAATCGCGGCACCGTGGACCGCGGCCGCACCGTGGTGGGGGCCCACTGCCTACTGCAAGCCTACGTGCACGTGGCCCACGACTGCGTGGTGGGTGACCACTGCGTGATTTCGAACGCCGTGCAGCTGGCCGGGCACGTGCAGGTAGGCGACTGGGCCATTCTGGGCGGCATGACGGCCATCCACCAGTTTGTGAGCGTGGGGGCCCACGCCTTCATCGGCGGCGGCTCGCTGGTGCGGAAAGACGTGCCCCCCTTCGTGAAGGCCGCCCGCGAACCCCTTACCTACGCCGGGGTGAACTCAGTGGGCCTGCGCCGCCGCGGCTTTAGCGAGCAGCAGGTGATGGAAATTCAGGACCTGTACCGCATCGTGTTTCTGAGCGGCCTAAACACCCAGGAAGCCCTGGCCCGCATCGAGGCCGAGGTGCCCGCTTCGGCCCAGCGCGCGCTGGCCGTGGCGTTTGTGCGGGCCGCCAGCCGCGGCATTATCAAGGGCCCCGGCAAAAAAGGCCTCGACGAGGGTGCCGATTAGATGAACCTAGTTCTCGGTTATCAGTCAGTAGTTTATCAACACGCTGACAACCAGCAACTGACAACTAATACCTCACTTGCAGATTGACGCCACCGGCTTGGGTAAGCGCTTCCAGCGCGACTGGATTTACCGGGGCCTCACGCGCACCTTTCGGCCCGGCAGCGCCACGGCCGTGCTGGGGCCCAACGGCGCCGGCAAAAGCACGCTGCTCAACACCTTATCGGGCCAGCTGCTGCCCACCGAGGGCACCCTGGCCTATACCCTGGCCGGCCAGCCCCTGGCCGTGGAGGCCGTGCCCCGGCACCTGGCCTACGCGGCGCCCTACCTCGACCTGCTGGAGGAGCTGACGCTGACCGAGTTGCTGCGCTTCCATACCCAATTCAAGCCGCTGCGGCCAGGCGTTTCCATTGATGGCCTCATCGGCATTATGTACCTGGAGGGGGCCCGGCAGCGGCTGGTGCGCGAGTTCTCGTCGGGCATGAAGCAGCGCCTTAAGCTGGGTCTGGCCTTGTACGCCGACGCGCCGCTACTGCTGCTCGACGAGCCCACCACCAACCTCGACGCCACCGGCGCGGCCTGGTTCCAGGAGCACGTGCGCGCCACCCGCGCCGGGCGCACGGTGCTGCTCAGCTCCAACGTGCCAGCCGAGTACGCCTTTTGCGACGCGGAACTGCTGGTGACGGACTTCCAGGGGCCCAGGCCGCGCTAGGCGCTGGCGCGTTTTCTCGATTGCTGGGCCACCGTGGCCCACCGCTGCGGCGCGGCTAATAATACTATTCTTAAAAAAACATTGCTTCCGGGGTCCCAAACCCGCTTTCTGGGGAAACTCCGTTTTGCTACGGCGCGTATCTTCGCCGCCGCTACTGCTTTTATCTTCCACCCTTATTTTATTCCGCCCCGGCCATGATTGATCACGACGACGACCTGGAGGACGACTTGCTCGACGACGACGACACCCTCGATTCCTACGCCGCCCAGGGCGGGGCCAAGGCCTTGGGCAACCCCGAAGACCAACTGTCGGCCAAGTACGCCGACTACCTGATGTGGCTTGACACGGGTTCGAGCCACGACGAGGCCCTGGACCTGGCCGGCATGACCGAAGCCGAGCACGTGGCCGCCGAAAACGCCGACAATGCCGACAGCGCCGAGCGCAGCGGCTTTGGCTCGCTCGACGACGAAGATGATGACTTTGCCGACGATGACGATGATGACGAGTTTAGCTCGCCCCGCGGCGGGCGCAGCAGCTTCGACAACGACGATTTTTAGGGCCCCGGTGGCGTTACCAAACATTCCGGCCCGTAAAAAAGCCCCGGCTGCACAGCGCAGCCGGGCTTTTTTACGCGGGGGCCCTAAACAAATCTTTACTTAGTGGCGAACACGCGCTTGAGCAGGTCGGTGGTGCGGGCGGCGGGGTTGCGGCGAATTTTGGCTTCCTCCTGGGCCATGAGGATAAAAATACCGTCCACGGCCTTCTGGGTAGTGTAGGCCGAGAGGTCGGTTTGCACCGGCGTCATCAGCGGAATGCGGTTGTACTGGGTGGTCATTTTGGTGTAGGCGGCCTCGGCGCCCACCTGGCTGATGGCCGCGGTGATGTCGGGCTTAAAAGCCGCCACGAGCTGGGCCTCCGTCGATTTGCGCAGGAACTGCGTGGCCGCATCCGTCGAGCCGCTCGTGACCAAGCTCAAAGCGTCGGTGAGACTAATGTTGGTGAGGGCGGTGAGGAAGATGTCCTTGGCCTTGGGCGCGGCGGCCTCGGCGGCGCGGTTGAGCTGGGTTTCGAACGTCGACATCACCGTGCTCATGCCCGGCAGGCGGCCCAGCGTGCTCTTCATCAGCAGCATGTCCTCCGGGAACGGGATGTGGATGTCGTCGTTCGTATTAAAGCCGTCCTTCTCCGAGGCAAACTCCACGGCCTTGGTCACGCCCTTGGTGAGGGCATCCTTGATGCCGGCGCTGGCTTCGGCTTCGGTGAGCGGGGCCACGGGGGCCGGGGCGGGCGTGGCAGCTTTTGCAGCGGCGATTTTGGCGGCCGCGGCTTTGGCGGCAGCGGCTTTTGCAGCGGCCGCCTTGGTGGCAGCAGCTTTTTTGGCGGCGGCGGTTTTGGCAGCCGTGGTTTTGGCGGTCTGGGCGCGGGCAGCGGGGACGGCGGCCAGCAAGCCAGCGGTTAGTAAAAGGGTAGCAAAGCGGGTAGCCATGGCAATAAAAAAAGGGCGGCGGGAAAACCCGGCAGCCGTTGTGGCTGTCGTAGTGCCGGCGCGGCTACAAAGTGACGCAATTTTCCCGCCAAATTCGTTTTTATCTTCTTTTCCCTGGGGCCCGTGCCCGCCCGTTCATGCCCACTACCGCCCCCCGCCCCGCCCCGCCCGACGTTGAAATCATGACCATCGGCGACGAGCTGCTCTACGGCCAGGTCATTGATACCAACTCGGCCTTCATGGGCCAGGAGCTGGCCAAAATCGGGCTGCGTGTGCGCCAGATTTCATCGGTGTCCGACCGCGCCGACGAGATTGTGGGGGCCCTCGACCAGGCCCGGCAGCGAGCCCGGGTGGTGCTCATCACCGGCGGCCTGGGCCCCACCAAGGACGACCTAACCAAGCACGTGCTGGCCCGCTACTTCGGCAGCGAGCTGGTGATGGACGAGCCCACGCTGGCCCACGTCACCGAATTCTTCAAGCGCTACAACCGGCCCATGCTCGACGTGAACCGCCAGCAGGCCCTGGTGCCGGCCAATTGCCAAGTGCTGTTTAACGCCGTGGGCACCGCCCCAGGCATGTGGTTCGAGGACCAGGGCACGGTGTTCGTGAGCATGCCCGGCGTGCCCTTCGAAATGAAGAAGCTAATGACCGACCAGGTGCTGCCACGCCTGCGCGAGCGGTTCGAAATTGCCCCCATCGAGCACGTGGTGGTGATGACCGTGGGCATCGGCGAGTCGTACCTGGCCGAGAAAATTGCCGACTGGGAAGACGCCCTGCCACCCAACTTCAAGCTGGCCTACCTGCCCAGCCTGGGGGCCGTGCGCCTGCGCCTGACCGGCTCGGACGACGGCCAGCCCGACCTGCGCGGCCGCATGCTGGCCCTGCTGCCGGCGCTCCGCGAGCGGGCGGGCTCCTACATTTTTGCCGAAGAGGAAACGACCCTGGAGGCAGCCATCGGCCAGCTACTGCTGGCCAAGGGCCTGACCTTGGCCACGGCGGAGAGCTGCACCGGGGGCCTGGTGGCGCACCGCATCACGGGTGTGCCGGGCAGCTCGGGTTATTTCCGTGGCAGCGTGGTAGCCTACCACAACGATCTAAAAATGAGCGAACTGAACGTACCTTCCGAAACCTTGGCTGCAAGTGGCGCCGTGAGCGAAGCCACTGTGCGGGCCATGGCCGAAGGGGCCCGCCAGCGCCTGGGCGCCGACGTGGCCGTGGCTACTAGCGGCGTGGCGGGCCCCGGCGGTGGCAGCCCCGACAAGCCCGTGGGCACCATCTGCTTCGCCGTGGCCGATGCCCAGGGCACCATAACGCGGCAGATTAGCTTCGACCGCGGCCGGGCCCTGAACATTACCTACACGGCCCAGTCGGTGCTGGCGCTGCTGTGGCAGCGGCTCACGGGCCAGGCGTAGGCCCGCGCCGCCCCTTATTTTTGGCCATGCAAAACCTGCTCAACCATTGGCGCGCCGCTGGGCGCGGGCTGCTCTGCGCCGGGGCCCTGGCCCTGCCCGCGTGCTCGCCGCCGTGCACCGGCAACACCGAAGCCACGGTACTCTACGCCAAGCCCCGGCCCGGCGGGGGCCGCTTCATCTACGCCGACGTGCTGAACCAGCCAGCGCTGGGCCGCAAGAAAACGCTGCTCTGGCAGGGCAAAGAGTTCGGCACGTTTGGCCACGTCATCATCATCAACGACCCCACCAACAAGTACGCCTCGAACCGCAGCATCTGCTTTACTACCTCCCGCCCCGCCCCGGCCACCGCCGCGGCCGACGACGAATTGGGCGAGGAGGACATTCCGCGGCTGGCCATTGACTAAGGCGCTACCCAAATAAAAGGCGGCCATTCCGGAGCAGAAGGAATCGGAGTATTATCCTCGGCTGATTTCATGCAGCTTCTTCCTGCGTCGGAATGGAAAGTTTTATTCCTACTTCGGCCGGGCGTGGGGCGCACGGCTGGGGCCCCAACCCAGGGCCTCAGCCGTGCGCCCCACGCCCGGCCAACGCCCCCGGCGCACGGCGCACCGGGGGCGTTGGCTTTCTGGCTACCTTTGCGGCCTCTCTATCCCACCCCACCCCTTACCCCAAAACACCCCCGCAGCTTATGGCACGAGTGGAAATGACGATGCCCAAGATGGGCGAATCCATCATGGAAGGCACCGTCTTAAAATGGCTCAAGCAAGTCGGCGACGCCATCGAGCAAGACGAATCGGTGCTGGAAGTGGCCACCGATAAAGTAGACACCGAAGTACCCGCTACCCACGCCGGCACCCTGGCTGAGATTTTGGTACAGGAAGGCCAGGTTGTGGCCGTAGGGGCCCCCGTCGCCGTCATTGAAACCGAGGTGGGCGCAGCGGCTTCGGCCGCCCCCGATGCCCCGGCGCCCGGCGCC
>NZ_MDZA01000064.1 GCF_001816125.1 Hymenobacter coccineus | reverse complement strand
GCGGTGGTGGGGCAGCGGGCGGGGGTGCGGCCCGCCGTGCGGCGACCGCAAGCCGCTGCTGGGGCCCACCCCGCGGTGCCGGGCCTCAGCTTCTGCGGGGGCTACGGCTCGAAGGGCGTGGTGCTGGCCCCGCGGCTGGCGGCGCTGATGGCCGACTGGCTGCTGGGCCAGGCCGACCTCTGGCCTGAAGTGAGCCTGGCCCGCTACGGGGCCCTGTGGCCGGCGCCCGCGCTGGCTCCGGAATTTTAGCTTTTACGGCGGACTAATTTCCGCTTTTGTTCGTTCGCTGACTATGACAAACATTACTTTGGTGAAGAAAGCAGTGCGGGGCGCGTGCGCACTGGTGTTTCTGTTGGCTGTGGGGGCCCCGGCGCGAGCTCAGACGGCCCAGGAGCAGTTCGGGCGGGTGCGCATTCAGTACCGTGATTTCCACTGGCAGCAGTACTCCACCCAGAACTTCACGGTGATGTACTACGACGGCAACGAGCCCGCCGCCCGCCGCGCCGTGGAATACGCCGAGAAGGAGTTGCAGCGCGTCACGGCCCTCATTGGGTACTACCCCTACGCCAAAACCACCGTCATGCTCTACAACTCGGTGGGCGACCTAAGGCAGAGCAATGTAGGCCTCGACCCCAACCCCGAAACCGTAGCCGGCGGCGACGCGCCCCTGGCCCGGATGAGCAAGGTGCAAATCGCCTTCACTGGTCTGCAAACCGACTTCAAGCGCGAAATCAGCTTTCAGCTCACGCAAGTACTGCTGAACGACATGATGTACGGCGGCTCGTTGCGTGAAGTGTTGCAAAGCAGCTACTTGCTGCAATTGCCCGACTGGTTCATCAGCGGGGCCGCGGCCTACGCCGCCGAAGGCTGGAGCGTGGACATGGACGGCTACATGCGCGACATGACGCGGCTGTACCCCACCGGCAACCGCTCAGCCCCGTTCTTCATCCGCGACCCGCGCCTGTCGGGCCACAGCATCTGGAATTACATCGCCGAGCGCTACGGCTACACCAGTATCCAGAATATTCTGAACCTCACGCGCATTACGCGCGACGCGGAAGTTGGCATCAGCTCGTCGCTGAATGTGCCGTACAAAATCTTCATGCGCGACTGGCTGGCCTACTACCGGTCCCTGAACGCGCAGCCGGCCACCGCCGCGCTGGCCCAGCCCGATGCTAAGTTTCAGATTGGCGGGCGCAACCGCCGGGCTACCATCTACTCGCAGCCCGTGTTCAGCCCTAACGGCCAGCAACTGGCCTACGCCGTGAACGAGCTGGGCCGCTACCGCGTGGTGGTGGCCCGCCGCGACGGCAGCCACCGCAACACCGTGGCCCGCGGCGGCTACAAAACCCCTGACCAGCAGGTAGAAAACCGCCTGCCGGTGCTGGCCTGGCGCGGCAACACCCAGGTGGCCGTGGCCGAAATGGCCCAGGGCACCATGACGCTGCACCTGCGCGACGCCACCGGCAACAACATGCTCGACCGCCTGCGCACGCTGGTAACGTTTCGGCGGCCGGCTTCGCTGTTCAGCACTTACGACCAGGTGCTGAGCATGAATTACTCGACTGATGGCAAATCGCTGGTGTTTAGCGCTGTGCGCGGCGGCCAGAACGACTTGTACGTGCTGCGGGCCGGTAGCCGCCAGGCCGAGCAGCTCACCAACGACCTGTTCGACGACGCGCAGCCGGTGTTCATGCCCGACGGCAAGAGCATTGCCTTTAGCTCGAACCGCTACCTCGATTCGCTGGGCCAGTCGCGGCCTGCCACGTTCGCTAATGTGGTGAACAATTACGACTTGTTCCTCTACCACCTCGACGGGCGCACCGTGCCGCTGGAAATCCTGGCCAGCACCATTTCCAACGAAACCCGCCCCCGGGCCCTGTCCGACGACCAGATTTTGTACTTGGGCGAGGAGAGCGGCGTGCGCAGCCTCTACCGCTACACGCTTTCGACCAAGCAGCGCGACCGCCTGACGAGCTTCCTGCCCAACATCAGCGACTTCGACTACAGCCCCACCACTACGGCGCTGGCCATGGTGGCTCCCGCACAGGCGCGCGACGTGCTTTACGCCTACCCTACGTTTGAGCTGACCGGGGCCCTGCCCGCCGCCAAAACCGCCCGCCAGAAAACATTGGAGGACCGCTCGGCGGCCCCCGTGGCCGCCGCTAAGGCCGCGGCGCGCCCCGCTGCCGCCACCGATACCGCCGGGGTCTTCGGCGCGCGCCCCCCCCGCCGCAAGGCCAACGAAGCGGTGAATACCGACAACTACGTGTTTGAGGAAGACGAGCCGGTGCGCCCCGTGGCCCGCGCCGCCGCCCGCCGCCCCGTGAACAAGGTGCTGCCCGAAGTACCCCAGGTGACGGGGCCCTATCGCTACGACACGCGGTTTATGGCCGACAACATTACCACTTCGACGAAGTGGGACCCGCTGCTGGGCATCGGCCTGCAATTCCGGGCCCACCTGAACGACCTGCTGGAAAACCAGCGCATCGACGCCGGCCTGTTTGGCCTGTTCGACCTGCGTACCAGCAACATCAACGCCTCCTATACCAACCTCACGCACCGCGTCGACTGGACGGTGGCTTACCAGAAGCAGGCTTATTTCTTTGACCTGCAAGACGGCAGCCGCTTCCGCTACGGGAGGCACGAGGCGGCCATTACGTTTGCCTACCCGCTCACCCACAACCTGAGCCTGCGCGCTGGCCCGCGCTACGAAAACCTCAACCGCACCCTCTCCAACAGCTTTTCCAACGCCCTGGACAACAACCAGAACTATGCGGGTTACAAGGCTGAGCTGGTGTTCGACAACTCCATTGCTACCGGCGTGAACATGCTGCGCGGCACCCGCATGAAGGTGGCCTTGCAGCAGCTGCGCGGCATCAACAACGCGGCCCTCAACTTCGGCAAACTCACCATCGACCTGCGCCACTACCAAAAGGTGCACCGCTCCATCATCTGGGCCAACCGGGCCAGCTACGGGCAGTTCTTCGGGCCCAACACCCAGTACTTCCGCCTGGGCGGCATGGATAACTGGTTCTTCCCCAACTACAAGGACGACCGGGTGCTGTTTCAGCCCAACGTGCCGGTGCCCGACCCCAGCCAAATCTTCAACCAGCAGTTTGTGACCAACCTGCGGGGCTTCGACTACAGCACCCGCATCGGCTCGCGCTACTTGCTGCTGAACAGTGAGCTGCGGATACCCATTGTGCAATACCTGTCGCGGCGGCCCATCTACTCGGCCTTCCTGCGCAACCTCCAGTTCACGGGCTTCGTGGACGCGGGCACGGCCTACTCGGGCGGCAACCCGCTCACGGTGGACAACTCGAATAACACCGTGCCCTTCGGTGGCAACGGCAACCCGTTCTCGGGCACCGTCACCAACTTCAGCAACCCGCTGCTGGTGGGCTACGGGGTGGGCGTGCGCACCACGCTCTTCGGCTTCTACGGCAAGGGCGACGTGGCCTGGGGCCGCGAAAACTATACTACTAACCCGCCCAAGTTCTATCTCACGCTGGGCTATGATTTCTAATCGCTGATGTTCGCTGATTAGGCTGATTGCGCTGATTTTTAGATTTGTACAGGGCCCCTGATCTTGATCAGGGGCCCTCTTTTTTGTGGCTGGCGCTCCCATGCGCAGGATTTGGCGGCTGCGGACGGGGCGAAAAGCCGTGCGCAACGGCCAAAGGATAACAATAGCTGCTTATGCCCGACACATTGCCTTAACCGGGTCCGCGAACCTTTGCGCCTTCATTTAATCCACATGAATATGCGCCGAGTTCTAACCTCGATGTTGTTGTTTTGGCTGCTTTTGAGCGGCTATTGGGGCCTTGCCCAGTCTACCGATGCCTCCATTGCCGGGCGCGTGGTGGACGAAAAAGGCGAAGCGCTGCCGGGTGTTGTCGTGGTGGTGCGCAACGAAGCCACGGGCTTCCAAACTTCCACCGCCACCAACGTGGAGGGGCGCTACTTTTTGCGGCAGCTGCCGCTGGGCAAGCCCTACAGCGTGCGGGCCAGCTTCGTGGGCACGGGCCCCCAGGTGAAAAATGAGTTGTCCCTGAACTTGGGCGACCAGCTGGCCGTGGACTTCGTGCTGACCGCCGCCGCGGTGGGCCTGGAGGAAGTGGTGGTGAAGGGCAACGCCCTCAACAGCCGCATCGACCGGCTGGGCAGCAGCACGGCCATCACCGACCAAACCATCCGCCAGATTCCGACGCTGAACCGCAGCTTTACCAACCTGGCCGCCCTGGCGCCCACCTCCAACGGCGGCAGCGTGGGCGGGCAGCTGCCCTCGTCAACCAACTACCTGATTGATGGGGTGAGCGCGCGTAATAACCTGACCTCCGGGGCCGTGGGTAACGGGCCGTACTCGCTCTCGCTGGAGGCCATCCGCGAGTTTGAGGTGGCCACCAACGTGTACGACGTGACGCAGGGCCGGCAGGGCGGCGGCACCATTAGCGCCGTCACCAAGTCGGGTACCAACACCTTCACGGGTTCAATTTTCGACTATTACCGGGCCGATTTCCTGGCCAGCCCCTACGACATCCGGGGCAACCGCCGCACCCAGAACTTCACCACCAACCAGTACGGCTTCAGCCTCGGGGGCCCTATTATTAAGGACAAGCTGCACTTCTTCACGGCCCTCGACCGGCAGAACCAGTCGGCCCCGTTCTTCATCGCCGACATCAAGTCCGACGCCGACGCCAACGCCCTGGGCATCAGCCGGGCGGTGCTGGACTCGGTGCTGACCATCGGGCGCACCAAGTACGGATTGGGCGCGGGGCCCCAAACCGGCGAGTTTGGCCGCAAGACGCTGGCCAACACTTTTTTTGCCCGTCTCGACTGGCAGATTAACAACAAGAACCGGCTGACGCTGCGCAACAACTACAGCGACTGGAATAACCCGACCAGCACCGACGACAACTCGGCCATCAATCTGTACGAAGTGTACGGCAATTTTAAGTCGCGCGAGAACAGCACGTTGGCCTCGCTGCGCACCCAGTTCAGCCCCAACCTGGTGAACGAGCTGAAGGTGCAGTACCAAACCGTGCAGCGCGATTACTCAACCAGCGAAGCGCTGCCCGAGGCCAACATCCCGCGGGCCATTGTGACGGTGCGCTCGCTGCTGCCCAACAGCCGCCAGGGCAGCACCTCGGTGCAGCTCGGGGGCCAGCGCTTCACGCCCGAAAGCAACCTCGAAAACCAGCTGCAGCTCGTGAACACCGCCTACCTCACCAAGGGGCGCTACAACTTCACCTTCGGCACCGACAACACGCTCACCTACCTTGATACCTACATTTCGAGCGAGCAGAACGGGCGCTTCGTGTTCAACAGCCTCAAGGAATTCAACGACCTGAACCCCTCGCGCTACGCCCGCGAAGTGCCGCTGCAAGGCATCCCGTCGGTGCAGCAGTACGTGCTGAACGCCTCGCTGTTTGGCCAGGTGCAGTACAACCCGCTGCCCAACGTGGAGGCCGTGGTGGGCCTGCGCTGGGACCTGACCAGCTACCGCACGCCGGGGGCCTACAACCCCGTGCTGGCCGAAACGCTGGGCCTGCGCACCGACAGCAACCCCACCGACTGGAACAATATCCAGCCCCGCGTGCAGCTGACCTGGGACGTGAAGGGCGAGCGCAAAAGCATCATCCGCCTGGGCGGGGGCCTGTTTTCGGCCAACCCCGTGAACTACGCGCAGGTGAACAACATCCAGAACAGCGGCACGCTGGTGGGCTCCGTGGACGTGACGCGGCCTTCGACGGGTGAGAACCCCGTGCCCCGGCCCAACTTCCCAGCCTACCGCGCCGACCCCAGCACGGCCCCCGGCCTGCTGCCCGGCGTGCCCTACGTATCGACCATTAATCTGAACGACAAGAACTTGCAGGTGCCCAACGTGTACAAGGCCAACCTGAGCGTGAACCGCATCGTGAACAACTGGCTGCGGGTGGGGGCCAATTTCCTGTACTCGTACACCGCCGACAACTACGTGTACCTGGACCGCAACCTGGTGGACCAGCCCTACTTCCGGCTCGACAACGAAGCCGGCCGGGGCGTGTTCGTGCCGGCCGCCAGCATCACGGCGGGCGGCATTACCAACAGTGTGCTGGGGCGCAAAACGCAGTCGGTGGGCCGCACCCTGGAGTTCACCAACGGGGCCAAGGTGCAGCAGGCGGCCGTGGTGGCCGACGCCGAGTTGCGCTTTGCCAAAACCGGCTTTTTCAACGCCAGCTACACCTGGAACTCGACCCGCGACAACACGTCCTACAACGGCAATGTGGCCAACACGTCCACGTTCCGGCCCGTAAAGTCGGACCCGCGCGACCTGAGCGAACTAAATTATTCCGACAACCAGTTCCGGCACAAGGTGGTGTTTTTTGGGGCCTCGCCCAGCGTGAAGGGCTTCGTGCTGAGCGGCCGCTTCACGGGCCTGGGCGGCACGCGCTACTCCCTGACGGTGGATTCGGATATCAACGGCGACTTCGTGGGGGGCCCCGGCACGGACAACGACCTGGCCTTCGTGTTTGACCCCAACGACCCCAATACGGCCCCCGCCGTGGCCGCCTCCATGCAAAAGGTGCTGGCCAACCCCGACAACCGCGCCGCCGACTACATCCGCCGTAGCCTGGGCACCATTGCCGACCGCAACGGGGGCGTGAACCCGTTCTCGGGCACCTTCGACGTGCGCTTGCAAAAGACCTTCCGGACTTACAAAAACCAGGGCTTCACGCTCAGCGCCGACGTGTTCAACTTCGCCAACCTGCTGAACAAGGGCTGGGGCGTGAACTACAACCTGGGCCAGCAGAACCTGCTCACGGCCACCGGCTTCAATCAAACCACCCGGCGCTACACCTACCGCGTGAACGAGAACGTGGGCACCACCAACCAAAACGGCACGCCCTACCAAATCCAGCTCGGGGCCCGCTACTCCTTTTAAGTTCGCCGCTTCCTGCTGCCGCTTATGAAAACTGTTTTCGCCGCCCTGGGCCTGAGCTTCGGCCTGGCCGCCAGCGCCGGGGCCCAGCCGGCCAAGCACGTCGTGCTCATCAGCATCGACGGCTTCCGGCCCGATTTTTACCGCGAGGCCAAGTGGCCCACGCCCAACTTGCAGCGGATGGCCGCCCGGGGCACCTCGGCCGACGGCGTGCGGGGCGTGTTTCCGAGCGTGACGTACCCCTCGCACACCACGCTCGTCACGGGCGTGGCCCCGGCCCAGCACGGCATCTACTACAACTCGCCCTTCGAGCCCGACGGCGCCACCGGCCGCTGGTACTGGGAGGAAAGCCTGATCAAAACCCCCACGCTGTGGGACGCGGTGCGCCAGGCCGGGGGCAAAACGGCTTCCGTGTCGTGGCCCGTGACGGCCGGGGCCCCCATCGACTACAACGTGCCCGAGGTGTGGTCGCTCGATAAAGCCCTGGACCGCCTCACGCCCGTGCGCCAGCAAACCACGCCCAAGGGCTTGTTCGAGGAGATTGAGCAGCGCGCCACGGGGCCCCTCACCGCCCGCGACATGAGCAGCGACTACGTGAGCGGCGACGAAAACGGCAGCCGCATCGCCGCCTACCTGCTCGAAACCTACAAGCCCACGCTGCTCACCCTGCACGTGTTCGGGGTGGACCACGCCGAGCACCAGGACGGCCGCGACGGCGAGCATGTGCGCCGGGCCCTGGCCACCGCCGACTGGGTGGTGGGCAACCTGGTGGAGGCCCTGGCCAAGGCCGGTATCGACAAGGAAACGGCCGTGATTGTGACCGGCGACCACGGCTTCGTGGACATCACCACCACGCTGGCCCCCAACGTGTGGCTGGCCCAGGCCGGCCTGTATGGCGCCGAGAAAGGGGCCTGGAAAGCCCAGTTCCACACTTCGGGGGCCGCCGCGTTTCTGATGCTGAAAGACGCAAAAGACAAGAAAACGCTGGCCGACGTGCGCCGCCTGCTGGCCGCCGCGCCCGCCGAGCAGCAAAAGCTGTTCCGGGTGGTGGAGCGCGCTGAACTGGACCGAATCGGGGCCGACCCGCACGCGGCGCTGGCCCTGGCCCCGGTGCTGGGGCGTGGCCATGAGCGCCGCCCGCGACGGGGCCCCCATGCGGCCCGGCCACGGCGGCACCCACGGCTTTTTCCCCGACAACGCCCAGATTCAGACTGGGTTTATTGGCTACGGCCCCGGCTTTGCCGCCGGCAAAGTGCTGGCCCAGATGGCCCTGCAAGATGTGGCTCCCATTACGGCCCAGTTGCTGGGCCTGCCGTTCAACCCCTCCCAGAGCCCGCTGCCCGCGCAAGTGGTGCAGTAACTGCGGCCGCACCGCCGCACCATTGGCCTTGCGCCGCCCGGGGCCCCCGGGCGGCGCAATTGCGTTGGGGGCAAATTGCCGTACCCCCGCGCCGGGCGCGGGTCGTATCTTTGCGGCCCGAAACCAACCTGCTGCCCGTGCCGCTGCTCCGCGAAATTTCTACCCTGCTCGCCAAAGACTTCCGCCTGGAGTGGCGGCAGCGGGCGGCGTTGGGCGGGCTACTGCTGTACGTGGGCAGCACGGTGTTCGTGTGCTTTCTCAGCTTTAGCCTGCGTGGCGGGCAGCCCCCGGCCCCGGCCTGGAACGCCCTGTTCTGGGTGATTCTGCTGTTTGCCGCCATCAACGCCGTGGCCAAGGGCTTCATGCAGGAAAGCCCCGGCCAGCGCCTGTACTACTACACGCTGGTGGGGCCCCAGGCCATTATCCTGGCCAAAATGCTGTACAACGCCCTGCTGCTGCTGGGCGTGGGGCTGCTGGCCTTGTTCCTCTACACCATCTTTTTGGGCAACCCGATTCAGGACCTGGCCCTGTTCGTGGCCAACCTGGTGCTGGGGGCCCTGGGCTTCGCCACCACGCTCACGCTGGTTTCGGGCATTGCGGCCAAGGCGGGCGGCAACGGCGCTACTTTGATGGCCGTGCTCGGCTTTCCGGTAATGATTCCGATGCTTTTGCTGTTAATCAAAGTCAGCAAGAACGCCCTCGACGGCCTCGACCGGGGTGTGAGCCAGCAGGCCATCATCACGCTGCTAGCCCTGAACGTGATTGTGGCGGCGGTGTCGTACTTGTTGTTTCCGTTTTTGTGGCGTGGTTAAAACCAGTAGGTTATGAGCAAAGCAACGTTAGGAATTATCATCTCCCTGGTCAGCGTCGTCGTGATGGCGGGCGGCGTGTGGGGCGGGCAGCGACTGATTGAGTCGCGGGGCCCCTCGGTGTGGAAGTGGCTGGCGGTGGTGCTCATCGTGGGCTCGGCCATCGCCGGGCTGCTCATCCCGGTGCCGCGCCTGCCCATTGTGAACGAGAGCGTGCGCAACCTGTTTTTCCACGTGCCCATGTGGTTCGGGATGATCATGGTGATGTTCGTGTCCATCGTGTACTCGATGCAGTACCTGCGGCGGCCCTCGGCGCGGCTGGATATCTTGGCCCACGAGGCGGCCAAAACCGGCATTTTGCTGGGCGTGCTGGGCCTGGCCACCGGCAGCCTGTGGGCCCGCTACACCTGGGGCGCCTGGTGGACGCCCGACCCGCGCCTGAACGCCGCCGCCGTGGCCCTCCTTATATATGGGGCCTACCTGGTGCTGCGCGGCTCGTTTCGCGACGACCAGCAGCGGGCGCGCGTGTCGGCCATCTACAACATTTTCGCGTTTGCTGCCGCCATTCCGCTGCTGTTCATTCTGCCCCGCATTTCGGGCAACAGCTTGCACCCGGGCCAAACCGGCAACCCCGGTTTCAACAAGTACGACCTCGATAGCACCATGCGGCCAGTGTTTTACGCCGCCGTTATCGGCTGGATTTTGTTCTCCTTCTGGCTTACCCAGGTTAGCAGCCGCCTCACGCTGCTCCAACACCAACACGATGACCAATAAGTTTTTGCGCTACTTCGCGGCCGTTTGTGGCGCGTTTCAACTGGTGCTGGGCACCACCGCCCACGCCTGGGCCCAAACGCCCGGGGCCCCCGATGTGCCGGCCATGGCCGACGACCTGCGGGCCAGCGGCAAGATTTACGTGGTGGTGGCCGCCGTGGTCGTCATCATCGCCGGCTTGCTCGTCTACCTCATCGCCCTCGACCGCAAGGTGGGCCGGCTGGAAAAGCGGGCCGCCGAAGGTGGATTTAATAACTAAGGACGGATTTTTTAGTCTCCTTCACGCGTTGCTGTTGCGGCGTTTCGTTTGTTTCTACGGCTGCCCGGCAGCCGGTTTTACGCACCAAATTCGTTAGTACCTGCGGTTTATGAAGAAGACCCATATTTTCATCATTGCCATCATCGCCATTGCGGCGGGCATTATCCTCAGCACCACGGCCGATGCCAGCGTGTACGTGCTCTTCGGCGAAGCCCGCCAGCGCGCGGCCGAGGGCAACGCCACCAAGGTGCACGTAGTGGGCCGCCTGCCCCGCGACGGCCAGAACCACCCCATCGGCCTGCAATACGACCCGATGGTAGACCCCAACTACTTCGCCTTCACGCTGATGGACTCGACGCACGTCTCGCAGCGCGTGGTGTATAACAACCCCAAGCCGCAGGATTTTGAGACCTCGGAGCAGGTCGTCATCACCGGGGCCATGCAAAACGGCACCTTCGTGGCCGACAACATTCTGCTGAAGTGCCCCAGCAAATACGTGAAGAAAGACCTGAAAGGCACCGAAGTAGCCGCCAAGTAGCCTTTGCGCGCCCGCTCTAAACCCCATGGCCGCCTCGCCTCCCGCCGCCGTTGGCTGCAAGGGGCGGGGCGGCTGATTTTTTGGAGCCTGGCGCTGGCCGGCTGGGGCCCTGGGGCCCAAGCCCAGGTGGCCAACGACAACATTGAAAACCGCCGCCGGCTGGCCCTGAACGAAACCATAACCTCCAGCACCGTAGGCTGTACCGTGCAGCGCGGCTGCGTGGATGAGCGCCTGACCGGCCAGTGCATCCAATACCACAACGACCAGTGGTTTGAGTTTACGCCACCCGCTGCGGGCCGCTACTTCGTGAACGTGGGCGGGCAGCGGTGCCGCGATGTGCGCGGCGTACAGCTGGTGGTGCTGACTGGGCAGCCGTGCCAGCCCGCCACCTACCGCGTGCTCAGCTGCACCTCGCTGGGCACCCAGGACGACGTATTTGTGGCCGTGGACCTGGAAGCTGGCCGGCCGTATTTGCTGGACGTGGACGGGTACTTGCAGGATTTCTGCACGTTCACGCTGCAAGTGAGCGGCCGGGCGGTGGGCGTGCCCGCGGTGCCGCCGCTGCCCGCGCCCGCCGGGGCCCTGCCTGCCACTAGCCGCGTGGTGCAAGTGGCCTGGGCCCTGCCCGATTCGCTGGCCGGGCCGGCTGCCGCCGTGTCGC
>NZ_MDZA01000063.1 GCF_001816125.1 Hymenobacter coccineus | reverse complement strand
CGGCCGCGCCGATGGGGCCCCGCCGAGCGCCGGCGCGCCAATGGAAGCGCTCGACCAAGTAGGTCATCTCGTCCTTGTTGGCGAACACCTGGGCCAGCTGGCCCAGGTGTTCGCCCACGCGCCGGTTGATGGCGCCCTGCATTCGCAGCGTTAGTTGGGCGGGGGCATCGGCGATGAGGTCCGTCAACCGGAACTGGCGGCCGGTGCGCGGGTCAAAGGTTGCGTGTTGGGTCGATTGCGAAGGATACGGCCCCAGATATTCAAAGGCGAACGAGAGCAGAAACTGCTGGTCTAGCAACACCTTGTAGTCGGCGCCCACAAACCCCTGGCCGTAGGAGCGCAAAACCTTTGCTTCGGCATCGTAGCGGCTTTCGCGGTCGGCCCGGCGCAGCTGCTGCTGGGCCGTACCCAGCGAATCGACGTTATCCGTCTGGGCCCCAACAATCAGCCGGAGCAGCGCCCGGTTGATGCGCCGGGCCACGGCGGCGTCCGGCAGCTTCACCTGCGGCACGGCGAATTTGCCTTCCAAAATAGTATATACCCGTGCCCGGCCAGCCGCCACGGACTGCGCCCGCGCCGGGGCCCCAGCAGGCCCGATCCCACCCAAATTCCCAGCCCGCGCAGTGCCCGGGCGGAACCCCAGAAAATCCGTTTCATCCGTTAGAATCCGTTAAATCTGCGGTCCTACTCGTAGCGCAGGCTTTCGATGGGGTCCAGGGCCGCGGCTTTGCCGGCCGGGTACGAGCCCGAGAGCAGGCCCACGCTCACGCAGATAACCAGGCCCACCATCATCCACAGCCACGGCACGTAAAACGAGCCGCTGCCGATGAGCAGCGCCACGCCGTTGCCGCCGAGCACGCCCAGGCCGATGCCCAGGGCCCCACCGAGCACGCAAATCACGATGGCCTCGATGAGGAACTGCTGCCGAATCTGGACCGCCGTGGCCCCCAGGGCCTTGCGCACCCCAATTTCGCGGGTGCGCTCCGTCACGGACACGAGCATAATGTTCATCAGGGCAATGCTAGCCCCGAGCAGGGTGATGAAGGCGATGATGCCGCCCCCGACCCGCATTTTGCCCGATAGCTCGTCGAGGGTGTTGGCCAGCGAGTCGCTGCTCTCAATCTCGAACGAGTCGGGCTGGCCCAGGCGGTCGTGACGCACGTTGCGCATGATGCCGGTGGCCTGGTCGAGCAGGTACGGCAGCAGGGCCGGGCGGGTGCTGGCCGTTTTCAGGGCGTAGGTGAGGGCCCCGGTGCGGGGCAGCTGGTTGCCGGTTTCAAGCGGCAGCAGGGCTAGGCGGTCGGCCCCGCCCCCGCCCATGGTGCTGCCGCTGGGCGCCAGCAGGCCCACGATGAGGAAGCGCCGGCCCAAAGCCGTCACGTACTGCCCCACCGGGGTTTGGCGCGGAAATAGCTTCTCGCGGATTTCGTCGCCGACGATGGCCACGTTGGCGCCGCGCGTGAGCTCGCCCTGCGAGAAGCTGCGGCCCTGGGCCAGGTTGTAGCCCTGGATGCGCAGGTAGTTTTCGTCGCCGGCCACCACCTGCATGTTGGGGTTGGTTTTTTCGCCGTTGGCCTTCATCTCGGTGGCTCCTGAAATAAAGGCCGACACGCCCACCTCGGCCTCGGTGCCCACCTGGGCCTTGTACTGGCGCACCTGGAGCAGCGTGAGGGCCGGGTACTGCTTGCCGGCCACGCCGCCGCGGCGCGAGCGGTTGTTGTAGCCCTTGGCCCGGATTTCGAACGAGTTGCTGCCCAGGCTGGCAAACGTCGCGTTCAGCGAGTTCTTCATGGCGTCGATGCTGGTGAGGATGCCCACCAGGGCAAAGAGGCCAATGCTGACGATGAGGGCCGTGAGCACCGTGCGCAACAGGTTGCTGCGGATGGAGCGGAAGGCTTCGCGGATGTTTTCGAGCAGGTTCATAGGGCGGCGGGGCGGGCGGTGGGGCCCGGCGGGGGGCCCCGGGCCGCGCCAAAGTTCGGCGGCCGGCGCCTAACTTGAACCAGCATTGCCACCGCCTCGTTGCGGGGGCATTCTTTTGCACGTACTTAACCCGTCATATTGAACGCAATAAAGTGTTCTTCCCGCTAACCAATCGTGGTTTATTGCCGCAGTGAAGATGCTTTACTGCGTTCCGCATGACGGCCCGGGACGCTATCCATAATTTCCCCATCCCTCTGATAAATCTATGCTATTCAAGCGCCTTGCCCTTTCGTTCTGGCTGCTGCTGGCCGGCCTGCTAGGGCCCCTGGCGGCCCGCGCCAACCACGTGCTCATCCCGATGGACAACACCCAGAAGGAGTGCCTGAAGGCCTACGGAGTGGCGTTCTGGCTGTTGCAGCGCGAAGTGCCCGTGGACTGGCTGCTGAACTACCGCGGCGGCGCGTTTGCCTTCGACGTGACGCCGGGGGCCGAAACCGAGCTGGCCGCCCGCGGCGTGAACTACTCGGTCATCAGCGAGGCGCAGTACAGCGGCATTCTGGCCGAAATCGCCGATGCCAACGCCAACATGGACATCATGAAGCTGGAGAAGGTGCCCAAAATTGCGGTGTACACGCCCAAGGGTAAGCAGCCCTGGGACGACGCCGTGACGCTGGTGCTGGAATACGCCGAGATTCCGTACGACAAGATTTACGACGACGAAATACTGGGCGGCGTGCTGCCCAAGTACGACTGGCTGCACCTGCACCACGAGGACTTTACGGGCCAGTACGGCAAGTTTTACGCCACCTACCGCAACTACCCCTGGTACCAGCAGCAGGTGCGCGACGCCGAGGCGGCCGCCAAGCGCAACAACTTTGGCAAGGTGAGCCAGATGAAGGCCACGGTGGCCGTGAAGATGCAGGAATTCATCGCCGGGGGCGGCTTTTTGTTCGCCATGTGTTCGGCCACCGACAGCTACGACATCGCCCTGGCCGGCCTGGGCGTGGACATGGTGGAGAGCATGTACGACGGCGACCCCGCCGACCCGCAGGCCCAGGGCAAGCTCAACTTCAACCGCTGCTTGGCCTTCCAGAACTTCCAGCTCGTGCGCGACCCCTACCGCTACGAGTACTCCAACATCGACATGGAGCCCTTCGAGCGGGGCCTGGGCGAGCAGAACGACTACTTCCAGCTCTTCACCTTCTCGGCCAAGTACGACCCCGTGCCCACCATGCTCACCCAGAACCACGAGAAGGTCATCAAGGGCTTTATGGGCCAGACCACGGCCTTCCGCAAGGGCCTCGTGAAGCCCGACGTGGTGGTGATGGGCGACACCAAGCAGGACGGCGAGGTGCGCTACCTGCACGGCACGCTGGGCAAGGGCACCTGGACGTTTTACGGCGGCCACGACCCCGAAGACTACCAGCACCTGGTGGGCGAGGAGCCCACCGACCTAGCCCTGCACCCCAACTCGCCCGGCTACCGCTTGATTTTGAATAATATCCTGTTTCCGGCGGCCAAAAAGAAGAAGCAGAAAACCTAGCCGGGCTTGGCTGCGGAAACGGAAGCAAAAAACAAGTTCGCTGATTTGTAAATAATTAAGGACTTTTAGAAGTTAAAGTAGCACGCCGTGTCAACGCAAAAAGCGGTTCGCCCACTGGCCAAATCCCATTAGGTGGGCCGCGGCCGCGGGAGGACCGCTTTTTGCGTTGATACAGTGTGCCGTTGGTTTTTTTTGACCGGATTTTTGCCTGGTTCCATTGATTCTATACTATAACTTTTCCTAGTTCGTTTCGTGGTTTCTGCCCACCTTGCGGCCCTATCCTATTATTCGTCCTTATTTTTTATTCATGCTCCCCCCCGCTCCCAACTACGGGTTTTCGACCCTCAGCCACGACCCGCACCTGGCCAACCCCCTGCCCCGCGCCGTGGTGCGCGACAACAATTACCTACTGCTGGACGGCGAATGGCGCTTCGCCGTTGACTACCAAGACGTTGGCCTGAACGACGATTGGGCCCTGGGCCACGCCTACGATGGTATTGCCAACTGGCCCGGCTCGGTGGAGGAGCACATGGCCGCCGCCAAGGACCAAACCCACCCCGCCGTGTGGCAAGACCAGGTGGTGGCCTGGTACGAGCGCGAATTCCACCTGCCTGAGCGCGACGCCGCCGACAAGCATTCGCTGTTTCAGCTCACGTTTGGGGCCTGCGGCTACGAAACCCGCGTGTGGCTGAACGGCCATTTGCTGCGCACCATCGAGGGCGAGGACGTGCACTACGGCGAGTATACCTCGTTCTCGTTCGAGCTGCGGCCCGGCCTGTTGCAGCCCGTCAACCGCCTCACGGTGCGCATTGCCGACACGATGGACGCCGAAACGCCCCGCGGCAAGCAGGAATCGCACGTGTACAAGCGCGGCGGCATTTGGTACCAAACCCAGACCGGGGCCGTGCGCAGCGTGTGGCTGGAAATGGTGGAGCGCAACCGCCTGCGCTCGCGCGTGGGCGTCGAGAGCGTGATTGAGGACCGGCTGGTGCGCTTCAATCTTAGCACCCGCATCCAGGACCCGGGGCCCTACACGCTGCGCCTCCAGGTATTTGGCAACGCCGACGAAGCCCCCGGCCCGCTGGCCACCGCCGACTTTCCGCTGCGCCTCGCCGCCGGGCAGCGCGAGCAGCGCGTGGTAATGGAGGTACCCGGGGCCCGCCTGTGGCAGCCCGGGGCCCCCAATCTGTACCGCCTCGTGGCCCAGCTCATCGACCAGGAAGGCTACGCGGCCCAGATTGAGACGGACTTCGGCCTGCGCAAAATTGAGAGCCGCGGCAGCCGCGTGTACCTCAACAACGCGCCCGTGTACCTCGACGGCATTCTCTACCAGCCCGGTACGGCTACCTACGAGGAAATCCGCCGCCACTTTTACGCCATGCAGGAGCTGGGCTGCAACCTGGTGCGGGTGCACATCGCCGGCATCGACCCGCGCCTGTACGCCCTGGCCGACGAGCTGGGCCTGCTGCTGTGGGTGGAGGTGCCCAGCCCGCACAGCTCCACCACCCGCAGCCGCCAAAACCACCGCGCCGAGCTACTGCGCATGCTGGCCCTGATGCAGTCGCACCCCTCGGTGGTCATCTGGAGCCTTTATAACGAAGACTGGGGCTGCCAGGACATCGCCACGAACCCCGAAACCCGGGCCTACATCGTGGAAATGTACCACTATATGCAAATCAACCACCCGCAGTTTTTGGTGGTGGACAACGACGGCTGGCACCACATTTCCGACCACGGCCGCTTGCAGTCCGACCTGCTCACGGCCCACCTCTACACCCCCGACCTGGGCCGCTGGCAGGAGCTGCTCGACCGCCTCGTGCGCGGCGAGCTGGATGGCACCGCCGCCTTCCCGCTCGTGGTGGGCGACCCGTTCTTCTACCGCTGCCAGAAGCCGCTGATTGTGAGCGAGTGGGGCGGCTTCGGCTTCTCCGACTACGGGGGCCCCGCCGACGCCGAGGCGCGCACCAACAGCATCCGCGCCTTCAAGCACGAGCTGCGCCAGCGCTCCATCGCCGGCGACGTGTACACCCAGGCCACCAACATCGAGGACGAGCGCAACGGCCTCATCAACTTCCACACCGGCGAGCTGGAAGTGCCGGCCGGCGTGCTGGCCTCGCAGGTTGAGGTGCCCGCAGACCCGCATGGCGAATAACTAACCGGGCGGGGCCGAACCCCTGGCCCCGCCCGCGGGTTATCTTTGCACAGCGCCACCAACGGGCGCCGCACCCAAGATGCCGATAACCGAAGAAGCTGTTTTTAAGGCCCTGAGCTACGTGGAGGAGCCCGACCTGGGCCAGGACCTCGTAACCCTCAAAATGATTGAGGACGTGCACATTGACGGCCTTACCGTGGCCTTCACGGTGGTGCTGACGACGCCGGCCTGCCCCCTCAAGCAACTCATCCACGACGCCTGCGAGCGGGCCATCCACACGATGGTGGACAAGGATGCCAACGTGGTGATTACCATGACCTCGCGCGTGACCACGCTGCGCAACAACAACGAATTGCTGCCCGGCGTGAAGAACATCATCGCCATTGCCTCGGGCAAGGGCGGCGTGGGCAAAAGCACCGTTACGGCCAACCTGGCGGTGGCGCTGGCTGCCTCGGGCGCCAAGGTGGGCCTCATCGATGCCGACATTTCGGGCCCCAGTATGCCGCTGATGTTCGGGGTGGAAGATTCCAAGCCGCACGTGTTCCAGGGCCCCAACGGCAAGAACCTCATCCAGCCCATTGAGCGCTACGGCGTGAAGCTGATGAGCATCGGCTTCCTGGCCCCGGCCGAAAGCGCCATCGTGTGGCGGGGCCCCATGGCCTCGTCGGCGCTCAAGCAGTTCATCACCGAAGTGGAGTGGGGCGAGCTGGACTACCTGCTGCTCGACCTGCCGCCCGGCACCTCCGACATTCACCTCACGCTGGTGCAGTCGGTGCCCGTGACGGGGGCCGTGATTGTGACCACGCCGCAGCGCGTGGCCCTGGCCGACGCCCAGAAAGGCCTCCAGATGTTCCGCCAGCCCCAAATCAACGTGCCCGTGCTGGGCATCGTTGAAAACATGGCTTGGTTCACGCCGGATGAGCTACCCGACAATAAATACTTTATCTTCGGCGAAAACGGCGGCCAGCGCCTGGCCCAACTGCACGACGTGCCCCTGCTGGGCCAGCTGCCGCTGGTGCAGAGCATCCGCGAGGACGGCGACCAGGGCCGGCCCGCCGTGCTCGATGCCACGTCGGCCGTCGGCCAGGCCTTTGCGAACTTAGCCGAGGCCGTGGCCCGGCAAGTAAGTATTCGCAACAACATTGCACCCAAAACGACCGTTGTAGAAATGCAGCGCTAGCCTGCTTTAATTCCACCCCAATGACCCTCGACCATCCCCTGTTGCCCCGCATCGAAGCCGCCCTGGACGATTTGCGCCCTTACCTGGCCACCGACGGCGGCAACGTGCGCGTGGCCAACATCACCGCCGAAGGCGTGCTCCAGCTCGAATGGGAGGGCGCCTGCGGCGCCTGCCCCATGTCGCCGATGACGCGCGCTGGCCTCGAAGACACCGTGCGCAAAGCCGTGCCCGAAATCACGGCCGTAGAGGCTAAGTAAGCTTTTAACCAACAATTATTTACCCCGGGTTGGGGTTGCAGCTTGCGCGCGCTCAGCGTGGCAGCCGCAACCCCAACCCGGGGTATTCGTTTGTAGGGGCTTACCCCCTTTGCATGTCCGCTTCCGCCCTGAACGACCCCAGCCTGCGCGCCTGGATTGACATCCCGTTCCAGCACGATTTCCCCATCCAAAACCTGCCGTTTGGCGTGTTCGAAACCGACGAGCGGGGCCCCCGCCTCGCGGTGGCCATTGGCGACTACGTGCTGGACTTGTACGTGCTCAGTTCGTTCGGCTTTTTCGACGACCTCACCGAGTTGGGCGACGCCCAACCGCGGGTGTTTCGCCGCCGCTCGCTGAACGGGTTTCTGCGGCTCGGCCGCTCCGCGTGGCGGGCCGTGCGCCAGCGCGTGAGCGAGCTGCTGCGCCACGACAACGCCGACCTGCGCGACCACCCCGAGGCCGCCCGCGCCGCCCTGGTACGCCAGCGCGACGTAACGATGCTGCGCCCCGTGAAGCCCGCCAACTACACCGATTTCTACAGCAGCCTGACGCACGCCGTCAACGTGGGCACGCTGTTCCGGGGCCCCGAAAACCCCTTGCTGCCCAACTGGCGGCACCTGCCGGTGGCCTACCACGGCCGCGCCAGCAGCATTGTGGTCAGCGGCACGCCCATCCGGCGGCCCCAGGGCCAAATGCTGCTGCCGGGTGACGATGCGCCCACCTTCGGCCCCAGCCAGCAGCTCGATTTTGAGCTGGAAATGGCCTTTATTGTGGGCACTGCTTCCACCCTGGGCACGCCCGTAGCCGCCGAAGAGGCCGAGAACCACATCTTCGGCCTGTGCCTGTTCAACGACTGGAGCGCCCGCGACCTGCAAAGCTGGGAATATGCGCCGCTGGGGCCCTTCCTAGGCAAGAACTTCGGCAGCAGCCTGGGGGCCTGGGTGGTCACGCTTGATGCGCTGGAGCCCTTCCGTACCGCCGGGCCGGCGCAGGAACCCGCGCCCCTGCCCTACCTGCAAACCACCGGCGACCACCACTTCGCCATTCAGCTCGAAGCCGCCCTGGCACCCGCCGGGGGCCCCGAAACGGTGCTGGCCCGCCCCACCTTCCAGGGCCTGTACTGGAGCATGGCCCAGCAGCTGGCCCACCACACTTCCAACGGCTGCAACCTGGAAGTGGGCGATGTGTGCGCCTCAGGCACCATTTCCGACCCCGGCGCCTTTGGCTCGCTATTGGAGCTGGCCACCCGCGGCACCCAGCCCGTGCCCCTGGCCGACGGCACCACCCGCGCCTTCCTGCTCGACGGCGACACCGTAACGCTGCGCGCCTACGCCGAAGCCGACGGTGTGCGCATCGGTTTCGGCGAAGTAAGCGGGATGATTCAAGGAGTGAATGAGTGAGGTGGTGAATGAGCGAATGAGTGATTTACGAAATAACAATCACTCATTCGCTCATTCACCACCTCACTCATTGTCAATGCATTCGGTCGTCGCGCACGGGCAGGTTTGTTACAATGTCGCCCTCGATTTTTAGCAGCTCCTGCAAGCGGGCGTCCACGTCGTAGTCGGCGCAGTATTCTTTAGCAAGGTCGACGTAGCTCACGAAATGGCCGGCTTCTGATACCATCAGCTCGTAGTAGAACTGGCTCAGGTCGGGGTCGGGAATGTGGTTCCAGAGCAGCTTGAACCGCTCGCAGCTGCGCGCTTCGATGAGGGCCGACACGAGGAGCTGGTCCAGGAGCTGGCGCTCACGGGCCCCGCCTTTGCGCACGTGGGCCAGCAGCTGTACCACGTACTCATCGCGGCGCGGGCGGCCCAGCGCAAAACCGCGCTTGCGCAGCTCATCCAACACGCGCTCGAAGTGGCCCCACTCCTCGGCCACGAGCAGCGTCAGCTCGTCCACCAGCCGGGTTTTTTCGGGGTAGTGGATGATCATGCTGATGCCGGTGCTAGCCGCTTTCTGCTCGCACCAGGCGTGGTCGACGAGGATATCCTCAATGTTTTTGCTGGCAATGTCCACCCACCGCGGGTCGGTGTTCAGCTTGAGCTTTAGTATTGTTTTCATCGCTGATTAAACCGATTAACCGTGATTTCGCTGATTTTTTTATTAATTAATTTCCACTGATTAACCATTGATTTAATTCATTGACAACGGGAATTTATCATCAGCAAAATCACGGTTAATCAGTTTAATCAGCGATTTAATTAAAGAACTTCCAGTTCAGCCCAAATTGGAGGCGGCGCGGGTACGCGGGGTAGAACGGCGAGGCGAAATAGCCCTGCCCGGACAGGCCCTGGTTGAGGTAGGGCACTTTCAGAAACACCGACACAGTTTTGATATCGGCCGCGAAAAAGGCGCTGGCCACGGCGTAGTTGCGGATGGTAAAATCGTCCTGCAAGTAAAATTGCTGCGTGCTGGGGCTATAGTTGTAGCCTTTGAACCGGGACTGGTAATAGAACTCCAGGCCCACCTGCGTGAACATGGCCCGGCCAAAAATGTAGCTCTGGTAGTACGCCCGCGACTCGGTGACGAGGGCCGGAATGCGCAGTGCCTCGCTCTCATTTCCGGCCCCGCGGGTGTACGTGCCCTGGTTATCAAACCCAAACCGTCCGAACCGCACCCGGTGCCGCGCCGAGGCAATAATGAGCTGCTTGGAGGCACCAAGTTGGTTGGGCCTCCCAGTCGAATCGTAGTATACATAATTAACCAGATTCACCAACGACGCGCTGGCCTCGAACAGGTGGTCGGCGAAGCCCGGCAGCGCCTGCCGCAGCCGGCCCGTGAACTGCTGAGTTGACGTGTTTTTAAACGTGGCGTTACCGTTTTTATCTGCGTATTGCCATTCGTAATGATTACCTGAAAATTCGCGTTGTGTGAGCGTAGGCGAATATGAGGTGATTAGTATTTCACCCGATAGGGGCCCAGTGCGTACCGTGCCGCGCAGCCAGTACTCACTGTTGCGTATCGTTCGAAAAATACTGTCACTCAACAACGCTAAATTAGGCACTTTGAGTTCTCCGGCTACTTCCACTGCGTAACTGCCGCGGTAATTAAAAGCTGCCGTACCACCCACAAACTCCTCGAGATAATTACGGCTTTGCACCCGCTCCAGCCGGGTGGCGGCCGTGGGCACTCCGCTCGGTGTAGTGGGTTGAATAACGTAAGATGTATCGGAATAGGCCGCCAGCCAGGCGTTGCGCAGCCGCCCGTACACGCGGTACTCCACGGCGGTGTTGCCCAGCGCATTGGTATGGCCCAGCAGGCCAAAGGTGTTCTCTACCTGCTTGTAATCCACCCGGTCGAGGGTACTGGTGAGGGTGCGCAGCGGCGTGCCCGGGTAGAACAGCAGGGCCGTGGTGGCGGGGTTGCGCGGCAGCAGGCCGTCGGAGAAGCTGTTGAACTGGTGCTTAAAATCGAGCACGTGGTAGGCCGTCAGGCCCCGGCCCAGCAGCCGGTAGCTCTGGAAGGCGTGGAACTGGTCGCGGTTTTCGGTATTCTGGGCCTGCAACAAGTACACCCGCTCGCTGGAATAGTTGAACAGGTTGCCGGGGTATCGAACCACAGTGTCAGCCAATTCTGTGTCGCGCGGGTACACACCGCCCTGCTCCACGGCGCGCTGGCGGCTGGTGTTGATGTTGGCCAGCAGGCGGTAGCGGCCGTTTTCGGACTGGTAGCGGGTGAAGAACAGCAGGTTGTTGTGCTCCACCAGGCCCACCCCGCCCACGGCCCCCGAGGTGGTACCAATGATTTTATTCGACGCGATGCGCTCGTAGGCGGCCCCCACGCTGAAGTTCTTTTTCAGGCTGCGGCTGTAGCTGATTTCAAACACCTGCTCGCCCGAGGTGGACTGCAAAATCCGGAAAAACGAGTACGGCGAGCGGCTGTCGTAGTACGGGATGTCGCTGCTCGTGCGGGCGTATTTATCGAACACGTTGCGCCCCAGCCGGGCCCCCAGCTCCAAGTTGGGCTGGTAGAGCAGCGGCCGCGAGGCCGAGCCCACCGTGCCCAAATCCTGCTGAAACGTGGAATCGTGCATCCAGAACCGGATTTGCGGCAGCTTCACCAGGCTGGTATCGACGGGCAGGCCGGCCGTGGAGTCGTGCAACACCTCGGCCTCGTAGATGACGCGGGTGGTTTTGGGCCCGTACAGCACCTTGGTTGAGTCGTCGACGACCTGGGCGTGGGCCGCCGGGGCCCCCAGCAGCAGCGCCGCGGCCAGCAGCAGGGCCCCGGCAGGGCCCCCACGCCGGCCGCGGCTCAGCAAATGCAGAAGGAAAAGGAAGTAGCGCAAAC